>PMUN01000431.1 GCA_003166875.1 Bryobacterales bacterium | reverse complement strand
TGGAGATCCGTGCTGTCTCACCTGCAGTTGCGGGCCTTCGGAGCCATCCGGGACTGCCGGACCGCGGTCCTGGGTGGGCATCTCCAGAAGTGCGATCGGTGCGGACATCGCGTCATCTTATAACTATGCGCCTCCAAGCTTTTTCGGCCGCTCTTTCGACAACCTTTACCGTCGCCCGCATCCCCTCGCGCCACTCCACGTCTGCTGCTTCAGGCATTCTGGCCGTCGGGACCATCGGCAAAACGCCATTCAATACCCAGTAGGCTCGTCCGGCTCAGTTCAATGAATTCTATCGGCAGCGCTCACGCCGACTTGTTTCCGCGTACCCGCATATCTGTACACGTGAGCACTCCCGATAGAATGCTTTTCATTAGCGGAACCTATGTCCGATTGCTTCCAACCGCTCGGAAGCTCCACGCTTTCGATGACATCTGCTTGCGGCAAGTTCTGGGTTCACCTTGCCCAGGAACTCTGGCAAAAATCACACCTGGCTACGAGCGACGCATTCCAAAAAGCCTAAACGGATTTGCCCGATAGCATGAGCGAGTCACTGCGCTTGGCCTCGGCCTTTCGGCCATTCCAAAACCATGTGGTTTTAGAAGGCTAGCGAGACCCGAACAAGTGCAATGGCCAGCACCGCTGGTGCAACTTCAGGCAGAAGTTTTTTGGAAGATCCAGCAGACTGGCCTTCCCTCATCCCCTTCACCACCCTTCGGTGTGCTCACCGCTCCGAAAATCGTCTGTCCTCCTCTGTGGACATGGACGTGCTCAACGGTGACTTTCTTCTGTCCCACTTTCCCTGATGAACACGGGCACAATCTGTCCAGAGAAAACGGATCGTGTTGAAGCTTGTCAGCACTTCAATAGACTCGGTGAGCTTGAAGAAACTTCGCACATTTTGATCGGCTGACCGCATATAGAGAAGGAAGGCTAATGCGGTTCGTGGTTCGAGCCGTTCCGGTCTAGGCCGATTTTATGAGGTTCACAATGCGTTTAACGTTTCTCTGTACTGCCAGGCAGCAATTACGCTGATGGCTGCATCCGCGTTCCGCCAGACTCCCGGCACCATTACAACGGTCGCTGGTAACGGAAACTTCGGGAACTCCGGCGACGCTGGCCCCGCCCCCAAAGCCAGGCTGGCTTTTGGGCCGGTGTTCCAAGCAGGAAATCTTCACATTGCGAATGCCGGCGATAGCCGCGTACGCAAAGTGGACAACTCCAGAACGATCACGACCGTGGCCGGCAACAGTACCAGCCTCGGCATCGTGAGTTTTCCGGCGACGGCGGACCTGCAACCGGCGCCACAGGCGCTAATGTACGTGGCGGAGGACGCCCAGACCGATGGCAAGCCAACCCATGTCGTCAAGGTTCAAAGTTATAGATTCGAAGGCTTGATGGAGGATTGGAGACAAACATGACTTATCACAGAAGTATTGCGTCCGCGATTCAAACCCAACGGAAGGAGCTTGCTCTACCACTGCCACCGCTGCGCGCAGTTGTAGTCACGTTGTTTGTACTCGCCTTGCTCGCTCGATTCGCAGCGGCTCAATCGACGACAGTCACTGTCAACTCGACCCAGGGGCCATGGCTTCAGAGCCTCAACCCAAGTTTCAATTACGGCGATGGCACCAATGTCGCGCCAACCGCGGTCGACGCATCAAGTGGTATTCCCTTTACCCCGGGTGGAACAGTAACCGTCACGTATGTCAGCGGTCTGGTGAACGTGTACCCCGAGGGCGGGTTCACTGCCACGGATGCAAATGGGTACTCGGGAGACGCAACCAACAATATGGTAATTGCAAACGGGAGCTATCCGAGCTACTTCATCAGCTCCAGTTCCTACCCGGTTTACGCTTCGGAGCTGATCGGGGCATTCGCAAACAACGGAGTGATTGTGGGCAATCCGTTTCCCATCGGCGACGGCCCGAAGACCTTCACCATTCCGTCCGGTGCCAACCAGTTGCTACTGGGCGTCGACGATAACGACTACAGCGACAACACGGGGTCCTGGCAAATCAAGGTTACGTATGCGCCCGCCACGGGGTCCACCACCGGGAACCCTTCTTGTTACCAGTTCTCCGGTCCCGGCGCAACGCTCGAGATCGACATCACGTCATTCGCCAGCAAGCAGGATAATCAACCCACCTCCAGCGGTTACACGTCGAGGGATACTTATGAGGGCAACAACAGCCTCATGATCGGTGGCAGCACGAAAACGTCCACCAGCACCTCGAATACGCCCGATTGCGTAGGCTGCTTGCTTGGGAGCGCTGTGTTCAGTTATTCGAGCGGTACGAACCTCACCGTTTTTACGATGACCGTACCTGCCGATGACACACCAGGGGATGGGAATGGATGGTTCGTCACGTTGGGCGGCCCGGGTAATTTGATTCCGAGCGGTGTGCTGCCTCAATCTCAGCTTTTTCCGCCGATCTCGGCGTGGAACGTTAACGCGCAAATCACGGTGGGCAGCGGCGGGAACATAACCAGTTACCCGGTCACCTCCATTACCAGTTGCTCTCTGGGCGGCAATCCACCCAGCTTCACCGCAAGCGGAGTAGTGAACGGTGCAAGTTTCGCCAAAGGCGGAATTGTGCCGGGCGAGATCGCCACCCTATTCGGGTCCAATCTCACCTCCAGAGCGGGTATCAACCTGACTTCAGGATTGCCGCTCGTGACCACGTTCTTGAACGTCTCGGTGATGGTCAACGATAAGGCTGCTCCGCTCTTCGCCGTCGATGACGTCAACGGACAGGAGCAGATCAATTTTCAGGTTCCCTGGGAGGTGGCCAGTGGACCGAAGGCAAACATTGCCGTGATAAACAACGGAACCACCAGCGCTACCATCTCTGTGCCGGTTCTTGCGGCGCAGCCCGGCATTATCAACTACAACACCGCCGCCGGAAATTTCGGAGTGATTCTGCATGCCAATTTTCAGTTGGCGGATTCGGAACATCCTGCGATGGCGGAGGAGACGGTGTTGATCTATTGCACCGGCCTGGGCACGGTTTCCTCGCCACCGGCTGACGGCGCGGCCGCTAATGGACAATCCACCGTGGCTGTGCCGAATGTGACGATCGGCGGCGTTAACGCGAAGGTCAGCTTCAGCGGCCTGGCTCCTGGGTTCGTCGGCCTCTATCAGGTTAATGCCGTGGTCCCGCCGGGGCTCGCCAGCGGCAATAAGCCGGTGGTGATCACCGTGGGCGGCTCCTCAAGCAATTCGGCTTTGCTGCCTATTCAGTGATCCGCAACCAATCAGCGGTCTGCGGCTGTCGCAGGTTGCTGAATACTGAGCCAAGGGAAGGGGACTCAAAATCGCCGCCCCCTTCCCCTGGACCCCATCCCCGGCTCGTGTGCCGGACCTCTCAAGAAAAGAGCATTCCCGAGCACACGCCACCTTCTCCTCCAGGCTCATCTTGTATTGGAATCAAATGCCGACCCCAGGCTCATCTCAGGATTGGAATATGCTGGCGGGCGGGTACTCCGATTCTCCGCGCTCGCGCGTGCTAGTTCGCGTCCACGCCCTAGCGTGTTTGTGGTCTAATACCGAGCGGAGGACGGACGCATGGTGCACCAGCCTGATCTCGAACAGCTGGCCCGCACGCGGTTTGATCCGCTTAGCGAAGCTGAAATGAGACTTGTGCGCGCCGCCCCCAATGGCGAGACGGCCTACTGCGGTGGCTGCAAATTTGTGCTGGATGGATACTAGCCACACTGTTCGTCGTAGGGGTCACTGGTGTCATCCGCAAGGATTGACGGGCTGGGGCAGAGGCCAATTGGAATGGAGGCGCGGGGCGTGTTATAGACGTCTCTCAGGTGGGATACGTCAGACATAGAGTGATAAACTGAAGCCAGGAGTCGTATGGCGTATCCGGCCTCTCCCTACCTTGAAGAGCGTAATGGCGGTCTCTACGTCGAGGGGACTCGCGTATCGCTCGATTCAGTTGTCATTCGCTTTCAGGAGGGCGCATCTCCTGAAAGGATCGTCGAATCGTTTCCTACGCTGAAGCTTTCACAGGTGTACGGCGTGATCGCCTACTACCTCGAGAACGAAGAGATGATCAAAGACTACATCGCTGAAGGCGAGCGCGAACTCGAACGATCCGTGCCGCCGCTGAGCCAGTCCAATCCGGATCTCTTTGCCCGTCTTGAGGCGGCTCGCCGGCAGATGAGTACGAAGCGCGCGTGACTGTCCGCTTCCTGGCGGATGAAGACGTGGACGCCGATATCATTCAAGGTCTCCGCTCTCGCGAACCGGCTATTGACATCCTCGATGTGAAAACCGCAGGATTGCGAGGAACCTTGGATTCAGCGCTTCTTGAACTCGCGGCTCAACAGGATCGAATTCTAATCACCCACGACCGGCGAACGATGACCCGACACTTTCGCGAGCGAGTGGATGACGGAAAGCCGGCCCCGGGTGTGTTTATCCTTCCCCAGCGGCAGAGCGCCATCGGTGGAATCATCGAATCACTTCTTTTGGTGTGGACGGCATCACAAGTGGAAGAATGGCGGGGTCAGATCGCGTATCTGCCGTTCCGGTGAAGCCGTGTAGCCTGCAACAACCTCCGGATCAAGCCTACGTTGACTCGCTCGCGCGGGCGAATACATAATTGGACAGGCGTTGGAGTTCGCCATTAACCGCCCCCACCGGGGAAGATGACTCCTAGCTTGGGCTTCCCGGCGGAGGCAATGTGATGGAGCACGACCAGGAATCCGCGGACTCTTTGAACTCTTCCCAGAAATTACATATTCTCAGCAGCTTTCAATACGCAGATAAGCTGCTGGGCGATATCGAATCCATTTTGGAGGCGTCGGCGTCGAAGACGGCTTTTCCAAAATACAAACCGGACGTCGCGCCCGCACAAGCCAAGATCGTTCGGGACTATATCGAGCGCATCCGCTCGCAGATGATTCGTGTGCTGGAAAGCCAGGGCATTTATCCGCCGGAACCGCGGTTTGGTTCGATCCATTCCATCCGCGTCACGCTGGGATTCGCCGGCATCGCCTTTGACGAGTGCCGCGCCAAGGTGATGAGCGGGTATGGAGAAATGGCCGGCTCGGTTATCCCCGAGATCAATGGTTTGGTTGGCGAGATGAAAGGCCTGGTGGAGAAGTTGGATGCGTATCTCAGCCAGGGGCTCGGTCAGGATCTCCAGTTGCGCCTCGAGAAACTTCAGAAGGCCGGAGCGGATGTCGGCGTTGTCAGTACGCTGGACCGCATCATCAATGCCCACGGCTTAGTAGAGTTGCGATCCACGCTCACCAATATCGTCAGCCGGTTAGAGTCCACCAATTTCGAGATCGCTGTGTTTGGAAGAGTCAGTTCGGGAAAATCCTCACTGCTCAACCGCATCCTGGAGCAGGACGTGTTGCCGGTGGGCGTGAATCCAGTCACGTCGGTGCCCACGCGCATTGCGTATGGTCCGTCGCCGCGCGGTGTGGCCTGGTTCGCGAGTGGAAGCCCGCAGCAGTTCGAGATTGAGCGGCTGCCGGAACTGGTGACTGAGCAGTTCAATCCTGCAAATTCGAAACACGTGGCCAGAATCGTGGTAGAGCTGCCGTCGCCGCGGCTGCGGGACGGCGTTGTCTATGTGGACACTCCGGGATTGGGGTCTCTCGCAACCGCCGGCTCCGCGGAAACGCTGGCGTATTTGCCGCGCTGCGATCTCGGTGTCGTGCTTGTGGACGCGGGCGCCACACTCTCCGCGGACGATCTTTCCACCATTCGGACACTGTATGAGGCGGGAATCCCAGCCTTGGTGCTGTTGAGCAAGTCCGACCTGCTTGCGGCCGATGACCTGGAACAAGTGAAGCAGTACATGATCGACAACATCAGGTCGCAACTGGGCCTCACACTGCCGGTTCACGCGGTGAGCGTGAAAGCCCAACACGCGCAGCCGCTGGAACAATGGTTTGAAGAAGAGATTGCGCCTCTCTACGATCGTCACGCCGAGCTGGCGCGCGAGTCGCTCAGCCGGAAAATTGGCGTGCTGCGAAATAGAGTGGAAGCGGCGCTGCTTTCGAAATTGAAGCATTCGGAAGGTAAGGCGGAAGGCTCACATTCAGAGCTTGAAGCCGTCGGGACGGCCTTGCGGATAGCCGCCGGCCGCTTCGCCGAGGTTCGCTCGGAAAGTTTCAAGATCTCGGATGAGATGCGGGAGTTCGGGCCGGCCGCCATGGGGCGCGCCGCCGAAGTGGTAATCGATTCCGCGGGGAATCCAGAGGCGATTGTTCCCGCGATTCTGGAACAGGCGGCAGCGGAGCAGGCTGCGCCGGCCGCATCCATGGCGAGAGATCTTGCGCAGGGCTTGACTGACACTCTCATCGGAACCGCCGCAGCCCTTGGAATGGACGGCCCGGACAAGAACGAGTTAACGACGGTACTGACGGACATGCCGCGACTGGACCTGGGTAGCCTGAGCATCGATGTCCGCATCAACAATCTAGTGCTAAGAATGAGCCGCGGCTGGGCACAACGCCGTTTACAGCAAAAATTGTGGGAGCAGGCCGGCCCGGATGTGGGTGCTGCGTTCTCGAACCACGGGAAACTTCTGGAGGCCTGGATTCGCCGGACATTCGCAGAACTCGAGGCGCGATTCGATTCTTACGCAGACGCCTATCGCGCGCAAATGGACCGGCTGGCCAATTACCAGCCAGGAACTGTCGAAGACGAGACCGTGATTCGCAGAGACTTGGCGGCGCTTGAACTGAATATCGTGTAGGAAGATGGCATACGCAGCCGACGCAGACTCCCGCGATTATGTCATCGCGTACGAAATACACTCGAGCGATGACTTGCCGCCGGACTTTTGTGCGTCGAGCACGCTGGCCTGCTTTGATACCGCTGTGTTTCTCCCGCGGGGCGACCCCCATTTGTTCGGGCGTTCGTCCTACCCTCCGAGGCTCCTGGCATTGACCGGGAACGGACTGACGATCGTTCCGCATCCGTCGGCAAACGAGCAAGTTCAGTTATTGGCGCTCGAACGCCTCTGTTTCATCGAGTCCGGACACGTTCTGCTGCGAGGTTGGCTGCGATTCACTGGCCGGGATTTCGATCGTACGCTATTCTACAACAGGCGCGACGCTGGACCAGTGGAGGCATTCCTGGGAAGGATTCGAGCGAACTTCCTGGGTACCAGTGGCGGCTCAGACCGCAGCGTGGGAATCGATCTCGGCGATCCTCTGGATTTCAAGTTCCGTCACGCGCTAGAAGAGGAACTGATTTCTGACGAAGTGGCACGAGCCGTCCTCTTCCGTCCGGTACGGGAAATCGAAAGGACGCTGCTCAGGCGCCGGCGGCGGTGGCCTGCGGATCTGATCGCACTCACCTCCAGGCGGCTGCTTTGGATAACGGATCTGGATGGGAGCGGGCATGCGTATTACGGCTCGATAGCGCGCTATGCGGCCGTCAGAAATATAGCGCGAATGCAACGCGCGCGCGAAGGAAACAAGTGGACACTGCGGGTGGACTTTCACTGCTCGGAGCAGCACTGGGTGATCCCACTTGCCGAGGAGCACTATGAGTCGGCGGGGTGGTTTGAGACGGCGCTAGTTTAGAGGTCGTTTCCCCAAAAACTGCTCAGTTTGCATGCTTAGTGGGGCGGTCCCCCTGGACCGCAGCCGACGCCCACGTCGGCTTGCCGGGTTTCGATGATGCTGATTTCGTTATCGAAGAGCGGGTCCAGGGGGACCTGCGCAGACCAGGGGGTCTGCCCCACAACTGCACCTGAATCCCTAGCTTCGGAAAACTAAGTGGCATTGGGCGGAGGCGCCTGCCCCACCTTTTTCAACCCGGCGAGAGTGGCCAGGTCCGCGCGAATTGCGGCCACTGCGTGGCCTTCCGCGGCGGTTAGTTTTTCAATGGTCGCAATTAAGCTATCCAGGCGCTGGATCGCTTCTTTCTCAAGAGCGGACAGAGAGGCATTCACGATCTCTTCCCATTGCGAGGCCAAGCGAGATAAGTTTATGAAGACGACGTCGCTTACTTTGCGTTCGAAGTGCCTCCTCACCAGGCCCTTGATCAGGGTCATCGGAAGAAGAAAGGACAGCAATTCCCAATTGCGATCAAAGATCTTGCCAACGCGGACGTTCGGGGACTTGGGATCTTCAACGCGGAACTCCATTTCACTGGTGCGCAGCGTTACGCCGAGCGCCTGCACGCTTCGTTCCGACAGCCTGTTCCGGAAATCCTGAAGCGATTCGGAAAGCTGGCGGCTCACCCTACGAACGGGCTGGACAAATTCTTCCCGATGGTGGATGGAAAGGCTCTCCATTTCTGCTCCGGCCCTGGATCTCAGCCAGTCCTCGAAATGCTGAACGGCTGCCGCGAGGCTCGACGTCCACCCAGGAAACTCGCGATTGAATTGAGCGATGAGCCGATCGCGCACTGGCAACTCGTCGCGATGCAACAGGGCCTCAAATGTTGTGCGGGCCGTTGCGGCTGCATGTCGCGCGGCAAGCCGCAGCGCCTGCCGGGTGTCATCGAGATATTCTTTCTCTCCCACGATCCTTTGGCGAAGCAGCCTGCGTTCAGAATCGTCAACTTCAGCAGCTTTCAGAGCTAGCGTCAGGTATTCGGCACATTCGGCGAGCAGCGAATCAATTTTGTGGCGCAGGATTCCGGCATGATGCTCACCAGCGTTCGCGCGTGTTTGCGACAGGAGCCTTGCGTCGAGACCAGCGCGAAAGTGTTCGAAGCCGGGCCTTATGGAATAGGGAAACAGAGGAACCGGCTTGTCCCAATAACGTGCGAGTTGCTCCTCGACGAAGTCCTGCACTTGAGATCGCTCCAGTTCGTTGAGCACGTCAACCTTAGTGAGCAAAACCGCAACGTTCGGCGTGTAGCGGCTCAGGTTTCGTATCAATTCGATGTCGTGTTGAGAAAGCGGGGGGTCCACGCCGACAGCGACCAGGGCCAATCCAACCTTGGGCAACCAATCGAGCGACGCTTCGGTATTGTGCCGCAGAACGCTTTCCAGGCCCGGTGTGTCCACGAACCGAATTCCGCGGTACCGCTCCAATTCCGGAAGTTCTATCCGCACGCGCTCCACCTGCTTGAAGTTTTCAGGATTCTCCGTCTCCGAGATAAAGTCGCCGATGCGTTCCCACGGTATCTGTTCCGTGCGGCCGTTCTTGAACACAGCCTCCGCCAAGTCGCGAGGGCCGTATTCAATCACGGTGACAACGGTAGTGACTGGAACCACTCCGACCGGCAGCAACGGTTTCCCGAACAGATGATTGAGAAAGCTGCTCTTGCCGGCCTTGAAGCGGCCGAGAATCGCGACGTTAAGCGACTCTTCTTCGGCAAATGCCGCGCACCCTTGGCGAAAACCGTCCAGCGAAGTGATTTGATAGCGCCGGCACAGTTCGCCGATGATGCGTAGCGCATCGAGCGCTTCCGCTTTGGTGACTGGCAATGTTGCCGCTTCGCTCATGAAACGAAGGCGGACAACATATCCATCCGTAGCGGCAGGAACTTAATGTAGCGGCCGTTCCGGTATTCAGGATGCGCGGCCATTCGGCACATCGCGATGATCTGGCCCGGATTACCGCGAGCGGCGCCAATCACCTTATGGCGGAAATCGTCCAGATCAAAGGACTCCAGGCGAAAAATGTGTCCTACCTCCTCAAACAAACCGAGCGATTCCGGGCGCGACAGCGGTTTCATCACAATTGTCTCGCGCGGATCCCAAAGTAATTTGCGCACGTAACCGATGCGGTCAATTGAGCGGGCCGTGACAACCAAGGCGGCGCCTGGGATGTAATACAGATCCTGCAGGAAGCGATACATGCGCGGGTCGCGGCTCTCAAGATTCTCGACAATCACACAGCGGGGGTTGGCGCGGAGAGCATTCAGGACGAGCGGCTTGAGGTGAATGCTGGTGGCCTTTTCGGGACAAGAAAAGCGGGCAGATCGGCATCCGAGCTGTTCAGCCAGGCGCACCAGCAGGTGGTGTAAAGCCGGCGGACGCTCGGCGTGTACAACGCATTGCCCGGAAGCTGGGATGCACTCTTCGAGAAGTCTGGTCTTGCCGATACCAGGAGGTCCTACGATCAGCCGGGATTGGCGCAACTTCAGGGCAGACGACAAGGCTTTCAGTTCATCCCGCCGTCCGGCCATGGGAACGAATGAGATCCCGCCGGATATCAACTCAAGTGGTGCCTTGCTGCGCCGCAAGTTTTTTCTCCACGCGGATCATCTGAGCGTCGGACGATGCCATCAGCCCGGTGTCCATCATCTCCGCCACAACGGGAATTAGGCGTTCGATGTTTTCTGGCGTGTCGACGATGGTGATCAACACCGGCCGGTCGCTGCGGACCAGATGCGCCTTGTGCATTTCGGCGGTTTCGCCATAGCCTTCGAGGCCAAGAAACACCGATGCGCCCGCGATTTTCAGCTCGCGGCACTTGGCGACGATGGCTTCGTACAGCGGCTTGCCCTTAAGGCGATCAGCTTCTGAAATGTGAATGCGCAGGATCTTAGCGGCTTGAGCTGGCGGCATCGGGCCCCTCCGTTATCTTTGAACTACGGACCAAACGCACAATTTCGGCATCCGAAATCACGATCAGACCGTCCTCCAGCATGTTTTCGATAGCCGCTGCGGCGGTGGTAATCTTGTCCGCTGTGTCGATCACCGACAGCATGATCGGCATGTCGCGCGACACGTGGAAAAAGCTTTTCTTATGTTGGTGGCCCTTGGCTCCATAGCCGAGAATCCCGCGATACACGGTGGCGCCGGCGATATCCAGCATGCGAAGCTTCTTGACGATCGCGTCGTAGAGTGGCTCGTCGTGCCATTTGTCCGCTTCGCCCAGGAACACACGCAGCAGTTTGGCTGGGCCTTCCTTGCGTTCGTGCGGGAGCTTTGGCTCCGGTTTCGGCAGCTTGTGGGCGTGTTTGACAACGTTGGTATCCTGCACTTCGATGAGGCCGTCGGAAACCATTTCATAGAGAGTGGGAAGAACCTCTTCTACCTTCTCTGGGGTGTCAACGAATTCGATCCGAATGGGCAGATGTTGGGTCAGCACTTCCACTTTGGGCGTGTGCAGCATCTGGTGCGAACCGAACCCGGAAAACGCGCGGGTGGCCGTGGCGCCGCTGACTCCTTTGTGCATGAGAAACGTCATGATGGAATCGTGCAACGCCTGCATGTGATGCTGGGTGTCTTCGTTGATGAAGATTGTGACTTTCTTGGCGGGACCTTTGTTCAGCATTGGGCCTCCTTTATCGGCGGGCTGTCAAAAGCGCGCCCATCCACACGCCCAAATAGCCCAGCACCACGCTGCCTGTCAGGTACAGCATACCCATCCAGCGCGCGCCGTCGCGCACGGTCTGATATATCTCGTACTCGAAACTGGAGAACGTAGTGTATCCTCCCAGAACCCCCACCACCAGAAACAGGCGCCAGTTCGGATGTGGGTTGAGGCGTTCTGTTAGCAGGGTCATCAACACACCAATCAGGAACGATCCGCTGACATTGATGATCAATGTTCCGAGCGGAAATCGCCCGCCGTACTTCAGCATGATCCACGAACCGGCCACGTATCGAGCCAAGCCTCCGAATCCCGCTCCGGCCAACACAACCAGGTATCTGTCCAATCAAAAATCGCTCCGTTTCTATCATGATTCAATTTCACCCACAGGTTCTCCGTACGCCGATTCCCGCAATTCTCGCTCCTTCTCGGGCAGCAGGTGCCGAGGCATGAAGCGCGCATTCGCAATCGCGGTTGGAATCACCGCGCTCGCGATCACGGTGGCCACCAGCTGGGAGTATTGGCCCTGGTCGATGATGCCGTGGTTCAAACCGAACAGAGCGGAGATGGTTCCAAACGTAAGGCCCGTGGACATCATCAACGAGTAATAGATGCCATCGTGGCCGCTGTAGCCGAAGGCGCGAACCGTGGGCAGCACGCCCGCCAGTTTCGTGATCATCTTGGTAAAGAACAGCGTAACGAAGACGAGCGGCGCTGCTATCAACACCGGGATCGAGACGAAACTGCCGGCGCGAATGAAATAGAACGGCGTCAGCAATCCGAAGGTCAAGGTCCGCAGGCGGCGAACCAGGAGATGATCTTTCCCGACCGTGCCCGCCAGCACCATCCCGATGATGTAAGCGGGGAGAACTGCCTCGCTGCCTGACCACACGGCCAAGCTACCCAATCCGAACAACAGAAACAGCAGGTACTTGGTCTCGAGCTCGGAGACACGTCCCCCATAGCGCTCGAAGAATCGGCTGGTGATGGACGGAAGGATGAGAAACAGCACGATGCTGACGACGACGAAGATCAGCGTCTTTCTGGTGAATGGCGAGAAGATCAAACCCAGCGCGAGAACCGTTCCGAGATCGTTGATGAAGCATGCCGCCAGGATGGCTTTGCCGTAAGTAGTGCGATTGAATCCGAGCTCCAGCATTACGGCGTAGACAACAGCAACGGAGGTGGTGGATAGAGCGACTCCGGCCAGCCAACTCGGCCGCCAGGCCCAGTGGAGAATGTAGTGAGCCACCAGGGCTGCCCCGAAAAAAGGGCCGAAGAATCCGACCAAGCCGACCGCGGAGGATTCCTTCCATTTCGCGCGGAAGACATCGGGATCGAGTTCGGCGCCAGCCAGGAAGGTGAGCACGATGGCGCCGGTTCCGGCTAGAAAAGTGATCCAGGGAGCCTTGGCGCCCAGCGCTTCCCCGCCCGCCAAAGCTCCAATCGCGAGCTGCGCCACAGTTCCGACGACGATTTCAGACAGTGCGGTGGAAACTCGAAGCCAGTTCGCAACTAAGACCGCGATCAGCGCGAGCAATAGCCAAAGGGCTGCTACAAACCACACCTGCTCCATGCGAGGATCTCCTCTTCAATCTGTTTTCGTGGTTTGCTCCAGGAACCGGAACGAAAGCTCCCACAGCGAGAACCACTGTAGGAGTCATTGGCCGTGTCGGACGGCGTTAAGCGAACTCCACCGCTACGTTCAGGTTACAACAGAACTTTTGATGTCAGCAAGCGTTGAAGCCAGCGCCAGGCATGCGGACATTGTTTTGTTGTGGTAGCACTCCGTTGAAGACTGTCCAGAAATATTGATTCTACGGGACCCGCTTGTACCGCACGCACTCATGCGTGCCGTGTTCGCACTCTTGCGAACACCCTTGGTGACCGAACCCTAGCGTTCACACGAGTGTGAACGCGGCACCGAGGAGTGCGTGCGCCACGAGGCTAGGATACCCATCGGGGACTCCCTCGCGGCTTCGATCAGCGCAAGTTGAATTTTTTTATCTTGTACCGCAACGTGTCGCGCGTGATGCCGAGCAGCACGGCGGCGCGGGTTTGATTGCCCTCGGCCTTTTCGAGCGCCTTCACCAGTAGACTCTTCTCGGCTTCTTCCAAGCTGACGTCAAACTTGTCTTCGGCCGCAAGAGGCGCCAACGTTCCGGCCACCGGAACATCGGCGTGCGGTGGTAACACCTGCAAGCTGGAAGTTTGAACCCAATCAGATTCTTCCAGCACCATGGCGCGTTCGATTACGTTACGTAACTCGCGCACGTTTCCGGGCCAATCATAACCCAGCAGCACCGCGGCGGCCCCGTGCGAAAGGCCCTCGACGGTGCGTTTGAACTTGGTGTTGTAGTGCTTGATGAATGTATCAGCTAACGGGAGGATATCTTCCTTGCGATCCCGGAGAGGCGGCAACAGCACTTGGATCACGTTGAGACGGTAATAAAGATCAAGCCGGAATTTCCCCTGCTCAATGGCTTCGGTGAGCTTGCGGTTGGTAGCCGCCACTACGCGCACATCCACCTGAATATCTCTCACTCCACCCAGACGCCGAAAAGTCTGTTCTTCCAGCACGCGCAGCATTTTGGCCTGCAGCACCAGCGGCATCTCGCCGACTTCATCCAGGAAGATGGTGCCGCCGGAAGCGACCTCCAGGATTCCGGCTTTGGGAGCACGGGCGTCCGTGAAGGCTCCTTTTTCATAGCCGAACAACTCGCTTTCGAGCAACGTTTCCGGGATAGCGGCGCAATTGATGGCCACGAATGGCCCGTCACGGCGCCGACCGAAGTGATGGATGAACTGGGCAAAGATGTCTTTTCCGGTGCCGCTTTCACCCTCCAGCAGAATGGTGGAGACTTCGCTTTCGGCCACGCGGCGGGCGAATTTCAAAACCTGTTTCATGGAGGGCGAGGCTGCCACCATCTTGAAGTCGCCCATACCGACGACGCTTTCGCCGGAATAATCCGGCAGCCGCCGCCGCACACCTCCGGTCTCGTTGGTGGCGCGGCCAAAAACCAGGACCGCTCCGGAGACCTCGCCGCGGTGGTCGCGAGTTGGCGCAATACTGCCGGTGATAGGCCGCTTGGCGCCGGTGCGGTCCACCAGCAAAGCTCCGTGGCCAACTTCTTCCACTGTCCCCTCGGTGAGTACCCGCCACAACGGGGTGTCCAGCTCTTCTCCCGTCACGCTATCCACCAACGGAAAGACTTCGCGTATCGGCTTACCCACAGCCTCACGCGCGTTCCACCCGGTCCAGGCTTCAGCGGCCGGATTGAAAAGCGTCACCAATTCGGGCTTATCCACCGCGATGACACCTTCTGCAATGGCGCGCAAGGTGGAAGCCAACAGTTCCTCCTGTCCGCGAAGCTTCAAGTCCTCGCGGTGCTTGTGCAGGGCAATCTCGATACCGGCGTGCAACTCAGCTTCCTGAAACGGCTTGGTGATGTAACCCAAGGGCTGAGCCAGTTTCGCGCGCGATAGTGTGGAAGTATCGGCGTGCGCTGTTAGATAAACAACTGGAATATTAAAGCGCTCACGCAGGATGCGAGCCGTTTCTGTTCCATCCATGTCTCCCTTGATGCGGATGTCCATCAGCGCCAAGTCCGGGGCGTTTTGCTCGGCCTGAGCGATGGCGTCGGCTCCACTCGAGACCGAGCCCGTTACCGTATAGCCGAGATCCGTGAGGATATCGCGCAGGTCCTCGGCCGTGATGCGCTCGTCTTCAACAATCAAAATTCTTGCAGGCATGTCATTTCCGCGAGGCGCTCATGCCGCGGCGGCAAAGGTAAGCCGGACCTCTGTCCCGGCCTTGGATTCAACTTCGATCTTCGCTCCTAATTGCTCGGCCAACGTGCGCACTAACCGCAACCCCAATGTCCTGGCTGTTACCCAATCTATATCACTTCTCAGGCCGACACCGTTATCCGCCACCACCAGCAGGGCCATACCTTCCAAATGCTCCCGCAGTTCGATGCGAACCTCACCCTCCCGGCCATCCGGAAATGCGTATTTTAGCGAGTTGGAGACCAGTTCGTTAATGATGAGCCCGCAGGGAACCGCGGCATCCATGCCGAGATACAGCGCGTCCAGATTGGTCCGGAGATGAATGCGTTCGGCGACGACGCCGTAGGATTGGAACAAATACGAAGCCAGTTGCCGGATGTACTCGGGGAAGTCGATCCGCGAGAGATTATTCGATTGATACAAGCTCTCGTGCAGCAGGGCCATGGAGTGTATCCGGTTCTGACTTTCCTGGAACATCTTGCGGGTCTGTTCGTCGTTCACGACGCGGGATTGCAGGCCAAGGAGGCTCGAAACCACCTGGAGATTGTTCTTCACCCGATGGTGAATCTCTTTGAGCAGCGCCTCTTTTTCGCGCAGCGAATTCTTGATCTTATCTTCGGCCGCCACGCGGTCCGTGACGTCGCGCAGAATGACCGTGTACATATGCCGATCCTGCACGGCCACCTTGGAAATGGAAGCCTCCGCGGGAAACTCTGAACCGTTCTTGCGCCGGCCTAGAATCTCGCTACGTTCGCCCATGCGCCGCGCCGTGACCTCCGACTTTGCAAAATTCTCCAGATGGTGGCGATGCACCTGAACCAAACGGGATGGCAGCAGAATATCCAGCAGTTGCCCCGTAATTTCCTGCGAGGAATAACCGAAGATACGCTCGGCGCCTTGGTTGAACAGGATGATCCGCTGTTCATCATCCACCGAGATGATGGCATCGTCGGCGAGATCGAGAATTTTCGCGAGTGGGTCGGGAGAAGTCAAGAGTGTGCAGCTTTTCTGCTCTTTTGATTCTACATCCAGATGTTTCTGGAGCAGCGGGGGATCTCCCTTTGCCATTGCCATTTTCCTCCCGGAGGTCCGCTAGGGCATACCTCCACATCAAAGCGATTCGAGGGGGTGTCACCATCGAGCGCCCGGTAAACACCAAGGTGTCCAGCTCTATATCAGCCCGTCAGCTGTTTAGCGTCGGCCGGAGTCGCTGTCAGTCTTCAATTAGTGTAGCGTTTTGGCTGCCGCAAGGGCTAGGGGTTACGCTCGTAAGCGAAAACTGAGATGCCCTTAACCCTGCTACGGTGGACGAGGAGTGTCCCGAATCAGCCGCAGACAGATTTACATAGGTGGGATCGTTCAAGGCGTTGGTTTCCGCCCTTTTGTCTACAAACTCGCCCAAGAACTTTCGCTCCACGGCTATGTATTAAATTCATCGGCGGGTGTGACCGTCGAAGTGGAAGGCGCCGACTGGGAGCTGGAATGCTTCGTGCGACGGCTGAGGGACGAGACGCCGCCATTGGCGCAAATCGAAGATGTAGTCATCCAGACACTGGCGCCGGCGGGTTATTCCAGTTTTGTCATTCGCGGAAGCGTGGATGAGCCAGGAAGGTTGGCGCCGGTTTCGCCGGACGTCTCCACCTGCGATGACTGCCTGCGGGATTTTCGCAGCGATGGGAATCGCCGGCATGGTTATCCATTCACTAACTGCACCAACTGCGGCCCGCGCTATACGATCACGCGGAAAATTCCTTACGACCGGCCTTTGACAACAATGGCCTGTTTCGCAATGTGCGAAAAGTGCCTCGCGGAGTACGAAGATCCGGCGGACCGCCGTTTTCATGCGCAGCCCAACGCCTGTCCCTCGTGCGGGCCGGCACTTACTCTAATGTTGCGCGACCACCTGGAGGCGCCGCTGACGTTTGATGGAGGGCTTTCGGAAATCCGCGCGGTGAGGCAGATGTTGCAGCAGGGGCGAATCGTGGCGATCAAGGGGCTGGGAGGTTTTCATTTAGCCTGCGATGCATCGAACGGCCAGGCCGTAGGCGCGCTACGCGAGAGGAAGAAGCGCAGCGATAAACCATTCGCGATTATGGTTCCGGATGCCACTTCGGCCGAGCGGCTGTGTTTTGTTTCCGAGGCCGCGCGAGTCGCGCTGGAAAGTGCACGGCGGCCCATCGTGATTCTGCCGAGGCGGGCGGATGCGCCCGGTTTCCCCGAAGCTCTCGCTCCTGGCAACAATACGCTGGGCATCATGCTGCCTTACACGCCTCTTCATTACCTGCTGTTCAGCGACTCCGTGGATCAGCCACCCGCTTTTTCCGCGCTGGTGATGACCAGCGGCAACATCAGCGAAGAGCCCATCGTTACCGGCAATCGCGAGGCCGCGCGGCGCTTGCATCGCATCGCTGACGCGTTTCTATTTCATAATCGCGACATCCACACGCGCGTGGATGATTCCGTGGTGCGCGTTTTCGAAGAAAAGGAGCGGGTGCTCCGCCGGTCGCGCGGCTATGCTCCCTTCCCGATCGCGCTGAGCTTTCCCGTGGCGGAAATCCTGGCCTGTGGCGCCGAATTGAAGAATACATTCTGCTTGACCAAGGAGCACCATGCATTTCTCAGCCAGCACATCGGCGATCTGGAGAATTATGAGACGCTCGTATTCTTTCAGGAAACGCTGACGCGTATGCAGGATTTGTTCCGGATTGAACCCAAGGCCGTGGCCTACGATCTGCACCCGATGTACCTCAGCACCAAGCTGGCGCTCGAGATGAAGGACGTGGAGAAGATCGGTGTCCAACATCATCACGCGCACGTAGCCAGTTGCATGGCTGAGAACGGCATCACTGGAAAAGTAATCGGTGTGGCGTTCGATGGAACAGGATTTGGCACGGACGGCAAAATCTGGGGCGGCGAGTTTCTGGTGGCCGATTTTGCGGGATTCGAGCGCCGCGCGCATTTCCGCTATATTTCCCTGGCCGGCGGGGACGCGGCCGTTCGCGAGCCGTGGCGGCTGGGCCTGAGCTATTTGATGGACACTTTCGGGGAGCGCGCTGAGTCCTTGGATTTGCCTGTATGGCGGCATGTGCCCGCTAAGAAAGTGGCCACCGTGCGCGCGATGATTGAGCGCGGCATCAATACAGTGGAGACTTCCGCATGCGGGCGGCTATTCGACGCGGTGGCGTCTATCGCCGGGCTGCGGCACGAAGTAAATTTCGAAGCGCAGGCCGCGATCCAGTTGGAGGCGATCGCGGTGCAGGGTTTGGAGGAGCAATATCCGTTTGAGATATCGGACGGCGAGGCCTGGCAGATTGACATGCGGCCGGCCATCGAAAGTATTGTGCGCGATGTCTTGGCAGGGCGGCCGGCGAGTTACATCGCCGCGTTGTTCCACAACACCGTGGCCGCGATTGTTGTGGAGGTTTGCCGGCGCCTGAGGGCAGCGGAAGGGCTGGATCGCGTTTGCCTGAGTGGAGGCACGTTTCAGAATCTCTACTTGCTGGAACGCGCCGTGGCGGGCCTTCGATCCAGCGGTTTTGAAGTTTTTCTGCACTCGAAGGTCCCGCCCAACGACGGGGGGATTTCACTGGGGCAAGCCGTGATCGCAAACGCGAGGCTGTGGGGCGGACCCCCTGGTCCGCCGCCGACGCCCTCGTCGGCCTGCCCATGAAGACAGCGGGTCCAGGGGGACCCGCGCGGACCTGGGGGTCCGCCCCACACAACGTCAGCCGATGTCTGGGGTTATCATCAATGCGTCGTTGAACCGGTTGGTGAAATTTGCAATGCAAATGGTGAGCGTCAATTCCACGATCTGATCGTCCGAATAGTGCTTTTTCAACTCGTGGATGGCGCCCTCCCGGATCGCGGATGCGCCGCGCGTCACGCGTTCAGCATAAAGCAAAGTTGCTTTTTCCTTTTCGTCGAATGCAGCGCTGCGTTGATAGAAGGCCAGATGCGTGATTTGCTCTTCCGTCACGCCGCTTTTCTTGCCCGACGCGGAATGGGCTTTGAAGCAATACTCGCATCCATTGATCAGCGCAGTTTTCAAATAGGCCAGCTCTTTGTACTTGGCTTCCACTGATCCTTTATTAATTACGGCGCCGTAGAGCGGCATGAAATGCAGCAGAGCTTCGGGCGACCGCGCCATAGTGGCGAAAAATGCGGGCATGTGTCCGAAGGCCTGCGTGAGCCGGTCGAAGATGGGTTGAACTTCGGCTGCCGCCTTGTCATGCGTGAGTGGGGCGACGATGGGTTGGTGAGTTACTGTTGCTGATGACATCTTATTGCGAGTCCTTTCGTTTGAGTGCGCTGATGACGCCGGTATTCAGACCGATGGTGCTGAGTCCTCCGAAAAACCGCGCATGTTCAATCTTAACGCAGCGATCCATTACCACTTCGAGGCCCGCTTCCCGTGCCCTGGCGGCGGCCTTTTCATTAATTACGCCGAGCTGCATCCAGATCACTTTCGCTCCTCGAGCGATGGCGTCTTCGACGATATCTGGAACAGCGGCCGGCTCGCGGAAAATATCCACAATCTCGATGGGACCGGGTACGTCCCGCAGAGACGCGTACGCGCGCCTTCCCAGTATTTCGTTCTCGCGCGGATTCACCGGGGTCACGTCATAGCCGTGGGCGATCATGTAAATCGCGGCGAAATGGCTGGGGCGGAATGGATTCGAGGAAAGCCCAACCATCGCGATCCGTTTGTATGTTTCGAGAATCCGGACACGGTCTTGTACGGTGGTCGCGAACGGACTCTGGTTCACCGGCGAGTTGCCGCTTACTCCGTCCGCCATTATTTCTTGCTCGCACCGATCTTGCCTGCGCTGCCGAGCGCCTGATTGAGATCCCACAAAATGTCGTCGATATCCTCGATCCCCACCGATAGCCGCACCATGTCGTCGCTGATCCCGCAGGTCTGTTTTTCTTCGTCACTGAGCTGTTGATGAGTGGTGGACGCGGGATGAATCACCAGGCTCTTGGCATCGCCCACGTTGGCCAGATGCGAGACCAGCTTCAGGCTCTCGATGAATTTTCTTCCGGCCTCGAGTCCGCCGCGGATACCAAAGCTCATGACGGCGCCCGCTCCCTTCGGCAGATACTTTTGCGCGAGCGCGTGATAGCGGCTGGATGGGAGGCCAGGGTAGTTGACCCAGCCGACATCCGAATGTCCGGACAAAAACCGCGCTACTTCCATGGCGTTCGAGGAATGGCATTGCATGCGCAGCTTCAATGTTTCCAGGCCTTGCAGAAACAGGAATGAGTTGAAAGGGCTCAGCGCCGGACCGAAATCGCGCAGTCCTTCCACGCGCGCCTTCATGATGTACGCGAAGTCGCCGAACGTTTCATAGAAGCGGATGCCGTGATAGCCCTTGCTGGGCTCGAGCATTTGCGGAAACGGCCCGCGGTCCCAAGGGAATTTTCCGCTATCGACGATGACACCGCCAATGGAGGTCCCGTGGCCCCCGATAAATTTGGTGGCCGAATGCACCACGATGTCCGCGCCATGCTCGATCGGCCGGCAAAGATAGGGCGACGCGAAAGTGTTGTCGATCATGAACGGCAGATTGGCTGCATGCGCGACCGCCGCTACGGCTTCGATATCCAGCACGTTCAACAAAGGATTTCCGATGGTCTCTCCGTAAATCAGACGCGTTCGGGGAGTGATGGCGCGCCGGAAATTCTCGGGGTCATCCGGGTCGACAAAAGTAGTGTTGATTCCCAGCTTCCTGAAGCTCACGTCGAATTGCGTATAGGTGCCACCGTACAATGCCTTCGACGCGACAATCTCATCGCCCGAGCCCAGCAGATTGGTGATAGCGATAAACTGTGCAGCTTGGCCGCTCGAAAGCGCCAATGCGCCGACGCCGCGCTCAAGCGAAGCCATGCGCTCCTCGAATACCGCGGTGGTGGGGTTCATGATGCGGGTATAAATGTTCCCGAATCGCTGGAGGTTGAAAAGATTGGCGGCGTGCTGGGTGTCTTCAAACACGTACGACGTGGTCTGATAGATCGGTACGGCGCGGGCGCCGGTTTCGGAATCAGGACGCTGACCCGCGTGCAGCGCGCGGGTACTGAAACCGAAGACGCGGTCCTCGGTGGTTTTATCGGTTGAAATATTGCAAGCTAGCGGTTCTTCGGGCATCGATCTTGATTGTACGATGTTAAGGAAAGGCGGGAGCAGGCAGCTTATGGTCACGATTCGCCCGCAGTTTTTGCGCGAGGTGTCCCAGGATGCCAAGCATGCGCTTCGGCTCTGGGCTAATCGTCCCTGGCATACAGGACTCGCGATCGCCGCGCTTGCGATTGGAATTGGCGCAAGCACCGGCGTCTTTAGCGTCGTCAACGCCCTGCTAATACGCCCACTGCCATTCCATGACCCAGGCCGTTTGGCGTCCTTGCCGTCCTTGCGAACATTCCTTCCGCCTCACGACAGCGCCAAGCAATTTCACGATTGGCGGCGGCAAAGCACGTATCTCAGCGATGTTGCGCTCTATGAGCAGGCCGGCGTCAATCTTGGGGGAGTACGTGATACTTTGCGAGCCCATGTTGCCCAAGTTTCCTGGAATTTCTTCCCGATCCTCGGTACACGGCCCGTGCTTGGAAGAGGCTTCAGCCCCGAGGAGGACACCGCCGGCCACAATGCACTGGTGGTTATCGGTTATGGACTCTGGCAACAGCTTTTCGCGGGTGATCGAGGAGCCCTAGGCTCCACGATTCGAGTCAATGGCTTCCCTCTCACCATCATTGGCGTGGCTCCGCCTGGGTTTGACTTTCCCGGAGGAGCGGTTCTCTGGAAAGCGGCGGAGTTCGCGCCCGGTAACAATGGCTGGGAAACGGTAGCCCGTCTCGAACCGGGTATCACGTGGCCGCAAGCCCGCCAAGCTTTCGCCGCCGAAGTGGATCGTCTCTCGCCGAACCAGCGAAAGATCGACAAAATGAATCCTCCTCCGACGATCACTTCGCTCCAGGACGAACTTGCCGGACCCGTGAAGAACGCATCGCTGATGCTAATGGCCGGGGTGGTTCTGATCCTGCTGATAGCCTGCACAAACGTCGCGAATTTCTTGATGGCACGCACAGCCGATCGCGCCACAGAGTTCTCCATACGCTCCGCGCTTGGGGCAAGTCGAGCCAGGCTCACACAGCAATTACTGACCGAGTGCCTGCTTCTTTCGACGGTTGCCGGTATGGTCGGGTTGGTGATCGCGTTTTGGGCCACCTCCATTGGGGCGAAGGTTTTACCGGTGCCACTGGTAGCGCAGTCTTATTCGATTCTGGATGGCCGCGTGCTTGGTTTCGCGATGTTGGCATCCATCGTAACCGCTCTATTTTTCGGCGTCTTGCCCTCGCTTTACGCCGGCCGCATGCAGTCGGTTGGAAACCGGAGTTCCAGCACGCGATACTCGCGGCTGATTCGCGAAACATTTGTCGCTGTGCAGGTCATGCTGACGATCGTTCTTCTCACTGCTTCGGTTTCGGTGAGGCGTGCATTTATCAATCTGACGCGAATCGACCGAGGCTTTGACGTGAGGGCGTTGGTCACGGTGAGTGTGTCACTGGAAGGCACGACTCATCAAGATGGAAAGCGGCCGCTCGCCTATTTTGAGGATGCGCTCGCCCGCATCCGCCGGCTTCCCGGCGTTCGCAGCGCCAGCGCCACCGAGTTCCTTCCGCTCTACGCCACTGGATTTGTAGGGGGACCTTGGGGACTGGACGGACGTCCGGCCAAACGGTATTCCATGCGGGTCCCGGTGTTGTCCGACTATTTCCAGACATTGGGCGGAAGTATTTTGTACGGGCGCGAATTCACGGACGCGGAAGTGCGTTCCGGCGCTCAGGTTGCCGTGGTTAACGAACGATTTGCAAACGAATTTGGCGCCCCGGCAGAGGCGGTGGGCCATCAACTCACTCAGGAGAACAGCCCTCCCAGGAGAATTATCGGCATCGTCAAAGGAATGGACTACATGGTCGAGGGCGCGAACTCCACTCAAGTGTTCATCCCCGCCGACTCGCCTGGCGGTTTTTTCTCCACCTTCGTGGCGCGCGTCAATGGCCGCGCTGAAGATCACCTCGGCGCCGTCCGCGACGCGATTCGCTCGGTAGACACGGAAGTTCCCGTGTTCGGCGTGAAAACGATGAACCAGCGCATGGCTGACGCCCTCGCCCGTCCTAAATTCTTCGGCACAACAGTCGAATTCTTTGCGGCGTTCGCGCTGCTGCTCGCTGTGATCGGCATTTACGGCGTCGTTTCCTATGCCGTTGCCCAGAGAACCCGGGAATTAGGCGTACGCATGGCTCTCGGCACTACGCCGGTCCGGCTTCGCGGTGTCCTACTGCGGCAGGGGCTGGTTACCGTCGCTGCAGGGGCGATTCCTGGAATAGCCGGAGCGATGCTCAGCGGCCGCTTTCTCAAAAACCTGATTGAGGGCGCGAACTCCATCGATTTCGCTACGTTCGCCTTCTCGGTTCTCCTTATCATTTTTATTGCTTCAATAAGTATCTGGGCCGCTACTCGCCGCATTGCCGGACTCGACGTCATGGCTCTTCTGCGCGTGGAATAAGTGCAGATCAATGTCGCGGGGGCGTTCCTTCGTGCAGGAGACGCTCCAAGAGATCGGCTACGCCCAGTCGCGGCGCCCAGGTGTTCAGGTAGGCCAGGTCGAGGCGACTTCCGCTGACTTGCAGGATCCCGCGCAGATCGTTCCATTGCCGCTCGGAGGTCTCGCCGCCGGTGCGATACCAGCGGAGTTTGTTCAGAATTGTGTCCTCGGCGGTCGCAACTACGCATTCGATCGGATCGCCTAGCGATGTTGTTTCTGCGAATTGGCGGCGACCGAACTGAGTTTGGCTGTAGTCATCCTCTAAGAGTGGGAAAATATCGAACTTGAAGGCACTGGCGTAGTGGATGAAATTGAAAGAGCGCTGACGCCCCAGAGCTTCCTTGATCATCTCCGGATCGGCGTAGAAGTCGGCTTTTAGCGTGGCCGCGAATTCTTCGATCTGATCCGGGCGGAGGTTCACAACTAGGTCGACATCCATCGTTGCCCGCGGGATTCCGTGCATGGAACTGGCCAGGGATCCCACTACCTGGTAACGGATTTCGAGCAGGTCCAAAACTTCGAGGATCCGTTTAAAGCCGTCCGCCTGAGTCTTCATTGGCGTTTGGGTCCCATCCGTATGCCAGTTTCATAAAGTCGGGGCCGAGACGCCGGGAGGCTGCACGGAGAAATATCTCACGGTCGTCGGCCTCGGGATAAGCCATTCGTACACCCGCCTCTGATAGTTCGATGGCCAGGCGGTTGAGTGCGAATACGGAATCGAGTTTTTTACTGGCCGGCATCTTGCGCAGCAGATCGAGCCACACTTCCATAGCGCGGGGATCAGTGTCGGAATAGGGCTGCGGATGTTCCATCCGGTATTTATATTACTCCCGTTTCGCCACTGTAGGGCAAGTCTCCGACTTGCCAGGACAAGCCGGAGGCTTGTCCTACGCCGCTACCTCCTGACATTCGACAAGAGACGCTTTACGCTACTTGTAGAGATTCTACAAGTAACTATGAGCCAATCGAAAACAGACCTGCTGCAAGGGACGCTCGACCTGGTCATCCTCAAGGTGCTCGCGCTCGAACCCATGCATGGCTGGGGGATCTCCCAGCGCATCCAGCAAATCTCGAAGGACGTGCGGCAGGTGAATCAAGGATCGCTCTATCCGGCGCTGCACCGGCTGGAGCAACAGGCTTGGATCCGGTCCAAATAGGGCGCCTCAGATGCGAACCGGAAAGCGAAGTATTACGAGCTCAACGCGGCCGGCCGCAAGCAATTGCAAGCCGAAGTTACGGGCTGGGAGCGGTATGCGGCCGCAATCGCCCGAGTGATTGAGACCAACTCTTGAAGAGGAACCCGTGCGCTGGCATCAAAAATTCATTCTTCGCATCCGGTCGCTGTTTCGCAGGAACGCCGTGGATAGCGAACTTGATTCCGAACTTCAATTTCACCTGGAAATGCAGGCGCGAGAGAACATCGCCAAGGGCATGCGCGCCGATGAGGCCCACTTAGCCGCCCGGCGATTGTTCGGCCCCGTGGACCAGATGAAGGAAGAGTGCCGCGATGAGCGCCGCGTGAATCTGATCGAGGAATTCGTAGCGGATATCCGGCACGGTGTCCGGCTGCTGGCCAAGAATCCCGGATTCACCATCACCGCAGTGGCCACGCTAATGCTGGGAATCGGCGCCAACACAGCCATTTTCAGTGTCGTGAACGCGGCGCTACTGCGGCCGTTGCCGTTCGCCGATCCAAATCGCGTAGTGCTGGTCTTCGAAACCCGCGTGCAGAATAACGCGAACGCTATCCCGGCCGCGCCCGGCAATTTCGAGGATTGGCGTGTCCAGGCACGGGCGTTCCAAGCGCTCGCGGCCATTGCCGACACCGAGATCAATATGACCAGCCAGGGCGAACCGGAGCGCGTAAAGTCTCAGTATGTCTCGGCGAATTTCTTCGATCTGCTGGGCGTCCGGCCCATTTTGGGCCGTGGCTTTCGCAATGGTGAAGATCTTCCCAACTCTGCGCCGGTGGTCGTACTCACCAACGGTTTTTGGAAGCGGCGATTCGGCGGCGATCCGGACATAATCGGCAAGAACGTTACCTTGGATGCCGGTCGATACACAATCGTCGGTGTTTTACCGCCTTGGTCCTATAGCGGCTTTGAGCAGCTATACGTACCATTTGTGCTGCCGCCGAACCATAAGGACGATCGTTATGCTCATTGGCTGAAAGTGGTGGGGCGCCTGGGTCCCGAGTACACGCTGGAAAAGGCGCAATCGGAAATGAACGTTCTGGCGCGGAGAATCGCGAAAGATCATCCGCAGGCCAACAACGGATGGGGCATACGCCTGGTTCGCTTCCATGAACAGGTAGCCGCATCCTCGCGGCCGGCGCTCTTGTTGCTCCTGGGTGCCGTCGGCCTGGTGATGCTAATCGCGTGCGCGAATGTCTCGAACCTCCTGCTGGCCCGTTCCTTGCCCCGTCAGCGCGAAATGGCCATCCGCACGGCCTTGGGAGCCAACCGGTGGAGATTAATTCGCCAGCTCCTCACCGAGACTCTGCTGCTTTCGATGGCCGCCGCCGGACTCGGCCTGGTGGCCGCGTATGGAGGATTAGCAGCTCTCACAGCCGCCATGCCTTTGGAGATCATGAATCGGTTTCCTTACCTGAAATCGATTCCGATTGATTCGAACGTGCTGGGTTTCACCATCCTGATTTGTGTGCTCGCCATGGTTGTGTGCAGCCTGGCGCCGGCGCTGTATGCATCGCGCCGCGATCCCCAAACTGTGCTGCAGTCCGGGAACCGCGGCTCAAGCATGGGACGCGCCGGAGGCCGGTTGCGCTCGGCGTTGGTGGCGGCGGAAGTGGCGCTGGCAGTGATCCTTCTGGTGGGTTCCGGACTTGCGCTACGCAGCTTGATGCACATGCTGGAAGTGCGGCCTGGGTTCGATCCACGGAATCTGCTGACTATGCAACTTTCGATTTCGCCAGTTACTCACAAAGAACCCGGGCAAGCCATTGCGTTTCACGGCGAACTGCTGCGGAAGCTGGAGTCTGTTCCCGGAGTCACAGGAGTCAGCACGGTGACGTTGCTGCCGTTGAGTGGAGCGAGTTATCCCACCAGCTTCACCATCGCGGGCGAGGACCTGTCCCGCTGGAAAGCTCCCACCACGGAATGCCTCGCGATTGGTCCCGGTTATTTCGCGACTATGGGCGTCCCGATCGTCACCGGCCGGGCGTTTACAGAAAACGATAACCAGCGTAGTCCGAAGGTCGCCATCATCAATGCAACGCTCAGCCGCACTTTCTTTGCCAATGAGAATCCAATTGGCAAAAAAATTACCGTGTGGCGTGAATCCACCGATCCACGTGAGATCGTCGGAGTGGTCTCGGATGTCCGCAACCAGGGGCTGGACCTGCCTCCGTTACCTGACGTATACGTACCGTTCGCGCAAGATCCAACTCGACATGAGCCTGGTGATGCGCTCTGCCACCGATCCCACCGGATTGATTGCAGCGGCGCGACAGGTGATTCATGAGCTCGACCGGGATGCGCCCGTGGACAACGTGATGACCATGGAGAACCTGATCGACGCGTCGCCCACGCTAGTGTGGCGCCGCGCTCCTTCGCTACTCGTGACCGCCATGGCGATGGTGGCGCTGCTGCTCGCGTCGGTTGGCATCACGGGTGTAATGTCATCGGCGGTGGGACAAAGGACGCAGGAAATCGGCATACGCATGGCTCTAGGCGCGCAGGTCCGCGAAGACGCCGGTCCAAATTATTGATTCTACCGGACACGCCCGTAGCGCACGCA
>PMUN01000131.1 GCA_003166875.1 Bryobacterales bacterium | reverse complement strand
ACGATTTTGTACCCGATCACAACCATTTGATGCATTTATATGTGATCCACTGGCCGGAAATGGACCATGTTTGGCACCTGCATCCGGAAATGATTGCCACCGGGCGCTTCCGCCAGCAGTTGCCGGACCTGCCGCGCGGCAATTATAAGCTCTATGCCGACGTCGTCCATGCCGATGGCTTTCCGGAAACGTTAGCGGCGGATTTCTCCATGAATATGGATGTCGATGGCCAGCCGCTCTCGGGCGACGATGCGGCCGGATCAGCACAGCCCACGCTCGCCCGTGGCTCGCGGATGATTTGGGATCGCGATCCGGGGCCGCTCGTAGCCAAGAAGCTCGTGCTCTTTCGTTTTCACATTGAGGATCCAAACGGCCAGGTGGCGCAGGATCTCGAACTCTATATGGGCATGGCCGGACACGCTGCCTTTGTCCGCAGCGATGGCTCGGTGTTCGCCCACATCCATCCTTCGGGAACCGTAGCCATGCCGGCGCTCGCGCTGGCCGATCCGTCGCGCGGCATGAACATGGATGCTCCGCCGCCCGAAGTTTCGTTCCCGTATGGCTTTCCCCAGCCGGGCCGGTACCGGATCATTGTACAATTGAAGCGCGCTGGAGCAGTTCAGACCGGGATGTTCGACGCTTTGGTTCAATAGGCGGCCGCCCTATAACTTCCTCGCTTTGTGCCGATAAGGACACCAGGATTTATCTGTGTCGGCACTGTCTCAACAGGACATCGATTTGCTCACCAGCGAGCCAGAATTGAAGCGTACCACCCGCGCCCTCCGGGTTCTCTCATCCTGCAGCCGCGCAGTGATTCAAGCGGAGGACGAAGCGCGCCTGTTTTCCGACACTTGTGAGGTCATCACCCATGCGGGCGGCTACGTCATGGCCTGGATCGGCATCAAGGAGCAGGACGAACAGAAATCGGTGAGCACTGCGGCCGCACGCGGCTGCGGGGCTGAGGCTTACCTGGACTCGCATGGAATCACCTGGCGCGATGAGCCAAAGGGCCGCGGACCCACTGGAACCTGCATTCGAGAAGAGCGCACCGCGGCGTGCCGCCAGTCCGGAACCGATCCTGATTTTGAACCGTGGCGCCAAAGGGCCGCGCAACATGGTTACCACTCGAATCTGGCGCTGCCCATCCGTTCCGAGAATCAGGTAATCGGTGCGCTGAGCATCTACGCTTCTGAACCCGATGCTTTTGATTCCGAAGAGATCCGCTTGTTGGAGGAATTGGCGGCCAACCTGTCTTTCGGAGTCCAAGCCCGCCGCCGGCAGGCGGAACGCGATCGCACCGAAGTGGCCCTGCGCGATTCGGAAATATTATTCCGTACGCTCTTCGAGAAGGCCAACGATAGCATCCTGATTCTGGATCTGGAAGGACACATATTAGCCGCCAACGTTATCACGTGCCGTCGCCTAGGCTACACGCATGAGGAGCTACTCCGCATGAATGTGCACCAGCTCGACAAAACCATAACCGATGCGCTACGGCGGGAGCGGCTGGCGGGCGCGATGCAAACCGGCGGGTACATGTTCGAGGGAGTGCACAAGCGAAAAGACGGCTCCGAATTTTCCGTCGAGATCAGCTCACAGTTATTCGATTATCACGGAAAGCCCGCCATCCTGGGCGTTGCGCGGGACATTACGGAGCGCAAGCGCGCCCAGCGGGAAGCGGCGGAACGCTCGGCCGAACTGGAGCGGGCTAAAATCGCGGCGGAGGCGGCCAACCGCGCCAAAAGTGAGTTTCTCACCCGTATGAGCCACGAAATGCGGACACCCATGAACGGCATCACGGGAATGACCAATCTCTTGCTCGACAGCCCGCTCGAGGCCGAGCAGAGAGAATTCGCGGAGACCGTCCGGCGATCCGCGCAGGGTCTGCTGGCCGTCATCAATGACATTCTGGATCTTTCCACAATCGAAGCCGGCCGAATGGAAATTAAGAGAACTGCGTTTGATATCGTCGATTGCGTGCGCGAAGCCGGCGAGTTGATGGCGCCTAAGTTGCAGGCCAAGGGCCTGGCGTTCCGGTATAACTCTTGCGTTGCCGGCCGGCGCGTGATGGGCGATCTCGGCCGCGTCCGGCAGATTGTTTTGAACCTGCTCGACAACGCGATGAAATTCACGGATAGCGGCTCCGTCGAACTGCGCATCGGCTCCTCGGAACTGCTGGGCGACCGCTCCGTCTTTTATATTTCGGTTGAGGACACCGGGATCGGAATCGCCACCGAACATCTGCCGCTGATCTTTTCCAATTTCGGCCAGATCGATGCTTCGGTGACTCGTAAACAGGGCGGGACCGGGTTGGGCTTAGCTATCTCCCGCCGGCTCGCCGAACTGATGGGAGGTACGCTGACCGTGTCGAGCGATCCGGGGTGCGGATCGGAATTCCTCCTCACGTTGCCCATGCATTGTTTCCATGAAAGCCGCCCGGCGAATGAGTCCAACGCCTGTCTTGCGCCGTCACCGAAAATATTTCCGCATCGCCAGCGCCGTGTCCTGGTGGCGGAAGATAACCCCGTCAACCGGAAGGTCGCGGTCCGCATCCTCGAAAAATTGGGTTGCCTGGTGGATGTGGCAGTCAACGGCCGGCACGCGGTGGAAATGGCCACGTGCTTCTCCTATGAGGCGATCTTCATGGACTGCGGAATGCCGGAGATGGACGGTTATACGGCCACGCGGGAAATACGCTTGCGCCAATCCGAGCCTTCCCGAGTGCCCCCTTCCCGAGTCCCCATTGTTGCCACTACGGCGCACGCCATCGCGGGAGCCCGCGAAGAGTGCCTGGAAGCCGGCATGGACGATTACATCGCCAAACCCATCCAATCCGCCGATCTGGAGCGCGCTCTGGCGAAATGGTGCCCCTAGGCGGCATCCAAACGACGCCACATTTTGTCCTTCACCACCACGTATCCAGCCCAAACAAAAATCAGCACATATGTTTTTTGAACAAACGGCAAAATCAACGGGAAGGTGTTGAAGCTGGCGTGAAATATCGCGGCCGCAAGAATGGCGTGACCGGAACGGTTGTAAATCCAGGTGGTGAGAATAGTGAGAGGGATCAGAAAAATGACGCGGATTTCCAGGTAGAGAATCAAAGAATTCGCCACCCAGCCTCCGAAATCGAGCGGCGCATGCCAGAGCGCCCACGGCAGCCAAACCCACAAACTTGCCGCCAGCGGCGAGACTCTTTGCTGAAGGCGCTCCAGCAGAAATCCTCGCCAACCCGGTTCCTCCAGGACCGCGGCAAACAGCAAGCTGTAGCCAAATCTCACGATGCCGCTCGCGATATACATCCAGGCGGAGTTTTGCGGGGCAGGCCACTGGAAGGGAACGCCGAACATGTGCACCAGGACGGACGGAACAAGCAGAAATGCCGGCATGGACAATAAAGCCACAGCCGGCCAACGCCAATCCGGCGGATGGACCAGCGATCGCAACAAGCTGTGGATTCCCCGATCTTTCGAAAACGCGCCCGAGATGACCCAGGCCGGCAGCATCGCCGGCGCGATCAGCCAGAACTTGATTTGAACGGGCCAATGGGCGCGGACGCCTCGCCATTCGCTGGTAAAGACCAGAACAATCCAACCGAGCAGCGTCATGCCGATGAACCACAGGAAGCGCCGGCGGCGATCCGGCTGCGAGACACCTGAATGTGATGCACCTGAATGTGATGCACCCGACCGGGACAGCAGCATGGCGGCAAACGCCGGACCGCAGATGCCGAGAATCAAAACTTCCTCGTTCGCGTGCAAGCGAATCAGAAGTATCAGCGCCGGCCACGACAGCGCATAAGCGAGGCCGATGTATGCCCAGATCTTTTTCACTTGTGAATGGGCGGCGTCACGCCCCACAGCACGAAGTAGAAGACCGCCATCGTGCTCAACAACGAAATCGCGCCAATGCGCAGGATTCCGGGATTCAACCGGGCCGGCAAGGCAACCAGAACAAGCTCCTCGAGCGCGCAGGACCAAACGCCCGCGACACCACGGAGTTGCCCGCGCTGCCATGCCTTCGAGATCTGTTGTTCAAACACGTCCGCCATCTCGTTTGCGAACCGGCTTCGCAGCGCGGGCGGATACAGCACCAGCATCCAACCGTAAAGCCGGCAGCTTATGTAGAGAATCGCGGGCATTTATTTTTCCGGTGAGCCAGACGAAGCACGTCGTCCATGCGGGCAAGCTCCGCTTCAAAAAGCGACTTGCCGGCGCGCGTCAGTTTGTAATAGCGGCGGCGGCCCTCTTCGGCGATGCTGTCTTTGGTCTCCGCGATCAACTTAAGATCAAGCAGCCGCTGGATGGTGGTATAGAGGGTGCCCGGTCCCATGCGAAACTTGGAACCGGAAAGCTTCGAGACCTCCTGCATGATTGCGTAGCCGTGCTTTTCGCCATCGGCCAACGCAAAAAGGATGAAAAAGACGGCCGGAGTGAGGGGTGGTTGAAGCTCCTCGGCGGCCATATCAGTTATAGATATATCATCTACTGATATAACGTGTCAAGAGTTCTGTCCCCTTGCTCACGCGCGGGGCTACAGGGTACAGTGTCGTAGCCCCGCACGTGAGTGAGGGGACAGTTTTCATCGAAGCCCCGAGCAAAAGCTAGGGTTTGAATTGGCTTGCGAGATATTTCAGGATGGCATCGCGATCCTCGGGCTTGAGGGGCGCGCCCCAACCCGTCATTTTGTTGACCTCGCGGTCCCACTGCGCGGGGGTGAGCTGCTGTTGCACCATCATGCCTTCGTCGTGGCAGGTGAGGCACGCGGATTGATAGCCGGGCGGTTGTGCGGGCGGGCGCGATTCGATCGGAATGTTGATCATCTCTTTGGTGGTTACTTCGACATCCACGCGCTGGGCGACGTTCCACAGATAGCCCGACGGATTCCACTCCTCTGTTAGCGGCTGCGTTTGGCCGGCCTCATTGGTAGCGCGCGCGCGCAAGGTGTACTGGCCTTCGGCCACTTGCCAATCCAGTTGCCAAAGCCGCCAGGCATACTGGCTCTCGACTTTGCGGAGTTTGGAGGGTCCAAGCTTGGCGGGCTTCCAGGTGCTGCCCCCGTCGACGGAAACATCCACGCGCGCGACCGGGGATGTGTTGGACCACGCCGTGCCACTGATACGGACGCGGCCGGGTTTGATCCAACCGGCGACTGGACTCGCGATCACGGATTTCACGTTCAAATCCGTGACAGGGACCATTTCCTTGGGATCGACGGCGGCGCCGGGCTCTACCGGATGGGTGGGATGCCGGTAAGCAGTCTTCATCCAGAAGCCTTCGAATTCGTGATCGAGCACTTCGATGTGCTCAAGCCACTTCGTCCACGAATCGCTGGCCCAGCCTGGAACGATCATGCGTAGCGGAAAGCCATGCTCGATGGATAATGGTTGCCCGTTCATCTCATAAGCCAGCAGCGTATCGGGGTCAATCGCTTTCTTCACCGGAATGGTCCGCTGAAATTTCGGCATCTTTCCGAGAGGGACATCCGCGCCGTCGAAAAGAATATGTTGGGCGGAGTCTTTCAAGCCGGCCTTTTCGAGAACATCGCGAAAGCGAACGCCTGCCCACCTTGCGTTGCCGACACTGCCGAACGCCCATTGTGTTCCCGCTACACGAGGCTGATAGAAGCTGCGTCCATTGCCGGCGCACTCCATAACAGCGACCATTTCGACGCGCCGCATCTTCTTCAGATCGTCTATGGTTAGTGTCACAGGCTGGTTCACAACGCCATCGAGCTTCAGCCGCCACTCACCCAGATTCGGGGGCTCCGGCGTGTAGGTGTGGCAGCGGACGAAGAACTGGTCGACGGGCGTGATCCATTGATTGAAGCCCTCGAGCGGCATTTCGAGATCCTCGGGGCGGGAGGAGCGGACGATCATNNCGTCGCGATAGATTCACTAGAAGCTCACATTCTTGACGACCACGGCCTGATCGTGGATCTCGGCATCGAAGTCGAGAAACGCGCCGTTCCTTGCTACGCGGACGTGATAGGTCCCCGGAGGAAGCGTGAAGAGCGCGGGTGTGTGTTTGGATTGCATCTCGTTGTTAATCTCGATGGTAGCGCCGGGAGGGTTGGAAGTGACACTCAACGTACCGGAAGCTTTGCTCAATTGCAGAAAAATATCGCCATCCTGCGGGACGTTGAAAACCCGCGGGTAAGACCGGAATCCGGGCAGTTGCACGTTCAAGGCATGCCGGCCGGCGGGTAGCTGAAGCATGCAGGGCGCCTTGCAGGTTAACGCGGGATTGTCGTCGATGGTGACCTTAGCTCCGGAGGGGTCAGTCAAAAACTGTACGGTTTTATCAGCACCTGGTTTCACCACGATGGGAGGCGGCAAGGCGGAGACTTCACGCCGGGGTGTGGTTGGTGGAGTGGGTTCGCTGGGTGCGCTTTCAGCGGGCTTGGCAGTTTCCGGTTTGGCGGCTTCCGGCTTGGCCGTCTCTGGTTGAGTGGTCTCGGGTTGAGTGGCTGGCGGCGGTTTGGGCGGTTCCTGAGCGGTCTGATCGGGAGCGCGTGATTCGCCAACCGGGCTGGGTTTCGACACGGGTTGGTCCGAAGTTTTGCCGGGCGTCGAGGGTGATTCCGTAGTGGCGACGGGTTCAGAGTTCCGGTTGAACAAAAATTTCTGCGCAACGAACAGGATCAGGCCCACCAGACCGATGCCAACCAGCATCCAGAGCAGGCTCTTGAGCAGTGGATTTCGGTTCTCCACATCGTCCTGGCGGAGCGGGCGAGGGGGCACCATCGGCGGCGTGCGGACTGGATCGGGAGCGCTGTCGGACATGCTGATGGTGGAAGCAGCAGGCGATGGATGAAAGATTGGCGCGGCGCCACCGCTGGTGGGCAAGCTTTGCGCACCGCTACGCGGGAGCGGGTGCCAGCCGGGGTTCGCGTTCAATGCTTCCGCGAGAGAGTCCACAAACTCCACTGCGGTGGGATAACGTTCGCTGGCGCTCTTCGACAGGGCTTTTCTTAGGACGACTTCCACTTGCGGCGACAAAGTTGGGTTGAGGCGCTGTGGCGGGACGGGCTCTTCCCGCACGATCCGGTAGAGCAACGACGGCAGATGATCCGCGACAAACGGTTTCTCTCCGGTCAGTATTTCGTACGCAATCACGGCGAGCGAGAATTGGTCGGCGCGGCCATCCACGGCGTGCCCTTGCACCTGCTCGGGCGACATGTAGTTGGGAGTTCCCATCATGACTCCGCTCTGAGTCATCTGTTGAGAGAGAATCTTGGCAACGCCGAAGTCGGTGATTTTTGCGAGCGTGCTTTCGTGAATGAGGATATTGGCGGGTTTGATGTCGCGGTGAACAATCCCTTTTTTGTGGGCGTAATCGAGCGCGAGGGCGATTTGGCGAAGAATGGAAAGTACGCCTTCCGGCAGCAGCGGCTCCGAGCTATTCAGAATTTTTTCGAGCGGCGGACCATCCACGAACTCCATGAATATATACGCGAGCCCGTTCTCTTCGGAAATATCGTAAATGGTGACGATATTGGGGTGGGAGAGAATTCCGGCCGATTGAGCTTCGCGGAAGAGGCGCTCGCGCAAGCGGTCGCGTTCGGCTTCGTCAGTGAAGTCGGAGAGGCGAATGGTTTTTATAGCGATAACTCGGTTGATGGCGGGATCTTGAGCCCTATAAACGACCCCCGTTGCACCGCGTCCGAGCTCGTCTAGAATACGGTATCGCCCGATTTGCTCCACGCCACTCCGCAAGCGCGCACGCCGAACGAGCGCCTGTGAGGTTATTTTAACAGGTTGGGTGGTTTGGGCACGGATTCAAGAAAAAGCACCGACTCCCTTACGGTCGCGGTTCGGTAACGCAGGGGAAAAAGCACCGGCTCCCTCACGGTCGCGGTTCGGTAAGGCCGAGGCGTTGGCGAATGGCCTGGAAGCGAGGTTCGCTTCGCAGGGTGTCGAATTCCGGGTTGAGCAGATTCACGGGCAACGAAGTATCCCGAGCTTCGAGTGCCCGCTCCAGATGACGGAGCGCCTGTTCCGGATCATTCAATCCGGCGTAAATGGCGGCGAAGCTCACGGGCGAAACGTAGTATGGCGAGCGTTCGTTCAGCGCGCTGAGTTCCTGAAGCGCTTCCTCGCGGCGGCCGGCCATGGCGTAGCAATAGCCAAGTTGACCGCGCAGCAGGGAACGGCATTTCAACGGATTTGCGTTGGTGAAGTGCGCGATGGCATCGTCGAACATTCCCTTGCCGGCGTAAGCCAAGCCTAAGCCAAAATACGGCAATCCGTAATCGGGAGCGAGCTGAGAGACCAACATGTGCTGCGAGACTGCTTCGTCGTAGCGGCGGGACACGCCATACAGCCATCCCAAAATGAAATTCGGAAACAGCGAAGCGGGATCGAGTTCGAGGGCGCGCTCGACCTCTGCTAGCGCGGAATCGAATCTTTCGCGGCAAGCCAGGTGAATGCCATACGCGACGTGACCGGTGGGATCGTGGCTATCCAACTGGATGGATTTTTCGAGTTCCTGCTCGCCGGCCGCCCAGTTCCAATCGAACAGCGAAAGCACTGAGCCAAGCGCGACGTGCGCTTCCGGCAACAGGGGATTAAGCGATACTGCTTTGAGAGCCGCTTCCTTCATCCGGTCGCCGGCCTCTTGAGGCGCGAGGAAACCGAACATGGAGCTCACCAGCAGCGCTTGACTCAAGGCTGCCCAACCGGCTGCATAGTTCGCGTCGAAATCCAGCGCGCTGGTGAAGCATGCCACGCTGTTCCGGATGCTATCGGGCGTGGCGAGCTTCCAATAGTAGCGGCCCTGCAGGTAGAAGTCGCGAATCTCTTTGTGATTGGAGTGACGCCGGGCAATGAGGGCATCGGGCGGGGCAACCAACTCACGCAGCAGCGATTGCGCGAGCTCGGTGACGCCGCGCAGATCGGGATACTCGAAGTTCGCGGCTTCGGACCACGAATAGGAGCCATCCGCGGAGTTGAAGAGCTGGACGATCAGGTGAGAGCCGGTGGGGAGAAATTCGAGGCTGCCTTCGATGACGTAGTCCGCGTTGGTGACGTGCCGCGAGAGTCCGTTCAACTCAGTTGCGGGCGGGGCGGGGTGGGGCTGGGCGATGACCTGCAAACAGCCTTCCTTAATAAGGACGTGGGCCAGCCTGCGTTGAATTTCGTCGGCTAACTGGCCGGCGTTGGGCGCAGGGTTGATGAAGGAAAGTGGCGCGATTTCGACGGTACGCCGGGGCGCGGGACCAGGACCACCCTGTCCTGTGGAATCGCGGTGCTCGAAGACGGGCATATAGCTACCCTTCCGAAGCAGGATGCGAACGTGGTCGCCATGTCCCTCGGTGCGGTAGTATTCTTCGAGCTTGTTGCGCAGACGGCGAGCCTCCACGCGAACAATGGAATCAACTCTGGGATCAAACGCCTCGCGCCGGTCAAACACTTCGAGTCCGATGGGGTATTCCTTGAGCCGATGGGGTTGCCCGAGTAGGCTCTCTTCGACAATGAACTGCAGGAAACGGCGGATTCGATGGGATTGTATAAATACGCGGCTACGAAGGATTTGATCGAGCTCCGCCCGGACGTCCGAGGCGGCGATGCCATTCGGAGTTGTAGCAGGTTCTTCAATGATAGTTCTGGCTGAGGTATTGTACATCTCGTCTAGTTCGACCCATTGGGGACTAACTTGTTACATTTGATTGGGGGAATTCGCGATTTAGCGGTTGCTGGTGGCTGGCGACTGGTTGCTGGTTTGGGTTCGTTTCTACACTTTCTAATGTTGCTGGATGGGAGCCGTCGTCTGTAGATCGCTGATTCGCAAGACGGTTGGGACTGCGCTTGCTGTTTTTGGGAAATTGAGCCGGGTTGGCCTAAGCGTCAGTGAGTGCGTAAGAGGCCCCGTTTCAACCAATTGGCCAGAAACAATCCAGCGATGGCAAACGCTGGACCAGCGATTATAATAATCCAGTTCATTCTCACGGCCGGGGTTACCGGGCTGGACATGGATACGACGCGTGTGACGTAAAGCAAGCCGGCTGCTGCATAGAGCACCGCGCCGACCCACTCCCACCGCCAAGCCAGTACGAGGACCGCGATCAGCACGAACACCGGAATCAGATGTATGGCCAGCGCCAGCGCTGTCTGCCAAAACCCAAGATGTTCAGCGAAAACGTCCGTGGCAAAAAGGCTCAGAAAAGCGATGAATGCGATCGATAGGATACGGGGCGTCCAGAACAGCGCCCTTTTAGAGAAGTTAGACATAGTAACCTCCTGCCTCAACACTACCACCGCAGCCCGGATTGTGAACCCATAAAAAGAGGCTTTTATCTCTGACACCGAGCGTGGGAGAAGACCAGTCCGGCTCCGTCCAAAAGATCCCGGAAGCTTGACCCGCTCTCGCTAACTCGGCGGACGCGATTCGAGAATTGCAGAAATCCGCGGATCTCACCAACCGTGGTCCCGGCCAGTCTGGTGTGGCCGGCTCAGGCCTTGGAGCTTGCCGGACGAAAAACGGGAGCGCGCCGCCTTCGCGCAGCATTGGAGGAACCGCTCAAACGAAGCCAGCTGGACCCCGTTGTATGGCGGTGGTCGATTTAGCGGGGCGAACCAGGGGTCGGAGAAAGAAACTTGATCGCGCATGCGCTCTGGCTCGGACGGTAGCGTGCCGAGTTGGCGGTGACCGGCTTATCGGGAATATCAAGCAGCTAAGCCAGGCCCCTCGAGAGGGCCTGGCCTGCGCCTCACTGGATTGTCAAAGTGATTCCCACCGGCGTGTTGGCGCCGCCGATCGTCAGTTGCAAGGGAACCGCTGCGCCGCGGGGAGCGTCCATGGGAATCATTACGTTGATTTGCTGGAGACCGGTTGTGGACCCAGGCGCCTGACCGGCAAACAGCACTTTGGCCGGCATGCCTCCCACAGTGGCAGTCACCGGGAGCTCCAACCAGCAGAGGCCATCCGGCCCCGCCGGCTTCAGCATGCCAAAGCCCGTCCCGTAGATCTGAATGTAGGTGCCGGGCGGCGTGGCGGCGCCAAGGCTGCCGTCCTGGTTCACAATGGCCGCTTGTCCCGAGCCGTTTTGGCCAACCGTGAAGATCGCGGGCTGCACGTTCAGAACGGGCAACTTGAGCATCGGCGACTTCAGACCGCCGCATTGAATCTGCAGCGATGCCGATTGTTCTCCGCTCACGCTCGGCGGCAGCAGGAAGTTGATCTGAGTTGAAGAGCTATAGAAGACTTCCGTGGGGCTGCCGTCGACAAAGACCTGCGCGCTCGAAACGCAACCGGGGTAGACGCCGAAGGCCGTTAATATAGTGTTGGGCGCCTCCGAGCCTGCGCTGAAACTGGCGGCGTTCTGGATCAAAGAAACGGAAATCGCCGGCGGCAAGGCGGTCAACGTGAGGGTCACCGGAATGGTCAGCGGGCTGATGCCGGCAGTTGTCGAAGTTGCCGTGATGGTTCCCTGGTAGACGCCAGGGGCCAAGCCGCTCGGATCTAGGCGAACGTGCAAATCCTGGGGAGTTGTTCCACTGTTGTTACCGAAGGGAACGATTGAGAGCCAGTGCCCGGCCGCCGGGGATGACATCGAAACCGCAAGCTGAAGCGGTACGTTGTGACTGCTCGCGGACACAATAATGTCACGCGATTGCACGGCGGTGGAACCAGCGGGGACTGTGAAATTCAGAGGGCCGGAAGGGTTTCCCGTCCAGAGTAACTGCGACACTCCCAGCACTGTTAGCGTGACGGGAATCATCCTACTGCTGCCGTCGCTAAAGCTGAACGTCACGCTGCTATTGTAGGTTCCCGGATTCATTCCGGACACATTCGCCTTCACTGTCACCGTCGCGGGTGTTGCGACGGAACTGCTAGAGACGGTGAGCCAAGCGTCGGCCGCAACCACGCTGAAAGCGCTATTGTCGCTGGTGGTCACCGACAAGGTGCCCGTTGCGCTGGATGGGTTGGCACCCTGGCTGTATTGAAGGTACAAGACTCCTGGAGAGACCTGCGCATTCACCAACGCGAACACGGCGTTCACTGATTCCGGTCCGTTCATCACGATGGAGGTAACGGCGTTCTTGGACGAGTTGGTCACGCCGCTCCAATGGTCGAAGCGGTAGCCTGCGTTCTTGAGTGCCATCAGCGGGACGGTGGCGCCGGCGTTGTAGAAGTTTCCTGAAGAGGGATCGACCGTGCCGCCGGCCGCGGGTGAAACGCTGGTGGTCAACTGGTACTTCGGGAGAAGAGTCGCGGTGTAGGTGACCGCGGCGCCGGTAGCAGTGATGGAGTGGCTGGCGGCGCCGTTATCGCTCCAGCCCGAAAGCGTGTACTGGAGTCCCGCAGCACCGGTCTGCGGAGTTGTTACCGCGATGGTATGGGTGCTATTCAGAGCGAAACCGAAGCTTTGCGAGCTGGTGTAAGACGTTCCATCGACGGAGAAGGCCAGCCCGGCCGGCGAGGTTTGGACTATGACATTCGGGAGGTTGGTAAGTGAGAACGTTGCGGGTTGCATTTCGCCCCTCGGGCTCATCGCAGGAGCGTTCCTTATTTCTCCCTCAGCAGTGACCAGCATCTGGAAGGTACCGGGCACGAGGTTCGCCGTGGCCGTTACAGTGGCCATGCCCGAGGCATTGGTTTCCTCGAATTCCCCCGACAATACGGCGCTGTCAACGCAAAGTAGAAATGTCCTATTCTCCGCAAAGTAGAAATGTCCTGTTTTGAGGGCAGGGTGGAGAGGTTGGGTTTAAAGTGTGGATGATTCTTCGGGAGGTCGCGCTCCCGGGGAAGATTCAAAGCCGATGCGACGGAGTTGGCTCCGAAGTAAGCGGCGGCAAGCCCTCGGTCAACCGGGCCCTGCGGGGTACCCTCCGAGGGTTTTGCTTTTCTTGCCCATCTTACTTTGGTGAAACTCCCGAGCGGAGGCTTTGAATACAGAAAATGCGACGATGGCCGGGCCGCCTCGGACCGGCCTACCCAATGGGTTTCGCCGAAATAGCGGAAAGAGCAGCCTTGTCGGGATGGGTGAAGTAAAAGTTCTTCATCCACTGACTCTTCGGTCGCGGGTCGGAGACGTGCTTTTTGGGCTTCCTGGTAGGCGCCGCTACTTTGGGGCGCACCAAACATTCGCTCACTTCCACGTAGCGATCGCGGAAACGCACGGCCATCGACCCATCCAACCGGACCTCGATCCGCACCTGTGCCCCGCGCAGACCGGCACGAATATCGGCGCGGGCAATCCGGTAGATCCGGTTGTCGAACTGGATCGTATAGCCAGTGCCCACTTCTCTGCTTTCCACATAGCTCAACGAAGCCGGCAGCGAATGGTCCTTGGCTAGCGGACGATGTGCATCCCCAGCGCTGGCCGGCACCACAGCCAGAGTCTGGTTCCACCAGGGGATGAATTCCGTTTCCAGATAGGCATTCGCTTCCGCCAAAGTCTTGGCTTCCGCCACCCGCAAGCCTTTCACCAGACGGTCCTGCGCCGTCTGAAAACTCCGTTCCACTCGTCCCTTGGCCTGCGGCGAATGCGCTGCGATCCAGACGATTCCCATCTCCGCCAGCGCCCGTCCAATCTGTGTCGGCGGCAGCGGTGCCCGTTCGTCGCGAGGCAGCTCTTTGACATCTCGCGCGATCTTTGGCGCGGTTTGAAACAAGCTCGCCTTGTCGGTGTAGAAGCTGACCGGACGTCCATGACGCTCCAAATAACTCCAGAGCAGACGCATGTTCTCCACCGTCGAGTCGTGGAGCACAAAGCGCGCATGCAGCCGGCTGGTGGCGTCGTCGATCATGCTGATCAGATACAGCTTCGGCCCGCGCTCTTCCAGCCAGGGGTGCTCGCTGGTATCCCACTGCACCAGTTCGCCGCAGCGCGACCGCCTCTGGCGCCACAGGTGGACCTTCGCCACTTTCTGTTTCCGAGACTGCCAGAGCCGCCCTTCGATCATCCACGCCCTTACCGTTTCGCGGCTGACCGTGATCTGGTGATGCTTGCTCAGATACTCGCTGGCCAGCGTGGGACCGAACCCGCGATACTTTTCTTGCCCCAGAATCGCCACCGCCTTGGCCTGGCTGTTGTCGTCCAGTTTGCGGTTGGATCGTTTTCCCCGTCGTCCATGAATGATCGCCTGGTCGCCTGCGCTCTTCAGTTTCACCAGCAGCCGCCGGATATGCCGCTCGGTTTGTCCAATCTCTTCGGCAGCTTGACGCTGGGTGATCAGCCCCCTCCTGGCTTTCTTCAGAGCGATCAGCCGATCGCGGTCCCGTTGGGTCATGAGAAGTGTACCTGGTTCCACCTCCCCAGCCTGACCCCGTCAATAGGACATTTCTACTTTGCGCAATTAGGACATTATCATTTTGCGCCGACA
>PMUN01000356.1 GCA_003166875.1 Bryobacterales bacterium | reverse complement strand
GGGCAGGATGGCATCCTGCGCGTGGCTGTTGCTCGTTCTCGCGGGCGCTTTGGTTCAGGCTCAGGAACTGGCTGCTGGAAAGTTCCTGGTCGCTAGCCGAAAATCGGTGGATCCCGATCTGGCGAAGAGTGTGGTGCTTCTGGTGCGTTACGAGCAGCAGGGCGCGATCGGATTGATCGTGAATCGTAGGTCGAATGTTCCGCTCTCAGAGGTCTTCCCTGCCCTCAAATCGGCGCAGGCTCCGGTTTATACGGGCGGACCGATAGCTATTGGAATTCGCGCCCTGTTGCGATCGCGATCCAAGCCAGAGCCAGGCTTGCATGTATTCGGCGATGTCTCCTTAATTTCGAACCGACGAGTGATGGAGGATTTGGTGCGCGCGGGCACGCCGCCCAGCGCCTTTCGCGTCTACGCGGGATACGTGGGCTGGTCAACGCAACAACTGAAGAGCGAAGTCGTACAAGGACTCTGGCGCGTGTTGCCCGGAGATGCCGGCGTGGTGTTCGATCCGGATCCCGAAAAAGTATGGGACCGTTTGATCAGCCGTCCTCACTGAGAGAGCGTGAAGTTCACGTCTACCTGCGTAACAACTTCCACTCGCGAGCCGTTGAGCAGTGTGGGCCTGTATTCCCATTGGCTCACGGCTTCGCGGGCCGCTTCGACCAGCAAGGGATGGCCGCTGACCAACTGGAGATTCTCAATCCGGCCGTCGCGGCCAATGATCGCAGTGAAACGAACTGTTCCTTGGATGCGCGCCTGAAAAGCGAGCGGCGGATACACGGGCTCGATCTTGTGGATCAGGTTCTCCTGCTGCACTCCCCCGCCCACCCGGATGCGTTGGGGTGCGACTGATGCGACAGACGGCTGTGGGGGCGGCGGTGGAGGAGGGGGTGCTTCAATGTGGATCGCAGCCTGCACTTTCTTGGCATCGAGCGCTTTCTGGCCCCACTGGTCCGCCAGCTCGGTCTCGCTGCGATACTGCTCCGGAGAGTCGGCGAGATCGGCGCGCTCGCGGATCAGCAGATTCATATAGGCCATCGCGTCCGAATACTGCGGATCGAGCTGAAGTGCTTTCTCTAGGCTCGAGATGCCGTGCTCGATCATCGAAGAATACTCGGTCTTGAGCTGCTGCCGCGCCGGATTGGGTAGCGGACCCGGCGCCTCGGGCCGCATTCCGAGATCGGCGCGGACGTGCATCCAGCCCGCATACCACTTCACCCAATCGATCACGCCCAGCGTATAGTAGGCTTCTTTATTTTGCGGATCTGCGGCGATCAACATCTCGTACCACGAGGCGGACTCATCCAACTTGCGGATTTTCAGATCGAGGTCGGGCATTCCTTGTGCCTGCTGGTACCTCAGGGATGCGATCGACGACAGAGCAGTCGTGTTGTTGGGATCGGTCTGGAGCACGTGGCCGAACTCCACCTCGGCATTGTTAGCGATGTCCAGGTTGTTCGGCGATTCGGCGCCCGGGATGTATTGCGACATCCAGGCAGTGCCCAGATACAGGTGAGCCGCAACGTTGTTCGGGTCCAGATCCACAGCCTTCTGAAAGGACTCCACAGCATCCTGATATCTGGCACTCTTGAATTCTTGAACGCCTTTATTGACCCATCCTCGCGAGTCAATGGGCGCCACTGGCTGGGCCAATAGAACCGTCAGGGACAGAAACAGAAACGCACAAACCAACAATCGCATGAGCGCACCCCCTCCTAATTAGATCACCGACCTGCGCGGAAAGTTTCCACCCAGATCCTCGGGAAAATGATAAGCTATACTTCATCGGCGATCACTATCGCCAGCTTCGTTTGAAAGGGAAATGAAATATGCGTAAGGCCATTGTTGCAGCCTTGTCCGTGACTGCATTCGCGACCTCGATGTTCGCGCAAAGTAAACCGAATTTCAGCGGTACCTGGAAGCTGAACGTCGCCAAGAGCGACTTTGGACCGCTACCGGCGCCTGACAGCCGTACCGATGTAATCGATCACAACGACCCGGCGATGAAGATCAATGAGAGCATGGTAACCGCCCAGGGCAATGTGAACGCTAATATCAACTACACTACCGACGGCAAGGAAGCGACCAACCAAGTGGGCCCACGCGAGATCAAGGCCTCCTTGGTCTGGGAGGGCGGTAAGTTGGTGGTCAATGCCAAAACTACTTTCCAGGATGCCGAGGTAATCATAAAGAACGTCTGGACTCTTTCCGACGACGGCAAGACATTGACGCAGAACGCTCACTTCACAACCGCGATGGGCGAAGCCGATCAGACGTTGGTCTTCGACAAGCAGGATGCGGGTGCGGTGACAGCCAAAGCCACGCCGCCGGCGAGTGTCGGCGTCAAACCAAACTTCAGCGGAACCTGGAAGCTGGATGTCTCAAAATCCGACTTCGGAGTTCTTCCGCCCGACAACAGCCGCACCTTCGTGATCGATCATAGCGAGCCCGTGTTGAAGGTAGCCGTGTCGGCGGACACCGCGCAGGGCAAGCAGGATTTCACGCTCAACTACACCACCGACGGTAAGGAAGCGGCTAACAGTTTCGGCGGGCTAGAGATGAAGAGCATTTTGGGCTGGGAGAGCGGAACGCTGGTGGAAAACGGAAAGTTCAAGTACCAGGATCAGGATGTAACGGTGAAACAAGTGTGGCTGCTCTCAGACGACGGCAAAACCCTGACCCAGAACGCGCATTACACAAGCACGATGGGCGAGATGGACACGAAGATGGTGTACGCTAAGGCAACACCATAAGCACCGGTCACTTACGCTCGCGGTTCGGAAAGATGCGTTACCGAGCCGCGACCGTGAGGGAGTCGGTGCATTTGCGCGGCTTCTCAGTATGGCGTCGGGAATGTTCTGGAGATATGATCGTGCCAGGTGAGCGTTTCTTCGTCCACCAGGGCCCACAACAGACCCAGACCGGCGGCGCACAAACTGAGCGCGCCCGAGGCCATGCGATGCATGCGCTGGGTGCGTGTCGGTCTCTGGCCGTCGAAATTCACCAGCGTTAAGCGGGTCCACCGCATGCCGGCAGAATCACCGTTCGCCATGCACCACAGCAGCTTGTAGAGAAACGTCACCACTGCGGCCACTCCAATCACGAGCGGAAGTGTTTTGGAGTTGATCGTCAGTACGCCGCCAGCCATATAGAAAATCGCGCCGAAAACCGCGAGCGCAATCACGATCATGCTGGCATCCAGGGCGGCCGCGATGACGCGATGCGCGGCAACAGCTACAGGCGCGTCGCAATAAATGGTACCCTCCGCCGGATGAGCGTAGCGGCCGGAACCGGCTGCGGGCGCGAACTCCAAGCTCTGTTGACCGGGGATAACGCGGCGATGCCGGGCGCGGGGTTTGGTGGAAATTGTTTTCCGCGTGGGCGGTTCCAGGACTTGGGGTGCAATGGTGTCAAACGCCACCACGCGTGGCAGCTCGCGCGAACTGAAAAGAGAGGGTTGGTAAGTGATCGGCTTGCGCGTCAACGGCGGCAGAGCAGGCTCTACCGCTATACCGGCCCCACTGGTGGCCTTCGGCGCCGCTTTGGATTCGTTTACGTAATGCAGCGCCGGAGCGGCCGCGGAAGAACTGTAGACCGGAGTCATCCGCAGACGGCGTCCACAACGGCTACAGCGATGGTCGTCTTCACCGTTCACTGCCTGGCAATATCGGCATTCCATGGTTTTGATCACTCTCCTCCGCGCGTCCGTCAGGTTGCAGTTGCCATCAATCCGTGCTACGGTTTTCGGTTGAGGCCATCATCCGTACGTTCCCCAGGCCCCTGGTCCCCACACTGGTACGACAAGAGGCTTACTTTAGTTCGTAACATATTTGGGCAGAAATGTCACGTACTTTATTTAGGGGTGTACTACGTCATTTATCTGATGACTGCCCTCTTCCTGATGGCCGCCACGGCCCTAGCCCAGATTCCGCCGGTTTTTATCCCGCCTCCGCCGAGTCAACCCAACGCGGCGAATCCGAACCAGCGGATTCGATTCCAGCGGCCGGACATGCCCGTCGGGAATGACGTAAACATCTCCGCCGACTTTCAGGACAACGAAGGATCGATACATCACTTACGCGGCCACGTTGTGTTGGATACCGCAGACCGGAAGCTTGAGGCTGATGAAGTAGATTACGACGAAGACACAAGCGTAGTAGAGGCGCGCGGACATGTCCGGTTCGAGAATTATCTGGAAGGCGACAAAATCGAGTGCGATCACGGCACCTACAACTACTATGACGAGACCGGGATCTTCTGGGATGTGCGCGGGACATCGCCAGCCAAGATTGTGGCGCGTCCGGGATTGCTGACCACCGGCAACCCCTTCTACTTCGAGGGCAAGTGGGCAGAGCGCAAGGAAGATCGCTATATCCTGCATGAAGGCTTCATCACCGATTGCAGAATTCCCAAGCCCTGGTGGCGGTTTACCGGGCCCAAGTTCGATATCATTCCTCACGATCGCGCCATCGGCTACCATGCCACTTTTCATCTTGCACGGATGCCGCTCTTTTATTTCCCCGTTTTCTACAAATCGCTCAAGAGGCTGCCACGCAAGAGCGGCTTTCTGACTCCCAGCTTCGGCCGCAGCACACTCTACGGCGAGTTCTTCGGCTTGGGATACTATTGGGCCATCAATCGCAGCTACGACCTCCGCTATGAAGGCGTGTATTACAGCCTACGCGGCCTGGCGAGCACGGTCGATTTACGCGGAAAGATCACGCCCGGCACCGATTTCGGATTCCACCTCTACGGGGTGGAGGATCGCGAAAAGCAGGGCGGCTATCAGTTCACTTTCGATTCGCGCTCCGACCTCGGCGACGGATGGGAGTACCGTGGCCAGATCAACTACCTGAGCTCCTTTCTGTTCCGCCAGTCGTTTTCGCCAAACTTCAACAACGCGATCTTCTCGGAAGCGCGTTCGGACCTGTTTGTGACCAAGCACTGGGACAGTTACGCGTTTACCGTGGTGGCCGAGCGCACGGAAGATTTTCTGGACGTATTACCTGCGGACAAGATTTTGATTCGAAAGCTTCCGGAGGTTGATTTTCTGAGCCGCGACCGGCAAATCTTGGACGGGATATTGCCGCTTTATTTTTCGATGCAAAGCAGCGCGGGATTGCTGGATCGCACGCAGCCCAACTTTCAGACCCGCCAGTTCACCAGCCGGCTAGACTTAAATCCCGAGCTTTCCACGGCCATTCACTGGGCCGGGTTCAGCCTGCTTCCCAGCTTCGCGATTCGCGAAACCGATTACGGGGCCAGCATGGTGAACGGCGTACTCAGCGGACAGAGCGTTTTGCGCAGCGCGCGCGAAGTGAATGTCAGCCTGATTCCACCGTCGCTCGAGCGGATCTTCAAGGCGCCGAAATGGCTGGGCGGCGGAAAGCTGAAGCACGTTATCGAGCCCAGGGTGGAATACTCGTTCGTGGACGGTATCAATAATTTCAACCGGATTATTCATTTCGATGAAAACGACTTGCTCTCAAATACGAACCAAGTGACTCTCTCCATCGCGAACCGCCTGTACGTCAAGGACAAGGACGGCAATGTCAACGAAGTATTGAGCTGGGAGGTTTCTCAGGCGCGCTATTTCGATCCCACATTTGGCGGCGCGGTCATCCCCGGACAGCGCAACGTGTTGTTAAGCTCGCTCGAGCTGGATGGCGACGCCTTTCTGGACGGCCCACGCAACTATTCGCCGATAGTTTCGGCACTGCGCTTTCAGCATGTAATCGGCTTGGAATGGAGAGTGGATTATGATCCGCTGTTGAAGCACATATCGAACTCGAGTCTCTCAGCGGACTGGCGTTTCTCGAATTACCTGATTTCGGTTGGCGACACTCAGGTGCATACCGACCCGTTGGTTACGCCCAATTCGGATCAGCTTCACGGAACGTTCGGCATCGGTAACGGAAACCGCAAGGGCTGGAACGGGGCCTTCAGCGAGTATTACGATTACAAGAATCACGTTCTCTTATACTCACTGTTGCAAGTGACCTACAACACGGATTGCTGCGGGATCAGCGTGGAATACCGGCGCTTCAACATCGGCACTCGCGACGACACGCAATACAAAATAGCCTTCGCGATATCGAACGTGGGGACTTTCGGAAATCTGAAAAAACAGGAGCGAATCTTTTAAACGCGGGGACTGGGGGCTGGGGACTGGGGGCTACGCACGTCCGCCGGGGCGATGGCTTCATCCAGCAGGATGCTGAACTCGCGGGCCTTGTGTTCCACCTTTAGCTTCAAATCGGTGTGCTGCTGCTCCAGCGTGTCGAGTTCGTCGGCCATATGCAGGCACGCCAATACGGCTGCGCGCGTGGCATCTACGTTGGCGCCGTGGGCCGCGATCTTGGACATCAGATCGTCCACTTTTTGGGCGAGCAGTTCAATGCGCCCCGGCTCCTCGCTGGCGACCAGTGAGTAAGTCTGGTTGAAGATGGTTACACGGACGCCTTCCGTGCTGGGCATGGTCTTAGCTTGACATCTCTAGGTACTGCTTAGCAAATCCAGTTGACCCAGCAGTTTTTCGATGCGGGTGCGGACTTGCTTGCGTTCGGAGCGTAGATCATCCAGCTCCTGCCGGACCGAGTCGCGCTCTTGGAGCGCGGAGCTCAACTGCGATTCGAGATCGCGATTTTGGGACCGAAGGGTCGAGACCAGCTCCACCGCGCCGCGAATTCGTTCTTCAAGACTCGCCAGGGCGTCCAGTTCTTGTTGGGCTGATGTGCTCATCGGGACCTCTTAAGATTGTGCGTGCGCTGCTTTGGCTTTCTCTACCAGCGCGGTAAACGCGGCTTGGTCGCTTGCAGCCAGCTCGGCCAGAATCTTGCGGTTCAGCTCGATACCGGATTTCTTGAGACCGCTGATGAATTTGCTATAGGAGATCTGCGCGGCCCGGCAACTGGCGCCGATGCGGATGATCCACAGCGAGCGGAAATCCCGTTTCTTCCGGCGCCGTCCTACATAGGCGTACTTCTGCGCCTTCTCTACGGCCTCTTGCGCCGCCCGATTCAGCTTGCTCTTGGTTAGAAAAAAACCGGACGCACGGGCCAGCGTCTTTTTCCGATAGGCTCGGCGTTTAGTTCCTCGTTTTACTCTCGGCACGTTTAGGCTCCTTATTGATTATTAAACCGGCGTCAACGGCACGTGCGGCGCCGTTTCGCTCGGGAGATTCCATTAGTACGGAATCATCCTTTTCAGCTTGGCCTGATCGGTCGGATCGGCCACCACTGCATGTTTCAACTTGCGCTTGCGGGAGCGTACTTTGGACGTCAAAATGTGGCGGGCAAACGCATGGTGCCGCACTACTTTGCCTGTCCCGGTCTTCTTGAACCGTTTGGACGCACCCTTATGTGTCTTCAGCTTGGGCATTGGATTTTTCCAGGATTCAACTGGGGTTACGGCTAACTTTTACAGTGTAACACGACTGGTGGCTGGTGATTGGTAGCTGGTTGCTGGTTGCTGGTGGCTGGTATCGAACACGACCAGTCGCAAGCCTCCCACCATGACTGCGTTGCGCCACTTTTGATGGCTACCGGAACTACCCACAAGTTTGAACCCGCCTCTTCGAAGGACCGACGTCACTTGATCGGAGGTGAGGCGCGGTGTTCCCCGCTCACCCAACCGTTACCTCGACCAATTTGGCAGCCTCGGGCAACTCGATCTCAGAAGGAGCTAGATAGAGGCGAATAGCTTCCTCGATGTTTCGGCGGGCATCTGCCTCGGTGTCACCTGCGGACGTGCAACCTGGCAGTTCTGGACAGACCGCTGAGTAGCTGTCGGCTACGGGATCGTGCTCTAGGATTACTCGAAATCTCACGCTCTTAGTATAGCCTCCCGCACTAGGGCGAATCGCCGTCAAGTCGCGGCGTACACTTGCGATACTGAAGCAGGAGACTGTTATGCCATCGGTGACCGTCACCGTCAGAAGAAAAGCGGGCCTGGTGGTGCCGCTCAGTGTGCGGCGTCAAGCGGGAATCAAAGCCGGGGACCGGCTTGAGTTCAAAGCGTCACGGGGCGTGATTACTATCTTGACGAAATCGAACAACGTGGAAGATGAATATACTTCCGACCAGAGGCGCATGATCGATCGCGAGATAGCCAGAGGCCTGGAAGATATAAAGAAGGGTCGCGTTCACGGCCCATTTACGGCCCCGGAAGCCACCAAATTCATCAAGTCTGAATTGAAGGCGCGTGCTAAGAAACCCAAACTAAAATAGATGTCGCGCTCACTGAGCGCCCTGCCACACGATCTCCATCATCCGTCTCTCCATGCCAAGAAGTACGATGAGGGCTACGCGAGAAAGCCAGTGCTCTACCCGTGCTCCTCTTTGTACTCCTCCAACCACGCCATCTGGATCGCTTCCAGCTTGCCTTCGGTCGAGGCTTTCGGATCATCCTTGAAATCTTCCAGCTCCGTGATCCATTGATGCAGGTCGGTGTAGCGGATGTGGGTCGGATCCAGGTCCGGAAACTTTTCGTATAGAGCTAGCGCGATGTCTTCGGTGTGGTCCCACGTGATTCCGGGCATCAGATCTTGGTTCCTTTCAGTGCGCCGCGAACGGCCGTGTTCATCATGTTTTCCGCCAGTTTATGGGTGACCTGATTGAGCTGCTCGATCTTCTGCTTGATCAAGTTGTGATCATCGGCATGGTACACCAGCAAAAGCTCGTTGACGGCTTTGTCGATGGCTGCCCGCTCCTCATCGCTCAATTCGAAGTAGGCATCGTGACGCCGCGCTTTTTCCACGGCAGCCAGAATGGTGTCAGCTTCCACGCGCGCCTCCCGAACTTGCCGCTCCTCGAAATCCTGCTCGGCCTTCTCCACCGAATCCTGGATCATCTTCTCCACCTGCTCGTCGGTCAAGCCGTAGGAGGGCTTCACGTCGACGCTATGTTCGGCGCCGGTGCGTACATCGCGCGCGGTGACGTTCAGGATTCCGTTGGCGTCAATCAGGAAGCGAACCTCGATGCGAGCGAAACCGGCCGGCATGGGATCGATGTCCTTCAGGTCGAAACGCGCCAGGCTTCGGTTATCTATCACCAATTCGCGCTCGCCCTGCACCACGTGGATCAGAACATTGCGCTGGCCGTCCACGCCGGTGGTAAAGGTCTCTGTAGCGCTGGCAGGAATTGTGGAATTGCGATGAATCAGCTTCGAGACAACGCCGCCCATGATCTCGATTCCGAGCGAAAGCGGCGTGACATCGAGCAATAGTTTGTCCTGCACTTCGCCGGACAAAATGCCAGCCTGAACCGCCGCGCCGAGCGCCACCACTTCGTCAGGGTTCAGCTCGGTATGCGGCGCGGCGCGGAACAGGTTTTCCACCGCGGACAGCACCAGCGGAATGCGCGTGGAACCGCCCACCATCACTACCTCGTCGATTTGATCCACCGTGACTCCGGCGTCCTTGATGCAATTGCGGCAAGGCCCGAGCGTGCGGTTGACGATAGGCAAGATCAGCTTGTCGAACAAGTCGCGCTTAATCTCGCGGTGATATTTATTGCCGTGATATTCGAGCTCGATGAAGGTGAACGGGACAAACGAGAGCCGCTCCTTGGCCTGGATGACGGCGCGGCGCAGGCGTTGCACTCCTTCGCTGTCACGCGACAAATCTTCGCCCCACTCGCTTTGGACGTCTTCGAGCGCAATGCGCAGCAGCAGATTGTCGATGTCGTCGCCGCCCAGGTGGGTATCGCCGTTGGTCGCAAGGACTTCGAAGATGCCGTCGTGCAATTTCAATATGGAGATGTCGAAAGTGCCGCCGCCCAAATCGTACACAGCGACGATTCCGTTCTCGCGTTTATCGAGCCCGTAGGCCAACGACGCTGCCGTGGGTTCGTTCACCAGGCGCAGAACGTCGAGACCAGCGATGCGGCCTGCGTCTTTGGTGGCCTGACGCTGCGCGTCGTTGAAATATGCCGGCACCGTGATCACCGCCTGCGTCACGGGTTCGCCGAAGTAGGCTTCCGCGTTTTGTTTTAACTGGCGCAGGACGAATGCCGAGATCTCCGGCGGCGTGTAAGTGCGATCGCCCAACTGGAGCTGCAGTACTGCTTCGCTGCCCGGCGCGATGTGGAATGGGAACAGCTTGAGTTCTTCCTGAATGTCTTCGAGGCCGCGGCCCATCAGCCGTTTCACTGAATAGACCGTACGTTCCGGCTGCGTGAGCAGAAGTTCGCGCGCGGCGTTGCCAACAACGATTTCGCCGCTCGTTAAGGCACCGACTCCCTCACGGTCGCGGTTCGGTAACCTCGGATTGATGGACACCACGCTTGGAACCAGCTTGTCGCCATCCGAGCCGGGGATGATTTTAGGACCGGTGAGGTCCATGAATGCGGCCAGGCTATTGGTGGTTCCAAGGTCTATGCCGATTACGCGGTTTGTGGTTCCAAAATCAATCTGCATAAGAAAGGGGCTAGGGGCTGGGGGCTAGGGACTTGCGGACTTCGTCCACCAGGTTCTGGATGTATTTGCGACGGTTGAGCACGCCGCGAATGGTGGACAGCGTGTCGCGCGATTGCACGCGATCATATTGCTCGAACAGGTCTTCCAGCTGCCGATCCACTTCAGTCAACATATTTGTGAAATTCTTCTCGGCCGTTTCGAGCTGCGGACGAGCGGAATCGTCACCGCCGCGCATTTCCTCCAACGCCATGTTCAGCTCGAAAACTTCCTCCAGCAACTCCGGCGGAACATCCTTGGAGCGCTGCTCTCCTACATCGAACCCTTCCTGGCTCAAGACGTACATTGCGCGCTTTAACGGATCCTTGAGCGTGCGATAGGCATCGTTCAGTGTCGAAGACAAATCCAGAGCCTTCTGGCGCTCCGCTTCCGGGCTTCGCATGAAACGATCGGGGTGAAACTGACGGCTCAATTCGTAGTAACGTTGTTGCAGCACGTCCAGGGAGAGGTGCAAGCTCCTGGGAATGCCGAGTAGTTCGAAATACTCGGTCACGCCGAAAACGACGTTCCGCAGCCGCAACTCTTGGTTGCGTTGGGGTTTTCGAATTCGAAACCCGAATGAATCAGCGAGTCTTTCCAGTCGAGCGTCATGCCATCCAGGTAGATCTTGCTCTTTGGATCCACGAAGACTTTTACGTCTTCGAACTCGTACACTTCGTCCGTAGGCCGCGGCTTGACGTCGAATTTGAAGAGATAACTCAAGCCCGAGCAACCGCCGCCCAGGACGCCCAGACGCAACCCACCTTGTACGCCGTGTTTGACGAATTGCTCGCGGATCTTAGCTACGGCTTTGGGAGTTACAGTGATCATGGCCTCGCGAACACCTACTTAAGTAGATGCTACGGCTACCGTCTGCGTCACGGCTTTGTTCTTGTAGTCCGTGATGGCGGCCTTGATGGCGTCTTCAGCCAGCACCGAGCAGTGGATCTTCACCGGCGGCAGGCTCAGCTCATTGACGATGTCAGTGTTCTTGATTTCGAGTGCTTCATCAACGGTCTTCCCGCGCAGCCATTCTGTCGCGAGCGATGAGCTGGCAATGGCGCTGCCGCATCCGAAGGTCTTGAACTTGGCATCCTCGATCACGCCGGTTTCGGGGTTCACCTTCACCTGCAGCTTCATCACGTCGCCGCACTCGGGTGCGCCCACCATGCCGGTGCCTACGTTCGGATCGTTCCGATCCATTGAGCCGACGTTTCTCGGATTGTTGTAGTGGTCTAGAACCTTGTTTGAATAAGCCATAATCGTCTCCTCGTTAATGAGCGGCCCATTGGACCTTGCTTAAATCGATTCCTTCTTTCGCCATCTCGTAGAGCGGCGACAACTCGCGGAGTTTCTTCACCACGTCGATCACCTTCGCCGCCACATAATCAACTTCTTCTTCGGTGTTGAAGCGGCCGAGGCCAAAGCGAATGGACGAGTGCGCCAGGTCGTCCCCTGCGCCCAGAGCTTTCAACACGTAGCTGGGCTCGAGCGTCGCCGATGTGCAAGCCGAACCGCTCGACACGGCGATATCATTGATCCCCATCAACAGCGATTCGCCTTCCACGTAGGCGAAGCTGATATTCAGATTGTTCGGCAGCCGATGCTCCATGGTGCCATTGATATAGACTTCGTCTAGCTCCGATTCCAGCTTCCCGCGCAGTTTGTCGCGCAGATACGCCATGCGCTTCGACTCCGCAGGCATATCAGCGTTGCAGATTGCACACGCTTCGCCCAAGCCGACAATGCCGGGCACGTTGAGCGTTCCGGAACGCATCCCGCGCTCGTGGCCGCCGCCATCCATCTGCGCCGTGATCTGCACGCGCGGGCTCTTGCGCCGCACGTACAGCGCGCCCACACCCTTCGGACCATAAATTTTGTGGCCACTCATCGACATCAGGTCGATGTTGTCCTTGATCACGTTTACCGGGACCTTGCCAACCGCCTGCGTCGCGTCGCTGTGCACCAGCACGCCCTTCGCTTTTGCAATCTTACCGATCTCGGCCATGGGCTGGATCACGCCGATTTCGTTATTGGCGTACATGATGCTGATCAGGATAGTCTTGTCGGTGATGGCTTCTTTCAGCATCTCGAGATCCACCAAGCCGTTGGTCTGCACCGGCAGATAGGTCACCCGAATTCCGTGCTTCTCGAGCCGCTTGCACGTGTCGAGAATGGCTTTGTGTTCGGTGGCCGCGGTTATGATGTGGTTGCCCTTCTCCGCGTACATCTCCGCGATGCCCTTGAGCGCAAGGTTGTTCGATTCGGTGGCGCCGCTGGTAAAGACAATTTCCTTGGTGTTGGCGCCGATCAGGTCCGCGATCTGTTTGCGAGATTTTTCTACCGCCTCTTCGGCTTCCCAGCCAAAGCTATGATTGCGGCTGGCCGCGTTCCCGAACGTTTCCATAAAATACGGCTTCATCGCTTCAAACACGCGCGGGTCCATGGGCGTGGTAGCGTGATAATCCATGTAGATCGGCAGTTTCATATCGCGTGGTTCCTCATGTTATTGCTCATATTTGGGTGTTGCCGCCTCCAGGCCGTAGAGCCTAGTCGGAGAATCGGTCAATTCTTCTTCCGCGGCCTTGGGCGACTCTTGGGACATATCCCAAATTGTGATGCTCGCCAGCAGCCGCAGGATTCCTTCGTGGACCTTTTGCAGCGGGTCCCGTACAATGCACTTGTCGGTGTGGCAGCAGTAGCCGTGCTCAGTGAAACACGTAGTCAGAAAAACCGGGCCGTCGATCAGCCGGATCACTTCGAGCGCGGTGATCTGGCGCGGATCGCGGGCCACCTTGTAGCCGCCATTGGTGCCGTGCTCGGATTGCAGAAAGCCATTTTTGGCCAGCTTCTGAAGAATCTTAGAGAGCAGCGGTTGCGGGATTCCGTACAGGTTGGCGATCTCTTTCGCGCTCGATCTTTCCGGCCCATGCACCACCAGGTGCTTCAAGGCGATGAGCCCGTAATCCGCTTTCTTGGTCAGCTTTAGCATCGAAACCCGACCGGAATGGTCCTAATTCATTATGAACAATTCCTTAGTCAGAGTCAAGTGGAAGTGTTTCAAGGAGATAGAACATGTACGACTCAATCTGTCGTACATCCATGAGTGCTATAGTACGTTGGAGTATTTTGAGGAGGCATTTTGAAACGCTGCCTGTTATGGATTGTACTGGCCTGCTCCGCTGTCGCACAGGTCCCTGAAATTCCGTACGACTCGGTTCCGAATCTGCTCAAGCTTCCGCCGGACCTTTATCTGGGCGAGGTTTCGGGCGTTGCGGTCAACTCAAAGAAGCACATCTTTGTCTTCTCGCGCGGCAACACTACCGGCCCGGCTTATGGCGCAACCGCGGCGCAGTTGCTGGAGTTTTCGGCCGAAGGCAAATTCATTCGCGAGATCGGCAAGAATCTCTACGCCTGGTCGTACGCGCATGCCGTCCGCATCGACGCTGAGGATAATGTCTGGGCCGTGGATAAAGGGTCGGACATGATCGTCAGGTTCAACGCCGAAGGCCGAGTGACGATGTTGTTCGGCCGTAAGAAAGAAGCGTCGGATGACGCCAAGCCATGGACCCACGTCAATCCTCCGCTTCCCGCCGTGGACGGGCAGTTCCGGCAACCCACCGATGTGACATGGGATCCGCAGGGCGACATCTTCATCAGCGACGGCTACATCAACTCGCGTGTCGCCAAGTACGACAAGAACGGCGATTGGGTGAAGCAATGGGGCGAGCACGGGGCGAAGCCTGGCGAGTTCAGCACGCCGCACAGCATTGCCGCGGATTCGAAGGGCAACATCTATGTCGCCGATCGCGGAAACCGGCGGATACAGGTGTTCAACGGCGACGGGACATACATTCGCGAGATCACCATTGACGTGCCTATTCCGCCGGACGCGCATCCGTGGATGGGCAATCAGCCAACCACTGAAGCAGCCGTGAAGCAAAATGGCGCTCCGTGGGCCATCTGTATTACGCCGGGTCCGACGCAGTATCTTTACGCGTCCGACGCGTTTCCGGGGCGCGTTTACAAGCTGTCGCTGGATGGTCAGGTTCTTGGAGTGCTTGGGAGGTCTGGAAGGCAGAGCAAGCAGTTCGGTTGGATCCACGAGATGGCGTGCCCTTCAGAAAGTGAGATTTATGTGGCGGAGCTGCTGAATTGGCGTGTTCAGAAGCTGCTACTGCATCCGAAGTAGCCTAAAGGCTTGCTACGTTTTGGCCGAATACAGGTATGAGAGGCCCGCAAACTATGTCCATCCGAGCGTCCATTCGAGCCCTGATCGTCCCTTGCTTGCTGCTAACGCTGCTTGTGCCCGGCGCCGACGCGAAAACGCGCCATTCCAAAATCCCTAAGAACGCCAAGTACAAGAACATCACGGGGGCGAAGCATTTTAAGTACAAGTCGCCGAAGAAACAAAAGCTCACAAAGCACCGTTAGAGGCTTGTCTCAGATATTGGTGGGGCGGACGCCCCCGTCCGCGCCGGACCCCCTGGTNNCTTAAATCACAACAAAAGCAGGCCGACGTGGGCGTCGGCTGCGGACCAGGGGGTCGGCCCTACATAACCTCTCTAATTGCCGACCGTCCGCAATGGAAAGCTGGCCGCAGATACAAAGCTGCCATCCGCTGCCTGGCCTTCCAGCACCAGCACATAGTCTCCTGGATGAAGAATCCGCGAAGGCAAGGCCACTCCGATAGCATCCGGTGCATCCGCTTTCAAGCTCCCGCTCGACCAAGCCGTTTGCCCCGCGCCGTCCTGCAATATCGCCCGATAGTCGTGGTACTGGGAGGTATCGAGTTCAAGCGCCAGCAGGATCCAGCGGGGCGAATCGGGAATCTTGATGGTTCGCGTGGCTTGCGCGCCCCGCGTGGGCGAGAGCGTGTAAACGGCAGGCGGCAGAAGCGGGGCGTTCATTAGCTGGCCGGCTTTGCGAGTTTCGCGATCAAGATCTGTTCGGGTGCTTTCGAGCGATCGATACAAAAACACCGAGGGAATAGCCGAGATCAGCAGAACTGCCATGGCCGCGGCGGCTGCCGGCCGCCAACTAAACCAACCCAAAAAGCCGGGCCGAGTTTGGGGCGCAGCGGCGCGGGATGGCTGAGCGGCGCACACCTTGATCCCCTCTCGCAGGCTGCGCGCGAGTTCGAGCTGCTCCAGGCACTCGCGGCAGTCGAGGAAATGCTCCTCAAACTCGGAGCGCTCTGCCGGTGGCATGGTCCCGCGGACGTAGCGGTCGATGACGTCAGCGCGTTCGATGAAAGAGTGCTCCATCCTCATGCTCCATCTAGTGTTGTGTCCCTGAAACCCACCACATAACTTGTCGTGGGGCGGACGCCCTCGTCNNCTTACGTTCCACACGAAACAAAGGCCGACGGGGGCGTCGGCCGCGCTCCGGGGGATCGCCCCACTTCGCGAATTGTTCAACGAAATTCGAGGACACAACACTAGAAGGTGTCGTTCGATGGCCATCTATGACATTCCCCGGCTATCTTTATTTTGCGTTGCGGCAAATTCTTCGAAGAGATTTTTGTAGCGCTGGCGTGCCCGGCACAGAATCTGGCTCAGCAGAGTCGCCTCAATTCCCAGGTCGGCACAGATCTCATCGCGATCGTCTTCGGCAATGTAGAAGCGATACAGCACGCTTCGATCCCGATCGGACGGGAGCGCGTCCAGCACACGGCGCGCGAGCGACCCCTTTTCTTCGCGCAATAAGCGATCCAGTTGGTTCGGCTCGGGACTCGGAACCGCGTGCTCGCCGGCAGGCGCATGATAAGTTTCCCGCCGCGACGTCTTTCGGAAATACTCGATGACGATGTTTCGGGCCAGGCTGCAAATGAATCCCGACAGCCGATCCGGCTCATTGACTTCGCCCGCTCGCACTTTCTCCAACACCATCCGAAAGCACTCCTGGTATAAATCTTCAACCACCGACCCATCCGAAACCGACTGGCTGATCGCAAATTGCACGCCGCGGCTGTACTGGCGGACCAGAGCGTCCTCAAATGATCGCTCCCCGGCACGGATGCGTTCCACCAGTTGACGAGGAGTGTAGCGGACCACTTCCATTCATCTTGCATTGTAACCGCGAGTCAAACGAGGCCGCGACGGCGGGGCTGTTAGACTGGCTGTTTGTGCTGGCTCTCTTAGACCAAACCATCAGCGGCCGGACTGACGAACTGAACCGCGAGTTTAGCTCCGGCCATCCGTTCCGGCATCTGATTATCGACCAGTTTCTGGACGCCGAATTCTGCCGGCAACTGATGGCGGAATTCCCCACTTTCGACCCGACCTATGCGTTGAACGAACGGGGCGAGACGGGACGCAAAGCCGTGGTCGACGATCTGGAGCGCCTGGGTCCGGCCTATGCCCGCTTCGACCAGATGATCCGCAGCCCAGAGTTTCTCGCACTCATCGGCCGGATCACCGGTATCCCCAGCCTCTTGTATGACCCCGAGTACATCGGCGGCGGCACGCATGAAAACCTGGACGGTCAGGAGCTGGACTCGCACGTGGATTTCAACTACCATCCCCGGCGCCAATGGCATCGCCGTCTGAATCTGATCGTGTTTTTGAACAACGAATGGGAGCAGGATTGGGGAGGGTGCCTAGAATTGCTGCCCGATCCGTGGACGCCCGAGGGCGCGCGTCCGGCGGCCGTAGTGGTCCCCATCGCCAACCGGGCCGTCCTATTTGAAACCAACGAGCATTCCTGGCACGGGTTCCGGCGCATCCGGCTTCCAAGCGACAGGGCCAGCCTTTCCCGCCGCTCGATAGCTGTTTACTTCTACACCGAGGAGCGGCCGGAATCGGAGACCGAGGCTTCGCATGGGACGTTGTATGTCCACCGCCAGCTCGGCGAACACATTCGGGCGGGTCACACGCTGCAGCAAGGGGATGTGGATGAGATTCGGACGCTGCTCGCGCGGCGCGACGTGCACATGAAGTTCTTGTATGAGCGCGAGCTGGAGTTTTCGAGCGTGATCTCGGGCATCGTGAAATCACCGTCGTTTCGTTTGGGCCGCGCGTTGACTTGGCCGGCCCGCGCGCTGTGGGGCAGGTGGTCAACCTGCGCGCCGATTGCCAATTGGCGCAAACCAGAAAATTGACCCGCTGGCGGGCGTTTCCGTAGAATGGTTATGTTCGGACAATGAGCGGGGTTGGCCTAGCGGTCGGGCGTCAGCCTTCCAAGCTGATTTACACGGGTTCGATTCCCGTACCCCGCTCCAGATCACACCGAGAAGTTCAAGCTAAGCTGGCGTAGCTCAGTTGGTAGAGCATCTGATTTGTAATCAGAGGGTCGGGGGTTCAACTCCCTCCGCCAGCTCCAGAGTTTGACTCTAGGGGTCTCCGCTTCGAATCGCCGAAACCCCGCAGAGTAGAACCTATTATTCCACCGGCAGCGTCACGACGTTACTCTTAACGCCGTTTACGCTGATAGATACTGGCATGCTGGCTCCAGCAGGGGCGCCGGCAGGAACCTGGAACTTGATGAGCGCAAGGCCCGTGTAGCCAGGCGCGGCGCCGGCCCACACAGTGCTGGGATTGCTACTCCCGGCAGTGATGATGACTGAATCCGACAGCGCCGGCGGGGGATCGGGCGGGAAGAAGCCATCGATCATTTGACCACTGAATGGGCCAAGCCCCGTTCCCAGAAGCCCAATCGTCTCCCCGGTTTTGGCGGGACTGCTGGGAGTTATCAAAGAACCATCCTCGTGGAATGCGATCGCGTACGTTTTGGAGTTGATGGTTTGTGTGAAGAGCCCAGGCGCATTGCGTGTGACGCTGAAGGTACCAGTTACGTCCGGCTCTCCGAGCGATTGAATCACGATGGTGTAGTTACCATCAGGGAGCTCCCACGGAACCTGGGCATTGATTTGTCCCGGCGACACGAAGAGCAAAGGTAGAATCATGTCGTTCACGGTCACCGTGACGCCGTCAATAGTCTGGGAAAGTGGATTCACCGGTCCAACTTCCAGGCTCGGAGCCAGGCTCTGGCCGTAGATCGCGATGATAGATCCAGGCGCAACCTTAGAACTCGGAGTACTGGATGCCGCATTCTGTACACCGGCAGGCACGATGTAGGGAATCTTGTTCATGAGCGCGACAACGCTTAGTGGCGCTGCCATGGTGACTACCCCTGCCGGGTAAGCTCCGCTCAAGGCTCCGTCCCAGCGGAGGAACGTGAAGCCGGGATTAGCGGCAGCGTTGACGGTTACCTGAGCATTCTGTGCATAGAACATATCGCTCGAAGCAGGAGAGAAATGGAAGGTCGCTCCNNGCAGTGATCGTGCTGTAGTTCGCGTTCACTGTATAAGTGTGATTGGCGGCCCCGCCATCGGACCACGAACTGAAATCCAAGCGCGCCCCGGCACCCATAGAAATCGTGGAAGGGGCGGTTATGTTGACCTGCGCGCCGTTCGTGCGATCGATGTTGCAGGGAGTCAGGCAGGTTGCGCCATCTACTTGGAGAGTTAATCCGGGAGGATTGCTCTCCACCACTACTCGGTTCAGCTCACTATAGACGGCGGTGAGGCGCATTCCATTAGTGACCGCACTCTGGTTGACCGTGATGGTTTGCGAGGCGGCTCCGGAATTTGACCAACCTTGAAACGTATACTGGCGCCCTGTGGCATCGGACTGGGTGGCCGCCGCGGAAACCTGATGGGTTGAATTCTGGGCCCAAACGAAGTTGTAGGACGGCCAGTTCACACGGCCGTCGACGCTGAGCGGCAGTCCGACTGGAGTGGTTTGGAAACCCACTTGCGCGCCCCGCACAAAGAACGCAGTCACTGTATCGGGAGTAGACACGTTGTTATCCGTTGTATAAATGCCGTTTTGTAGAATGCCATCACTCCAATGGTCGAAGACCCACCAGTTGCCTGCGCCATCCCGCTGCGGAGTGACTCCGGCGATGGTGTGCTGAGATCCGGCTGCAAAATCGAAGTCACCGTAGCAGAGTGGTGGAAATCCGCTCAATGGGGCGACAGGTTGAGGATCCTCGCAAATAGACGGAACCCGGCGCGTCGGAACCGTGGTATGGTCGATGCTCACATTTAGCTGCAAGGGTGAAGTCAGGAACGTAACCCGCTTGGCGGGCGAAAAGTGAGGCGCCAGTATGATGGGGCCGTTTACAACAAAGCTGGTCAAATAGGCATTGGGCGAGGAGAGGTTCGAAGTCCAGTCGATGAAGACAAAGCCAGGATAGGGGTAGGCGTTCAGCGCAACACTTGTGCCGGCTTGAACGAAGACATTCGCGCTCGCCCAGTAGCACTGGCTGGTGATGAAGACGATTCCAGGCCGGAATTGGCCGGTGGGGATCGCGCCGGGAGCGCCGCAAGTTGGCGGGAGTAATGGTCCCGGGGAGCCGAAGAAATTCAACTGTATGCGATAGCCGATCTGCACCGTGGCTGTGAGGCTGGTAATGCTCGGGTCCGCGGTCACGGTTTGAACCGGATCTTGCTTGGGCTGAGTCAACGCAAGGTTATCCACCCATGCTTGGAAAATATACTGCGTATCGCCCTGCGGAGCGGTTTGAACCGACGTATTCGCCGGCTGTCCGGGCAGCGCCGGGTCGGTTATGAACACCACTAGATGCTCACTCCCGGCCGGCCAGGTAAACGTGGCGGCCTGGTTGTAAACCGTGCCATCGACGGAGAATCTGGCGCCCGATGGCGACGTGGAAATGGTCATGGTGCTGAGAGTGGTTTGGGCTTGTAGCCCGATTCCAGCAACCGAAAGAAGCGCAAAAAGAGAAAGGCGGTTCATAGACGACACCAAGCATTCCATCGGCATTAGTACGAGGCAGCTTTAGGTTTTATGTAAAGCTCCAGGGCCGGGAGCCGTATTCTGATGGTCCATACCCTGTAACGTGACGGAATCATTGGCAATTGACCGCGATAGCACCGCCAAGCGGTGTTCTTCGAAAGCCGGGCGCCAGAAAGTCCGGTTCCGTTGATTCCGGCCGAAACGATACCCCAGCACCAGTCCAATCATTCGTACTCCCAGGCGGAATGCCTTCCAAAAATCTCCGGTCACGGACGAAACCCCTACGCGGGTCCGGTAATTCACAGGAATCTCAACGAAGGGGATACGATGCGCCACTACTTCCATGAGCAACTGCGGGCCAAAATGGGAGCCTCCAATGGTGAGATGAGGCCGGATAAGTTGCAATGCTTCCTGGTGGAACAAGCGGTAGGTACATCCCATGTCGGTGAGGATGGTGGTGTTGAAAAGCAGCTCGGTCATCTTAGCGACGGCCCAGTTTCCCCAGCGCAGGAAGCGTCCCATATTGGCGCCTGCCCAAATAAATTCGCGGCTGGTGCGGCTACCGAACACCACCGGCACGTCATCGGAATAGGACAGCAGCTTGATCAGGTCGTGCGCGCTAAAGGTACCGTCCGGTTCCGAGAGCACAATCAGGTCGGCATCGCACTCGTCGATGCCGCGGAGCAACGCATATCCATAGCCCTGCCGGCTTTCGAATATCTCGCGGGCGCCGGTGCCCCGCACCTGCTCCGAGGTTCCGGGCGCTGCATTGTTGTTGACGACGATTACTTCGTCGGCAAGATCGCCGGCCAGGTAATCCAGCGTGGCGGCCCGAATGGAATCCTTTTCGTTATAGGTCGGAAAGATAACCGCTACTTTTTTTCCGCGCCACATGTCGTCACGTACTAATCGGCAAAACTCGAGACGAACTTGAATGCCGCACGGCTGAAGTGTCAGGACTTCTCGGCAATCACCAGAAACTGTCCAGCCAGGGGACGAAACGGTAGCGCCAGGTAGAAACGCACCAGCCATTCGGCGGTAGGCAGCCGGGACTTCATGCTGAATGGAACGAAGCGCGGCTCGGAGTGTACAATCTTCCAGTTCAGCGATTTCAGAAAATCGCGGAAGCTATTGTCCGTGTACGCGGTCCGATGGGTGTAGTCATCGAAATAGCGGCGCGGCTCCAGCCTGAAATTCGGCTGAACGGCAATGAAGCGGCCGCCGGGACGCAGTACCCGATTGGCCTGGGCCAGAATTCCAGCCCCTTCTTCGATGGTGAAATGCTCCAGAAAGTTGGACGCGAAAACCGTTCCGAGACTTCCGTCCGCAAGCGGCCACGGGTCCAGCGCGGATTGGATCAGGGGCGTCACTGAATCTCCCCAATATTTCACCAGGGCTTGGTTCTGTTCGATCGCCCATTTCGGCGACGCGCTGATCTCGCGCGAGAATTCGCCATAGCCCGCGCCCAGCTCGAGCAAGCCTTCTTCGCGAGCAATCCAGGGCTGCAGGTAGCGGCCAATCGCCTTCCAGACCACCGCGCGCCGGGGATCGAACGGGAAGCGGATTTCGTGATAGAGCTCCATAGGCTGCGCTGTCATTTGGCGTCCCAACCCAATGGCTTGTAAATGTATATCCCGGGAGCTGGAATCTGTTCCACCAACGTGTAGTGCCGCCGCACCTCTTCGATCTGCGCGGTGGGCAAGGTGGATATTTCCACGCTGGCCGCCGGATCGCGATGGTTCACATCCTCCAACAACACAATGGTCGAAAAGCTGGCGGAAGCGATGTCCCGCCGCACCGGTTCGGGATTTATCAACCGGGCATCCACCAGCAGTTTGTAGATCAGCGTCTCCACGTCCATGCGACCCCGCAAGCGCACCAGCGCATTGTAGTCGGCCGAGAGCACGCGGCCACCATCGGAAAGCCAGGTCCGGAGCTTAGCGATCTCGCTTCGAGCGAGCTGTTCACCCGAAAAGCGTACTATGACGTCCTGAAGTGTGATCCGGCAATTCACCACTAGAAATACAGCGAGCGGAAGGTGCAGTAGCGTGATCCAGGCCCGGCGGTTGTTGAACGACAGGCGGAAAAAATCCAGGGAGTGCAAAGCCATGGAGGCGCATAGAATCAACAGAATGGTGGATTCAATCTGATAATTCAGGTCTGATCCGATCTTGGGCGCGATTACCACGAATTCAGCGACAGCGAATCCCAGATAGACAAACAATGCCCTGCCCCCGGCACGAATCGCGGGCCGGACTCCCGCGGCAGCCACCAGCATGAGCGGTCCGGCCGAGAGCAACGCAAATCTCAGGTGCTGCAACATCTTCTCAAACGAGTACGGCTGCAGATTGGCGAATACCGTGTTGGAAAGGAACCGCCCATCCGTTGCCGCGTTGAGTGAGAGCACGAGAACCGCGGCCAGCGCCGCTAAGCCGGCTCCAAATTGAATCGCCGTTCGCCGGCGATGGAACCACAGCAGAACGAAGATGGACGCCGGGCAAGCCAGCATGGTCTGTTTCGTAAAGAATGCGAGCAGCGCGAAGCCCGCGGCCCACAGCAGTGTTTGTTCACCACGCACAGCATAACGGGAGTATTGATAGAACGCCGCCAGTGCAAATAGTTCTGCCAGGCTATGCACCTGTCCCACTGTGCCCCAGGAGAGCAATAGGGCCGAAGACGGCGCGAGCAGCGTCCCTATCCAGGTGCAATAATGGTCGCCGCCCGTATACAGTACGACCAGGCGCCAGATCAGCACGAAGATCCCGAGCATCGCCAGAAAGCTGATTAGCCGGCCTGCTGTGTATGCAGGATGTCCTAACTTGTAGAGGCCAGCCTGCAACAGATAGAACACCGGTGTGTAGGCCGAGACGGTGTACGGATAGTGGTTCAAGTCGTAATACAGCGTTCCGTCCCGTGCCAGCATCATCGAGTTAGCGGCCACGACGCATTCGGGTCCTGTGAAGCTGTTCTCGGCCCAAAGGAGCATTCCGAAATGGCACACGATGCCCAGTCCCGCCGCAATCGAGAACAGGACGAGGATGCGCCGGAACCACACCTCTGTGCGCCCTGGTTTCGTTAAGGCCGACTCCGCTGGAACAGCTGCGATCATATTGCGCCAAGCGTTCAATCGGCAGATGCCAGCACCAGCTTCACGTGCTTGGACTACAGCGCGTCCGTGGCCCTGGCCGTGGAAATGCGAATCGCCGGAGCACACTTCCGTAAGTATTCCCGAATGCGCCGCCGGTATGGATCTTCAATCGTACGAAATACCACCAGCGAGACAACTACACAAAAGACCACCGCCTCGGCCACGAATCCCCAGGATGCCTGCTTGAAGTGCAGCGTTTGTTCATTGATAGCCAGAACTGCTACCTCCAGCGGCAAGTGCAGGATATACAGGCAGTAGCTGGCGTCGCCCAGGTGAACCATCGGGCGGCTTCCGAGCAGGCTCGAAAGTGGATTCATCGAGCTAGCCAATCGGCCAATCAACACGGCGAACGGCAGAGCCAGCAGACCGTTATTCAAGATTTCGTAGGGGATGGCCCGCCCGGTCGCGAATACAATCCCGATAGCCGCAAGACTCAGCCAGCCGGCCCACGCCGGCAATTGCCGGTAACGTGTTAAGCGCTCCATGGCCATTCCGGTCACGAACGATCCGAGATGAAACAGCGGATTGTAGCGGACCAGGGAAGTCAAAGCATCCCCACCATACTGTGCGATGACGAATAGCAGGGCGGGCGCCAGGCTGACGCCACAACACAGCCCGAGCAGCGTGATCAGCCGTTTTGTTCCAGTCCCAACCAGGAACAGCAGCGAGGGGAAACACAAATAGAGAAACGCCTCCACCGAAAGCGACCATCCGGCCGAATTGATGGAGAGAGCTGCGCTCGGAATCCAGGCCTGCGTCAGCGTCAGACTGGACACCGTCGAGATCACGATGCTCCACAGCCCGCGCTCTTCCGTCATCAGGTACGCCTGGTAAATCAGAAGAAGTGAGAGCAAGTAGATGGGGTGAACACGCGCAAATCGAGCCGACCAAATGCCCATCGGCTGCCCCGCAATGTGCCCGAATCGTCCACATAGGTATAGCTCAGGATGTAGCCGGATAGAACAAAGAATGCACTCACGGCGGCAAAACCGGAGCCAATGATCCCGGCGATTGGGAAGTACGCAGTCTTGGCCGGTTCCGATGCGTAATGAAACAGCAGCACCGCAAGAGCTAACGGAAACCGGAGCCCCGTCAGCGCGGGAAGTGTGCGCGGCCTCATGCATGACTAATCGGACTAACGCTCGGTCGCCATCATAGCCAGCCCATTAGCCGCCATTTTGCTTCGCATCGCAGTCCATTCGCCGTCTGCAGCTAAGCCTTTCAGCCACTTCAGCCGATTTAACGAGCGGCATGGCCCACTCCAAACAACCCAGGCGTTCCGTGCTTGTCGCCGCACGGTTGATCACGGCCGTAGTCTCCCTCGCCGGGGCTGAGGCGATGTTATGGTTCGGCGGTTATCCGCGCTGGTGGACCATGGACCCGCAGTGGGGCACTACCCCGCCCGAGTATCAGAGTGATTCTATTCTCGGATGGCAGAACCGGGAGGGCCGGTTCAATTTGGCATGGCCGGACCTGTCGGGCACCACGCTAGTCACCAACTGGAGCCAAGGCCGGCGCGCGACGGCCGAGCAGGAGTTAGCAGGCGACGCCCGGAATCGGCCCAAAGTGATGTTCTTTGGGGATTCCTTCGTGCAAGGGTACCAGCTTTCAGATTCCGAAACCCTGCCCTGGATTGTCCAACAACGGCACTCCGATGTGGTGGTCTCGAACTTCGGCACCGGGGACTATGGAACCGACCAATCCTACATGGCGATCGAGAAGTGGGTTCACGGACCAACCTCCGTGTATTACCTGTTTAACGGATTTCATGAAGGCCGGAACGCCGCGGACCCAAACTGGCTGAGGGTCTATAAGAAAACTCGAGGCGGATTTTTCTTTCCTTACGCCGAACTGGTTGCGGGCGACCTCCAGGCGCGGAAATCCCCAGGCAATCTAGTCTGGTATCTCAGCCGGCGGTTGCGCACCGTGGCGATGATCCAGGATTATCGAGATATTTTGGAATCCCTCGGACGAGTTCGCAACAAGCGGCAACTGACCGAGACACTTCTTGTCAAGATGAATGAGGCGGTTCGCGCCCAGGGCGGGATATTCACCGTGATGCTGGTAGACATGTCGCCGGAAGAACGAAACGATTACCGCAGGTTTCTTGGATCACAGGGCATCCGTTTCATTGACTGCGACCACCCGGAATTAAAAGACAAGAAACTGCGGCTCCCGGACGGACATCCCAGCCAGGCGCTGAACGAGCTGTTGGCTCAGTGGATCGAACCGCTTCAAGTAGTGACCGATCGCAACCCCGAAGCCCGCTCAATACCCGCAGGGCGGTGAGCGGATTCTTGTTTGAATGCCCAAAAAGAATGGCTCAGGCAGCTCCTCACTAAGGTCTTGGGCTGGAGTTGCCGATATTACAGGTAGTGTGAAGCCGGAAGTCTTAATTCAGGTCATGGCAGCGGCGCTGTGCTTGGGGGTTGCCATATACCCGCCGCTCTCAAACGGAGCGCACGAAATAGCCGCTGCTGGATTCGTGTTCTTTGGCGTGCTGGCGGGATGGCAAAAGTGGCGCAGAAATCAATAACCCCGGCGCACTGCCCATGGTGGGCCCTAATCAACTCCTGGACGATGCGGTAATCCCATAGGAGTCCGACGGGAAAAAACGTTCCCTCATCTTCAACACTGGAATCTCGACTAGCTTTGACGCGGTTATCCCCGCTGCAATCGAAGCCGCGAGGTATACGGCGTGAAGCGCGTATTGGTTGACCATATTGAAGCGGACCGCGAGTGCAGCGAAGACCATCGCCAGGGGCACGTGCCACAGGTATACCGTGTACGAATACATCCCCATAGCGCCTATCGCCCGAACTACCATACCCGGTCTTGCGCCCGGCTTTTCCTTATAGATCGCAAGCAGGAGAAGTATCCCAAAGCCGATGTACAGCAGCGTGAATCCAAAAGTGTAGACGAATGGGTGCGTCGATTCGAGAATCAGCATAGGCGCCAGAGCCAGTATCCCCAGAAAGCTGATGGGGAGGCGCCAGGGCGGCCTCATCATCTTGCTCAGCACGTGGCTATGGAAATTGTGCAGGTAGGAGAGCAACACTCCAAACAGCAGCGAGTCGAACCGCAAGTGAGATGGCTCGAAATGCACGTGATGGTCATAAGGGCGATAGGCGAAGCCATTCCAAATCCGCAGGGCCAGACAGCAACTCGCAACTACTAAGAAAACATAAGGCACCGAACGAAACGGATTATCCGAGTCCGGGTGTATCTTCATCATCAGGAACAGGACGATGGGCAGCAGCAGGTAGAAATGCTCTTCGACTGCCAGAGACCATGTGTGGCCCCAGATAGCACCCACATAGTTTTGTGTCAGCGTAAGTTCTCCGAGCACGGCCCGCCCGGTAACTGGAACCTGCCACCAAAAACAGTAAACCAGAGTCCCGGCCAACAGCAGGTAAAACGAGGGATACAGCTTCAAGGCCCGGCGAAGAAAGAATCGCAGGAGTACAATCCGGTGGGATTGACGATACTCCATGAAAAGCAGGTTTGAAATCAGGAATCCACTGAGCACGAAAAACAGATCGACTCCGAACCCTCCGAACCTGGACCAGATGGGATATGCCTGTACGTGAACTCCCAGGACGAGCAGAATCGCAAAACCACGCAGCACATCGAGTTCAGCCGTGCGTTGTCTCTTCGCCTGGTGTGTCTGCGAGGTCAGCTCCGGCGCGACCACAAGCGTACACGACTCCATGCTCGGCTATCGGTTCCTCGAATGTTTATCTTTACAGTTTTGGGTTAGTAGAGTCTTCCAAGATCTGAACGTGCCGTCACGCCAGCCGTGATTCTCCAAAAGATAACTTCTAGCGAGTGATCCCATTGGATCTTCTGGCGCGGCGATGTCCAGCTTCCGCGTGGAGAGGGTGCTCCGCCATATACCGATACCGTATAATTCCCATAGAGTCCCATGCACTATCCAGTCCGGTTGCTCGGCACTTTTTCTTTGGCGATTTTCTGGTTCCTTGCAGTGACCGAAGCTGCCGACAAGAAATTGCCGATTGAGCAGAACTCCAACGAACTTGTGGAGGTTTCGGCCACAGTCACCCTCGATAAGGACCAGATCAAACAGGAGCTTGGTTCGGACTTTGGTGGCGACCTGATCTTGGTCCGCGTGACCGTTCGTCCGGTCAGTGACAAGCCCATCAAAGTGAGCTTGGACGATTTCCTGCTCGTATCCGGGAAGGATGGACAACGTGCCCAGCCGTATAGTCCCAGCCAGATTGCCGGAACCGACGTGCTGGTGGTAACGCGCCAGGAACCACCCAAGCAAAAGGGAGGTTTCGGTGTTAGCTTGGGCGGAATTATGAGCGGTGTCGGCCCCGGTGGCGCCGACAACACCAAAACCGAGACCAAGGCTGAAAAGGGCGATTCGGACAAGCCCAATCCATTACTTGCGACATTGAAAGATAAAGTGCTGCCAGAGAAAGAGATAACAGAACCGATTTCCGGGTTCTTGTACTTCCAGGTGGTCGGCAAAGTCAAGCCGAAGGACCTGGAGCTACACTACAAAGGACCTGGCGGCAAATTGGCTCTTCGCTTCCATCCATGACCATATCCGATCTAGAAACCCCTGCTCTCCTCATTGATCTCGACGTTATGGAGGGCAATCTCAAGAAGCTGGCGGATTATAGCCAGAAGCACCGGCTACGCGTCCGGCCCCATACGAAAACGCACAAGATTCCAGCGCTAGCCCGAAAGCAACTGGATCTGGGCGCGGCCGGTTTAACGGTGGCGAAAGTGGGAGAAGCGGAGGTGATGCTTGCCGCACAGCCGCCGGATGTGCTGGTGGCGTATCCGATTGTGGGCCGCAGGAAGCTGGAGAGGCTGATGCAAGTGGCCGCGAAAACATCCATCACCGTTTCGCTCGACAGCGTGGTGGTGGCGCAGCAACTTTCCGAGGCCGCGACTGCATCCGGGATCGAGATCGGTGTGTTAGCCGAGGTAGACGTCGGTTTAGGACGGGTGGGAGTGCCACCAGGTGAAACACTGCTGCGGTTGATTCAGGACATCCAGCGGCTGCCGGGATTGCGCTTAGATGGTATAGCATTTTACCCCGGCCAGATCAAAAGCCTGGACGAAGAAGGCGAGCAGGCGCTCAAGAGTCTGGCGCAAATGTTGGAGAGAATTCTCGACGATCTGCGCAAGACCGGCATTGAAGCTCGAATAGTCAGCGGCGGATCTACACCCACTCTGTTCCACTCCCACCGCTTGCCGGGATTAAACGAGATTCGCCCAGGCACCTATATTTTTAACGATCGGAACACGGTTCTTTCCGGCGCCTGCACTTTCGAGGAATGCGCCGCGTCGGTAATGGTCACCGTTGTATCCACCGCAAAGCCGGGGCAGATGATCGTGGATGGCGGATCGAAAACGTTCTCTTCGGACGGGGCGGCGGCAGGCGCGCCGGTGAGTTTCGGCCGCGTATTGCAGGCGCCGGACGCAGTTTTCACAAAAATGAACGAGGAACACGGCTTCATCGACTTACGCCGGGCCGGGCAAAAGTTCAACGTCGGCGATAGAGTGCGCATTATTCCCAACCACGTCTGCGTGGCGATGAATCTCCACGAGTGCGTCTATGGCATTCGCGGCGACACCGTGGAACAGACGTGGAGGGTTGAGGGACGGGGAAAACTGCAGTAAAACCCGTTTCTCGTTTCTCGTTTCTGGTTTCTCGTTCGCACGGATCGGCGTTCGAGAGCACCCAACGAGAAACGAGAAACGAGAAACGAGAAACGATCTTTATTTTGCGGCTTCTGCGGACTCGATGGTCACTGTATCGCCGTCCACTTTGCCATTCACGGTGACCTTTTGGCCCACCAGCGCGGCCACCTTCTCTTGCGAGTCGGCCGCGATCTTATACACCTTGCCATCGGAAACCAAGACGGCCGCAGCTCCTCGCTTCACGCAACTCTTGGCGCAAGCCGCGTCTTTCTCCGTGGCTGCGGCGTGTTTGGCGCCACAATTTGCGTCCGAGATGGTACCCGACATGGATTCCGCCAGCGCGCCCGCGGCAAGTAACGAACCGATGGATATAGCCATCCAAAGTTTCTTCATGTTGATGCTCCCTTTTTTGAGTCGAATTCTGGTGCTACTGTATGACGCTCCACCAACAGTAGCATTTCATGATTATCGCTGCTGTCCCTTGCTTAGGTGTTACCGAACCGCGACCGTGAGGGAGTCGGTGCTTGCGCCGATTTTTTCACGGGTCCTAAGCAAGGGGACATCAGGCCGCCCGCGCATCGTGTATTCTGTATCTGATTGAGGTTGGAGGGCTATTGGATAAAGCCAGATCGTTTAAAGCGAAGATCACTGCTTTGGGCTGCTACACGCCTCCAGGGGTCCTGACTAACCAGGATCTCGAGAAAATGGTGGATACCAGCGACGAGTGGATCATGCAGCGAGTAGGGATTCGCGAGAGACACATCGCCGAACCCGATATCGCGACATCCGATATGGCGGTGGAAGCCGCTAAAATCGCGCTCGCCCAGCGCGGCATCGAGGCGCGGGAACTGGATGCAATTATCGTCTGCACGGTGACACCCGACATGCTCTTCCCATCGACGGCCTGCCTGGTGCAGAACCGGCTTGGCGCGAAAGGCGCCTGGGGTTTCGATCTGGTGGCCGCGTGCTCGGGCTTCGTCTACGGCTTGACCACGGCCGCGCACCTGATTTCCTGCGGCTCCCACAAAAAAGTGTTGGTGATCGGCGCCGATACAATGTCCCGCATTATCGATTACACGGACCGCGCCACCTGCGTCCTGTTTGGTGACGGCGCGGGAGCGATGCTGGTCGAGCCCACCGAAGACGGCGAAATCGGCTTCATCGATTTTCTCAACGAAATCGACGGCTCGGGCGGCGATGCCCTGAAGCAGCCAGCCGGAGGCAGCCGGATGCCCGCCACCATCGAATCCGTCGAGAATCGCTTGCACTACGTCAAGCAAGATGGCGCGCAGGTATTCAAGTATGCCGTTCGAAAAATGTACGAGACGTCCCGCGATCTTCTGCAGAGAAACAATCTCACCGCGGCTGACATCGCCGCACTCATTCCCCATCAGGCCAACCGCCGCATCATCACTGGTGCGGCCGAACGGCTCGGGATAAGCTGCGATAAGGTGATGATCAATATCGACCGGTACGGCAACACCACCGGGGGCACCATCCCGCTCGCCACCCGCGACGCCATCCAATGCGGAATGATCAAGAAGGGCGATCTAGTAGTGTTCGCTGCCGTGGGCGCCGGCTACACAGTGGGAACGAATCTATGGCGGTGGGAGGTCTGACGACCGGTTCTTCAGTTCTTCGGTTCTTCGGTTGTTCGGTTCTAGCAATGGGCCTTTCGGGAACGGCTCTGGCTGGGTCGCTTGCGCTGGTCGTGCTCGGGTCCGGTGGGCCGCGTCCTTTCGGACGTGGAGGATCAAGCTACATCGTTGAAGTGAACGGAACGCCACGCATCCTGGTGGATGCCGGCCCTGGGATGTTCCTTCGCGTGGGTGAGCTGAACCTCAATCTCGATCAGGTGGATACAGTTCTACTCACCCATCTGCACATCGATCACACCGGGGACCTGCCGGGATTCTTCCTAGCCAGGTCGCTGACCGTCAGTGGTTCGTCAGCTCGCTTCAACGTATTCGGACCAGCCGGCGGGGGTCTCTTTCCGAGCACCACTCGATTCTTGAATCTGCTCTTTGAAAAAGGCGGCGCGTGGGAATACCAGAAAACGTTCGGAGCGGATGAAGAAATACACGGCGTGGATCTGCCGACGGATCTGACATCGCGTGAGAGCCAGCTTCTCTACAAGGACGGTCTGCGCATAACAGCCATCGCGACCCATCACGATGATTGCCCCTCAGTGGCCTATCGCGTGGACTACCAGAACGAGAGCATCGCGTTCTCGGGAGATATGGACGCTTCAGCGCTGCCCAATCTGATCCGCCTGGCGAAGGGGTGCAGCCTGCTGGTGTTCCATTGCGCAGTACTGGATCCTCCGAATTCGCCCGCGCTGCTTTATACACTTCACACCGCTCCCAAACATATCGGAGAAGCGGCGCGCGATGCGCAAGTGAAATTCCTTCTGCTCAGCCATACCGCACCCGACGTGGAAGGGGCCAGCCGCAGCGTGCTCGAATCCATCAAAGCTTCCTACAACGGGCCAGTCAGCTTCGCCCACGACAAAATGCGACTACCCGTGACGATGGCAATAAAGTAAATGTCGTGGCTCGCGCCTCAGCGCGAGCAAACCATCTTCCCTGACTTCCTCGGCTTCCTGGATTCCCCGAATTCAGTAGTATCCGTTTTCCGATCCCTGCTATCCTTGAGCAGGTCACGAGGCACCGCGCTGTTACATAACAAATGGACTTACACACTGATCCTACTGGCGGCTCTTGCAGGCAAGCTGGAGGCCCAAAGTATCACGTTCCAAAAGGTAGATCTGTCTTTAGGAACAGGCTGCTCGCCGTATGGAATAGCCGTCGGTGATTTCGATGGCGACCACATAGCCGATCTCGCGGTGCTTTGCCAGCAAGAGATTCTGATCCTGCTGGGAAATGGAGACGGAACCTTTCATCCGGGTCCCGCCGCCCTTTCCCAGCCGACTGGGCCGTTTAACAGCGGTTCTCTGGTCGCCGCCGACTTCAACCACGATGGCCGCACGGACCTCGCTCTTCTCCAGACCACTGCCTCCGGACAACCAAATCTCATCCTAGTCTGGATGGCGTCCGGCAACGGCGCCTTTCAGCCGCCGATGACCTTCATGTCGACGGTAGTCTTCACTAATCCTGCGTCCGCCCTGGCAGCGGATGTCAACGGTGACGGCTTCCCGGACTTGATCTACTACAGTGGCCAGGTGCCGCTTTTCTCGGGCCCGACGCTTTTCTTGGGCCGGGGGGATGGAACGTTCTCTGACCCGATGTTCTTGTACACCGGCATTCTCTCCGCGGATGTTACAGTCGCAGACTTTAACGGAGATGGGAAGCTGGACATCGCGTTCTCAGGCATCCCGTACTCAGGCGTTAGTGCAACGGAGCTCCTTCTCGGTAAGGGCGACGGGACCTTTTCGCATAGTCTGGTGGCAAACTTGGGCACCATTGTAGTGGCTGGAGACTTTAACGGCGACGGTAAGCCTGATCTGGCCATCGGCGATTTTGCGAGCAGCTCTGTTTACGGGCTGCTCGGGAAAGGCGATGGGACTTTTGAAGCGCCCGTGAGGACACCAGGTTTCATCGGCGGCATGGTGGCCGCGGACTTGAATGGCGACGGCAAGAGCGATCTGGCGCTTGCGAGCGGGACTGCCTCGCTTGTGGTGTTGCTCATCTCCAAAGGTGACGGATCCTTCCAAGTCGCCAATAATCCGATCGCGCTGGACGATATTGCATCCTTCCTAGTGACCGCCGACTTCAACGGCGACGGCAAGCCGGATCTCGCCGTCGTGGCCGGCAGCGGTGTTTCCATTCTGCTCAATACCACGTCCTTCAATTCCGTGACTGCGGTGGATAATGGCGCGTCGTTTGCTCAAGGCCAGCCGGTCGCGCCCGGATCGTTGGTTTCCGTATTCGGGACCGGCTTTCTTTCGGACAACTCCATGTTCTATGCGGGCTCCATTCCGCTGCCCACCTCCCTCGGCGGCGGTGTCTCGGTCACCTTCAACGGCATTCCCGCTCCACTGCTTTTCGTTTCGGCCACGCAGATCAATGCACAAGTTCCCTGGGACGTTGTGCCGGGGGCTGCCGCTGGAACAGTGACCGCGATTGTGACGGCAAATGGAACGGCGTTGCCTGCGTTTCAATTCCAGGTTGGTCTCATCCAGCCGGCCATCTTCAGTCTGCCATCGGGTCAAGCTGTGGCCATCAATGCAGACGGTTCGCTGGCTGGACCGGCCGGCTCCATCCCGGGGGCTGCGCCGCACCCGGCCAAGGTGGGCGATCCGCTAGTCATCCTGGGAACCGGGCTAGGGGCCGTAACCCCATCCGACGGAAACGGCGTTGGGTCGTTGGATGCGCTCCGCAAGGCCACCACCCAGCCGACAGTGTTGATTGGCGGCGTTCCGGCTGAGGTTTCGTTCGCTGGTTTATCACCGCAATTCGTTGGAGTGAATCAGATCAACGTGGTGGTTCCGAAAATCGCGACGCCCGGCGTGTTGCCAATCCAGATCAGCTCTGGCGGCGTTCTCACGTCCGACAAGGTCACCATTGCCGTCCAGAATCCGTAATAGGAACGTACGAAAAACCGAGCCGCGACCGGCAGGAAGCGTGTGGGAACATGAGGGCAGAAGCCCGCCAACGAAACCCAGTTAAAAATGTGACGGCGCGCGCCTCAGCGCGAGCAAACCATCTTCCCTGACTTCCTCGCCTTCCTTGTATTCCTCGAATTCTTCTAAACTAAAAACATGGGCCCACTTCAAAACCTCGAGCAATGGGACGATTTCGTTGGCCAGCGCTACAATCCGGACAAGAAGCAGGAAGAGTTCCGGCAATACAACGACGCCACACCTCCCGGCGTCCGCGAATTCTACCGGCTGAATCATACCCATCAGACCGTCGATTTCGTGCGTCAGAAAAAGCAGCAATATCTGGCCAAGCAGCGCGGGCTGATGAGCATCTGGGAGGCGCTGGACTACCTCAACACGCTAGTAGATGAGAGCGACCCCGATACCGATCTCTCGCAGATCGAGCATAACTTGCAGACCGCGGAGGCCATTCGAAGGGACGGCCATCCACGCTGGTTCGTGCTGGCGGGTTTCATACACGATCTCGGAAAACTGCTGTGCCTCTACGGCGAGCCGCAGTGGGCCGTGGTGGGCGATACATTTCCGGTGGGCTGCGCGTACTCCGACAAAATCGTTTTCCCCGAATTCTTTCGCGACAATCCCGATTCCCAGACGCCGCGTTACCAGACCCGGCTGGGTATTTATTCGGAAGGCTGCGGTCTCGACCATGTGGACCTATCTTGGGGGCACGACGAATATCTCTACCACGTCGTGAAGGATCATCTTCCCGAGCCTGCGCTGTACATGATTCGTTACCACTCGTTCTATGCGGGGCATCGCGAGGGCGCGTACGACTACTTGATGAACGGCCACGATCGCGAGATGTTCCCTTGGGTGCACAAGTTCAACCCTTATGATCTGTATTCGAAAGCGAGCGAGCGGCCGAAGTTGGAAGAGCTTCGCCCGTACTACGCGGACCTGATCTCGGAATACTTCCCGGATAAAGTCGCCTGGTGACGCTCTCGGTTCGGTAACGGAGCCGAACCGCGACCGTGAGGGAGTCGGTGCCTTCAGGGACTGGCCTGCTATTCTAACGATCAGTGAACAGGCGAAAAGTTGTTGTCTTCGGAAGCCGGGGGCAGCTCGGCGTGGAGTTGGTGCGGGTTCTCACCGAGCGTGGCTACACGGTGGTGGGCTTCGAGCGATCGAGCGTGGACATCAGCGATGCCGCGAGCGTGGAGCGCACGCTTGCCAAGGAAGATCCGGCCATCGTAGTAAACTCCGCCGCCTACAATCAGGTGGATGTCGCCGAGAACGAACCAGTGCCAGCCTTTATGGCCAATGGCCTCGCGGTTCGCAACCTGGCTATGGCTTGCCGCCAACTGGACGCGAGATTCGTTCACTTCTCCACCGACTACGTCTTCGATGGCACTGCCGGCCGGCCTTATACCGAAAACGACCGGCCGCACCCGCTGGGCGCTTATGGTGTTTCGAAATTGGCGGGTGAGTTGTACGCGCAAGCCTACCTCGATACGCCGCTGATCATTCGAACGTCCGGGGTCTTCGGACCGGGAGGGCTCAAAACGGCGCGCGGCAATTTCATCGAATTGATGCTGCGGCTGGCAGCCGGCAAACAGCCGATTCGCGTTGTTGAGGATCACGTCGCGTCGCCCACCTATGCGCCGTTACTAGCCGCCCGCACCGCGGATCTGGTGGAGGGCAAACAGCATGGCCTGTTCCACGTCGGTGGTGGAACACCCATCTCCTGGTTCGACTACGCCGCGATGATTTTTCGCGTAGCGGGATTGCAGCCTGAGTTACGGCCCACCAATGAGCGCGAATACCGGACTGCGGCGCGCCGTCCCAAATATTCCGCGCTATCGAACGCCAAGCTGGAAGCCAGCGGGATTGAGCCAATGCCGCCGCTGGAATCGGCGATCGAAATGTATTTGAAGGCGCGCGAGAACTACTTCAGCACGAAGTAATTCGCGAGCAAGAACCGGATAGAAATACTCTCAGCCAGCGCGCGATACTTCGAGCATGGAAAGCCTATGGGCCCGTGGCTATGCGCGTCTTGGGACGCTTCTGGATCGGCGCGAGTGCGAAGCAATCCGCTCTCTCTACGCTCAGCCGGAACTATTCCGCAGCAAGATCGACATGGCCAGGTACCGTTTTGGCCGCGGCGAGTATCAATACTTCAGTTACCCTCTGCCCGCTCGAATTGACGAACTTCGGCGCGAGTTATATGGCCAATTGCTCGGTACCGCGAAGGAATGGACCGCGGCTCTATCGCGGCAGCAAGAATATCCGGACGAATTATCCAGCTTCCTGGAGCAATGCAAGAGCGCCGGCCAGAGCCGTCCGACGCCGCTGCTGTTGCATTATCAAGCGGGCGATTTCAACTGCCTCCATCAGGACCTCTACGGCGAAATCTTCTTTCCTTTCCAGGTGGTCGTGTGTCTGAGCCGCCCGGACGAGGAGTTCACAGGCGGCGAATTGCTGTTAGTAGAGCAGCAACCGCGCGCCCAATCCGTGGGCCACTCCATTCGATTGGAGCAAGGTGAAGCAGTGGTCATCACCACACGCTATCGTCCAGTAAAAGGATCGCGCGGCTACTACCGCACAAATTTCCGCCACGGTGTCAGCCCGCTACTGTCTGGCGAACGCTACACGCTCGGAATCATCTTCCACGATGCTAATTAGGCCGCGAATGAACGCGAATGATCGCAAATTTTTATTCGCGTTTATTTGCGTTCATTCGCGGCCAAGAGTTTTTAGCTCTCGGGCTTGATCGCGTAGTACCCCTTACGCGCTTGCACCTTCCAGTCCTTGTTGCCGGTGCGGATCTCGACATGCCGGAAAGTCCCATCTTTGACCGGATTGGTGGGAGTGTAGCCGGCCGCGTACTGGCTGCGCATTTCCGCGTTGAGTTCGTCGAAGGCATTTTGCAGTGTCATCTTGCGGTCGATCTGAAAAACATGGCCGCCGGTATCGTCCGACATTTGACGCAGCGCGCCGGCGTTGCCGCCGCCGAACATGATTCCGCCGCCTCGCCGGTAGAACTGGCGATCCACGTAAAAGAAGCTGTAGACCAGCGCGTCCGCTTTTTGCGACGCCTCAATGGCCTGCTTAATGTTGTAGCGGCTGCCCTGATCCTCGCCGTCGGTAATCAGCACCAATACTTTGCGTCCCACCTGGCCCTTGAGCTGGTCATGCGCCGCCAGAAATACGGCGTCATACATAATGGTTCCGCGCGGCTGAGAGGCGGTAGGAACCGGACCGGGCTGAATGCCGCCAACACCTGAGTTCACTTGCAGCCCCTCCAGGCCCTTGCGAAGCAATCTCGCGGAGCTGGTGTAATCCTGCAGCAGGTCTGCGTCGGCGCCGAAGCTGATCAGGAAGGCCAGATCCTTGGGCCGGATCACGTTGTTGAAGAACTGATCGGCCGCGTTCTTTTCGATGTCAATCAGGTTCATCTGGCTCGCGCTGACGTCGATCAGCAGGCCAATGGTCAAGGGCAGATCGGTCTCGCGGTTGAAATACTTGATGTCTTGCTGCTTGCCATCTTCAAAGATGGTGAAATCGTCTTTGGTAAGATTGCCGATCAGGCCGCTGTGCTTGTCGCGAACGTTGAAAAGAATGTTGACAACATCCACGTCCACCTTAATGGTGGGAGGGGCATCTTGCGCGCATAGCAGCGCGGTGAGAAGGATCAGTCCGGACGCTCGCATAAGCATTATATTGATAGATGCACTGTTTGGAATCTGCGTTGCAATGCGAAAAGCTATCCTCCATCTTAAGAAATCTGACCCTGTGCTGGCGTCCGTGATCGGCCGCGTGGGAGCGTACAAAATGCAGTATCGCGACCCCGGCTTCGAAACACTCGTACGATCCATTGTCTACCAACAACTGAGCGGAAGGGTAGCGAAGGTCATTTTCGACCGGCTGGCGGCAGCCGTACCGGGAGGGAAACTCACGCCTGCGGCGATTCTAAAGCTGACTCCGGCCAGGATGAGGAAGTGCGGGCTGTCCAAGCAGAAGACCGCCTACATTCGCGACCTGGCCAGAAAAACAGCGCGCGGCAAGGTAGATTTCGATGCTCTGCGCACGCTGCCGGACCAAGCCGTGATCGAATGCCTCACGGAGGTGAAGGGCATCGGCGTGTGGACCGCGCACATGTTCCTGATGTTTGCATTGGAACGTCCGGATGTGCTGCCGACCGGCGATCTGGGAATTCGCTCCGCCATCCGCAAGGCCTATGGCTTGGCGGATCTGCCGCATCCGAAGCAAATTGAAGAGCTGGCCGTGTCGTGGCGGCCGTATTGCTCGGTGGCGAGTTGGTATTTGTGGCGAAGCTTGGAGAATCCAGCAGAGTTGTAGCAAACTGCACCGACTCCCTTACGGTCGCGGCTTACCGAACCGCGACCGTAAGGGAGTCGGTGCCTTTCCACAGTGCAGGCTACTCCAGGCTCTTGAGCACGTGGACGTGCTCGTGTTTACGCGCCAGCTCAACAGCCGTAAGGCCGTCCTTGGAGCGCGCTTCGCGGCTTGCTCCGGATTTAACCAGCAAATCGATCATCGCGGAATCTCCGAAATCGATGGAGGCGGCATACATCAACGGCGTCATGCCGTTCTTGTCCACCGCATTCACATTGGCGCCGCGCGCGATCAGCAACCGCGCGACGTCCACGCGGTTGGCAATGACCGCTTCATCCAACAACGTGAAACCGTTGTCACCCGGCAACTCGACCGAAAGTCCAGCATCCAGCAGAGCGCTTAGAGTGACATTGTCATCGAACGAGATGGCCTGAGGCGGGGTAAAGCTCGAGAACATACCGATCACCAGGAATTTGTCATCCAGCTTGTCACATTTCGCCAGCAACAGCGGGACGGCGTCCGCATTGCCGGACATGATTGCAAAACCGAGCGCCGTTGCATTGAACAATGGCGCTCCCGAACCTTTCGGTGTCCGTAATTCAGCGCCTTTATCCAGCAGGAATCGCAAGAGCGGCGTTGAGCCAGGATACTGCGCGGCTACCAACAATGCAGAGGATTTTAAGCA
>PMUN01000214.1 GCA_003166875.1 Bryobacterales bacterium | reverse complement strand
GCACTCGTGCGTGCCGTGTTCGCTCTCTTGCGAACACATTAGGAAGAATTATATTCATGGCGTTCACACGAGTGTGAACGCGGCACCCGAGAAGTGCGTGCGCCACAGCAATTCCGAGACTTACTAAAACGCGATATAGCCGATGTATCCAAGACCGGTACCAATCAAGGCGCCCGCCACTACATCGCTCAGGAAGTGCATGCCCAGCAGGATGCGGGATGTCGCGATACTGAGCGCGCAGAAGAAAAGGCCGATGGTCAAGTCCGGATAGAACAGCGAGAGCGGAATGGCGACAGCGAAAGCCGTCATGGTATGGCCGGAGGGAAAAGAGAACTTGTCTGGCGGCAGCAATTTCGCCCAGCAATGCGGTTCGATATGACAAGGCCGGCGCCGTCCCGTGAGCCGCTTCAGCCAGAGGAACAGCAGGATGCTGAGCACCGAGGACAATCCGGCGGCGCCCAAGGCCGCGAATCGCACTTCGCCGCCGAAGAATAGGATCGCGAGTCCCATCGCATACCACAACCAACCGTCGCCGCCGCGCGTGGCGCCCAAAACGTAGAAACGCACCCAGCGCGGCGCCACCCAATTGTTGGCGCGGTGCATGATGCTGTAGTCGCCACGAGTGATTAGGCCACGCATAATCCTGATTTCATGATACCGCCGCCCAAGTTACATTCTGTTGAAAGAATGATTGCTACATAATGTCCAAAAAATGTTTTTGTCCCTGCGCAGGTACTATGACACACTGTACGTTGGACTCCAGGGCCGCAATTTCGTTGCAAAACCCCTAAAACGTGAAGAAACTTGACTTCGTGTTCTTTGAAGCCGGCGGCGGGCATAAGGCCGCGGCTAACGCGCTTAAGTCCGTGATCGAGCAGGAGCAACTGAGCTGGGAAGTCCGGCTGGTTAACCTGCAGGAGATCCTGGAGCCACTCGACGTTTTCCGTAAATACACCGGTATCCGGATGGAGGACGTGTACAACGCCCTGCTTAAGAAGGGCTGGACGTTAGGTACGCCGCAGTTAACGGTGGCGATGCATGGGTTGATTCGTCTGTATCATCAGGGCCAGGTTCGCATGTTGAAGCAATTCTGGAGCGAAGGCGAGCGTGACCTGGTGGTCTCGCTGATTCCCAATTTCAATCGCGCATTGCGCCAGAGTCTGCCGGAAACGCCGCTGGTAACAATCCTCACCGACTTGGCCGATTATCCACCGCACTTCTGGATGGAACAACAGGAGCAGTATTTGATTTGCGGAACCGCAAGAGCTGTGGAGCAGGCGTTGGAGCTTGGCCATGCGCCCGAGCACGTGTTTCGCGCCTCCGGTATGATCCTGCGCCCGAAGTTTTATGATCCGGTGTCCGCCGATCGGGCCCAGGAGCGCCGCCGGTTAGGTTTGGATCCGGATCTGCCTACTGGACTGGTGCTGTTTGGCGGTGCAGGATCGAGCGTGATGTTGGACATAGCCAAGCGCGTCACCGCGCACGCGCAGTTCATCTTCATCTGCGGGAAAAATCAAAAACTCGCTGAACGTCTGCGCGGCACCGAGACGCACTTTCGAAAATACGTCGAAGGGTTCACCAATGAAATTCCTTATTACATGCATCTCTCCGATTTCTTCGTGGGCAAGCCAGGCCCCGGGAGCATCAGCGAAGCGCTACACATGAAGCTGCCCGTGGTAGTGGAACGGAATGCCTGGACGCTGCCGCAGGAACGTTACAACACGGATTGGATTCGCGAGATGCAGGTGGGCGTGGTGTTGAAATCGTTTCGAGAGATCGATCGTGGTCTCGCGGAACTGTTGGACCCGGTTAATTTCGCCCGTTTTCGCTCGAACGCTGCAGCCATCAAGAACCGCGCGGTATTCGAGATTCCTGAAATCCTGGATTCTTTGTTGCGGCGATAAAACCTGCCACCGCGATCGCTTCGCCCGCCAGGAATAGCGGCCAATTGAACGGGTTCGGTTGGCCGCCGGCCGTGGTGTTTCGAAAATCCCAGACGAACGCCAGGATCACCACCACTCCTCCGGCGATCATTGCCATCCACTGCCAGGGTTTGGCCGGCAGGCCTCCGTGGAAAAGAGAAACCAATCCGCAGGCAATCAGAGTGACGGAGACCAGCACGGGCGAGATCACCGGGCCCACCCACGGCAGCGGAATAAGAAACAGAATGTCCCAGGTGAAAAGCGACTGCGGCCAGCCGATCATCAGCTTGAGGAATGCATAGAACGAAATATCCCACAGCCCGAACGCGATGGCGAAGGCCGCCATGCGCTGATTGAAATTGCGGCCCGCCGCCATGCCGAACGCGGCGAGCATGAGAATGGTAGCTGCTTCACGGCCAATCTCGATAGCCAGGCGTCGCGCGTTCTCCGGGCCAGCGGCTTTCAGTTGCTCAGGAGAGATGAGCGGAAACAGATCTTGAGGGCTGCGGCCGGGATGGATGCGCTCCCGTATCGGATCGTAGATCGCGCGTAGGTAGACCACGACAGCCGCTTCGAGATAGCCGAAGGAGATCCCGAACAATAGGAGTGCTGAGACCGTGCGATACATAGACACTATTTTATGGCCGCGAATGAACGCGAATGAACGCAAATACTGCACGCTTCCTATTCGCGTTTATTTGCGTTCATTCGCGGCCAATCTTCCGTACGGGTTTTCCGGCCACGCATGCTTCGGGTATCGCCGGCTCAGCTCTCGCCGGACTTGGGGATAGAGCCGCTGCCAGAATCCCGCCAGATCCGATGTGGTCTGGACCGGGCGCTGATTGGGCGCGAGCAGATGAATCACTAGCGGAACCTTGCCGTTCGCGATGCGCGGAGTTTCCCGCATGCCGAAGAAGTCCTGCAGACGCGACGCCACCCAGGGCGGCTTGCCGGCTTCGTAATGGATCTGCGCCTGACGGCCGCTGGGCAGGCGTACACGGGTGGGTGCGATTTCATTCAATAATTTCGGATTGGCCCGCTGCTCCAACATCGAAATCATGGATGGTGCCGCGCCTCGGAGTTCGGCGAAACTCTTGCGGCCGCGGCAAAGCTCGCGGAAGGCGGATTCGACATCAATCTTGGGAAACGTCGCATGCTCGGACGCGAAAGATACTCTTGTAAGGAATTCGTCCAGCTGGTCGCGATCGACAAACCTTGAGACCCCCAATTCGAGCGCTCGCTCAGCCAACAACGCCGCAGCCTGCTCCGGATCAGGCGCGCCGCTGCGCGTTTCTTCGATGACTAAGCCGTCGTAGAGCAACGCGCTGATTGCATCCACGCGTTCGGCTGCGCGATTCCATTCCACGCCGCTACGCTCGCGGACGCGATCGGGAAACAGATCGATGAGCCATTCCGGCTGGATCGCGCAGTACATCCGCACCAATGGCAGCGCGTGCTCGGTGCGATCCTCGATGTCAACCGCGACTAGGAAATCGGCTTGGCTTTCGCACGCAAGCAACGCCGAACCACCTGAAGCCAGCAGAAGCTGGTTGTCCTTCCGGCGTCGGGCGACCCTATCGGGAAACGCCGCAAGGATCGAAAGCGGCAGTGCGTCGGCGGAGTGCTTCTTCTGGCTCGGAGGCTTTACGATGCGCCGGATTTGCTCGATATGCTGCCTGGTGCGGCCATCCCATTCGCTATCGAGCAAACGCAGCAGGTCGCAAGAATCGGCTCGCGCGCCTGAGCTAAGGAGTCCGGCAACTGCGCAACCCTCTTCGCCCGCGCCTCGCTCCACTGCTTCCAGCACCAGCCTGGCCAGGCGTGGATGCAAAGGATAGCGTGCCATGCTGCGTGCCTTTTCGCCAGTTGCACCTAAACGCTCCAGCAAATCCTCGGCGCGTGACACGGCAGCTGAAGGCGGAGGATCCAGCCATTGGAGCGCTTGAGCGTCAGCGATTCCCATAGCTCGCAGGCTGAGGCACAGCTCCGAAAGTTCTCGCCGCGTAATTTCCGGCGCGTCATGATCGGGGCGCCGTTCAAAATCCTCGAGCGTGTAGAGGCGAATGACACGGCCGGGAGCGGTGCGAGCGGCACGGCCGGCTCGCTGCGTGGCGGAGGCTTTGCTCACGCGGCCGATTTCGAGCGTCGGGAGCCCAGTCCAGGGCGAATCGCGTGTGATGCGCGCCAGTCCGCTGTCGATCACGGCGGTGACGCCTTCGATGGTAATGGAACTCTCCGCGACATTGGTGGATAGAATCACCTTTCGCTGGCCGGCAGGCGACACCGCGCGGTCCTGTTCAGCGGGAGTAAGATCGCCGTGCAGCGGCAGAACCAAAAGATTGTGTTTCGCCACCAACGGCTGGCATTCGCGAGCGGTGCGGCGGATTTCGGCTGCTCCGGGCAGGAAGACTAGAATGTCGCCCGGGTGTTTGTGGTCTAGAACCTTTTCAAGCGCGGCGGCCACTTGCTTCTCGATCGGCAGTGCCGAATAAGGCTGATGCGTGATGGAAAGATCGAAAAGGCGGCCTTCGGAGCGAAGAATGGGGCAGCCGTCCAAGTATTGAGCGATGGGCGCGGCGGCCAGCGTTGCCGACATGACAACAATGCGCAAGTCCGGCCGCACTGTGGTCTGGAGCCTGCGCAGCAAGACCAATGCCAGATCGCTCTCGAGATG
>PMUN01000462.1 GCA_003166875.1 Bryobacterales bacterium | reverse complement strand
AAGCGACCGGTTGTTGCTATTTCTTTACGGCTTCTCAGACTCAGCTTACGGTCGCGATTCGGTAGTGCGGTCCGGGCTGCTACCCGATGCTTATTGAGCAGCTTTACGTCTACAGGTGAGATGATCGGCTTGCGTCCAATTGAGAGCGGCCGTTTTGCTGATCTGCCAGTCCACAGTGAATGTGTTCAGCCCGGTGATCGAGTACAGGAAGCGGTTGCCGGCGTAGGGAGCTTTGGAGTCGTCTGAGATGGGCGAGGTCATGGTCAGAACACGGTTCTGCCATCCCTCCTGGCTCGAGTAAATAGCTGCTCCAAAGTTGTTGGCGTCGAACTCGACCAGGTGCTTTTGCTCGGAGTCGTAACCAATCACGTATTTGGCCAGATAGCCGGTGGCTGGTTCAACATCCTGCTCGCTGAGTTCGAGCCATTTGTCACCGAGGATGAGTGAGCCAGTGAAGACGGCCTTGTGGACCTTGTTATTGCGAAACGTTCCCTCGCAATCCCATGTGCCAGCGAATTGGAACCCTTCCGGAATGGCCGACAGCGGCTTTTTCTCTTGCGCCAACGCCCTGGAGACCGACGCCGCAAAGCACAGAAGCAACAGACAGCCATGAACTATCCACATCGGTAAGTTCTCCTTTCAGTAACTCTACTGAAGAGTCACGTTCTTCACGTTGTCATCGGGAATTCGGTCAATCAGCAGCGCGAATGGATCGATTCCCGCTCTGTCCGGAAGTTGGGCCGTTGTGAAGGTGAAGGTGGAATTGCGTTCGGTGATATGCACGCGTTCGCGGTAGAGCGTCTCGCCATATTTTCTCCCGCTTTCGAGCTTGGCGAATGCACCGACGTCGATCCAATCATCCACCGGCACCTCGGTTTCATTGCCCTTGGCGTCGGCTTTGAATTTCCGCGCCTCTACGTTGATGGTGATGTCATATTTTCCATCCACGCGTTTCACCGCCGTGGCTGCTAGGGTGCGATTCGAGAACAGGGTGATATCTTCAAACAAGTCTTTGATCAAGTATTGCAGGTGAGCCGGGGTCTCCTCCCGCAGTGCGTCCACCAAAGCATAGGACGTCGGATAGGGTGGAGGCGAGTAAGCATATTGGTGGATCAATTTACGCAGTGCTCGATTGAATGCTTCCTCGCCAATCATCTCCTTCATGTAATAGAGCGCCACGGCCCCCTTTTCGTAATAAATGTAAAACTGCTTTTCCTCGACCCTAAGCAGCGGACGTTCCTTCAACCGCTCCTGGCCGCGGGCGGTCAGGTACAGATCCATTTCATATTTTAGAAACTTGCGCATCATGTCCCGGCCATACTCTTTTTCCATGACCATGAGCGCGGAGTATTGCGCCAAAGTCTCGGAAAGCAGGTCTGATCCCTCCATGTTGGCGCCCATCACCTGGTCGTCCCACCACTGGTGCGCCATTTCGTGAGCCACCACATAAAAAACATTATCGATATCGTCGGGATGGCTCAGATTGGCAATGAAGCCGAAGGATTCCGAATAGGGCATGGTACCGGGAAATTCCGCAGCGTAAGTAGCCACTCGGGGAAACTCAACAATGCGGGCTTGCTTGTGCGCGTATGGCCCGAAGTTCTTGATGTAGTAATCCAGCGACTTCTTCATGGAGTTCATCATGCGGGGGACGTTCCAAGGGTGTTCGGTGAGGTAATAAACTTCCAGCTTGATGCCGTTCCACTCCTCGCGGGCAACTTCATAGCGGGCGGAGGCAAAGCAGTAAAAGTTCATCGACGGATGGTCCAGCTTGTATTCGAAGTAGCGGCGGCCATCCTCCCGCCATTCGCGCAGGAGCGATCCAGGAGCAATGGCGATTTGATCGGGCTCAGTGCTGATAATGGCGCTGATATCTATCCAGTCTGAGTGCCCGGGGATGGCGGTGTCACGGCAATCGTCAGTGCAGTTCGGCTCCAGGGCCGGCATGAGGTCAACTTCCTGAAGGCCGTATTTCCTGCGCTCCACCGAATCGGTCAGCTCGCGCCAGGAGTTGTACCCGATGATAGGCGCCAGGTAATTGGCCCCGCCGACAAGGGCGCCCAGGTTGCTTAAGAACGTGCCGTTTTGGACGACTTGCGGATTGCTCACATTGTTTTCAAATCCTCGATTCTTGCTCGTCACGGTGAAGCGCACGGTGCGCTCTTCGCCTGGCTGCAATGGTGAGGTGAGGCGATATATGCGATAGGACAGCCGTGTGTCGTCATTGAGCAGCGCAGCTCCCGGAATGTCGATCGAAGTATCGTAATGTGTGTCGAGCGAGAAATGAATTTCGTCCAGGGGATGGGAGTAGGGGTTATAGATGACTTCATCGCCGCGTATGTTCACATTGCGGCGAGAGGGGAAAATGTCAACCGCGTACTTCACGCGGCGGACGTGCGGCTGAGGAAGTTTATCGAACGGTCTATAAGTCTTCTCATATTCCGCCTGAACGCGCTTCACGTCTTTGGGCCCGAGGAGCGGGTTCAATACTTCAGTGTTGTACCAGATCCAGCCTCCGCAGGCGGCAAAAGCCAGCATGCAGACCGCGCTGGCTGTCTTCCATCCGGGACGGAACCGTAGCCGGGCGTTGCGGCCGCGCGCTTTCCACCGATCTTGCTTCCCCCGTGGCCAGAACATTACCGTGGCGATGGCCAGCAAGGCGCAGAAAAGCAGCCAATACAGCGTGAACCAGTCCCACGCCAAACGATAGGGAGCATCACCGAAGAAATCTGAATAAATGACTCTGGGCCTTCCCCCAAATTGAACCAGATTTGTCGCAACGTTCAACGCCTGCCATAGATAGATGTTCACGAAATAAAAGGCAATGAAAACGGAATATCCTACATACTTGTTGGGCGCCAGGACATGGATCAAGAAAGCCAGAATCGCCAAAAAGGCAAACCCGGACGCATCTCGCACCAGCAATTCATGAACATAAAGGCCGAACTGGAATCGATGGTAGCCATGAGCCGCCTGGACCACGATGCCGGCCGCGAGGGCCACGGCCTGAATCAGCATCACCATGCCGATGAGCGTGACCAGCCGCGCCGCATAGGATACCCACTCCGGCGTTGGCGTGGCGTCCGAGATTTCGTCCATTCGTTCATCGCGATCCTTCCAAACCAGAGCGCCGGAGAAGTAAGTGATGATGATGATCAGAAAGAAATCAAGAGCTGCTCGTATCAGATCAATCACGCCGTAGGTTACGGGAAAAGTTTCATATGTTTCGTTGTCCTGGAACTTGGTGGCGCCCAAGGCCAAAGCTAACGTGCAAAGCAAGCACGCGATCATGACAACTACGACAAAGGTTGTGTTCTTGGCCATTCCACGGAAATGGATTTTGAACGATCCCAGGAATTTTGCCCATAGCGAATCTGTCAGGTGCGGATGGGGCGCGGATAAGGCCGCCGGAACTATGCCCGGTTGCTCGACCTGTTGAGGCGCTTTGCTTTTCGTGCGCCGCTCGGCGAAGCTGAAACGGGAGTAAGCGAAAGCAAAAACCGCGCACCCAACTCCAATCCAAAGCAAACGGTTCCAAAGAAGTAGTCCGCTGAAGCTGACGGAGAGGGTATTTTTGTCAGCCACAGTCCAGTATTTGGTGACCACGGCAAATGCTCTGGCGCCGAAAGGGTCGACGAGGGCCCGCATGTGGTCCCACTGCACGTCTTGAAAGAGTCCACCGGCCAGACCGCGGCCTGTGAACAGGAGGATTGCGGCAATGAAGGAAGCTATGTCCCTGCGCCACACGACAGCCGCGGCAAACAAAATAGCGGCTGTGAAAAAGGTGTCGGGCAGGGCGAACAGCAGAATGCCTTTCAAATGCGCTGTCCAGCTCACGGTCTGCCAGCGTTCCGCATCCGCGCCGGGCAAGTACTTGGCTAAAAGAATGCCGAGGGAAACCCCCAGCATGGGGATCAGGGAGACCACAGTGGCCCCGGCAAATCGCCCGAGCAAGAGATCGCGGCGGCGGAGTGGCGTGGAAAAAATCGTCTGATGGGTGTTGTAGTTGAAGTCGCGGAGAGCCGCGGAATTGACAAAGATGGCGGTCATCAGCAACGTGAACACGCTGATGGTTGCGTAATAGTTTGCGATGGCGAACGGTGCATTCCGGTAGATATTGGACAGATTGAATTCGGTCATGATCTCATCGGAGCTGATTGCGCCAAAAATCAGCAGGCCAACGACAAGGAGGAAGATCCACAGCATCCAGGAGCGAAGCCAGAAGCGAATTTCAAACCACGCTATGTGCAGGAACAAAATGGTCCTCTAATTCCACGAGCGGATTTTGGTGAAGAAAACGTCTTCGAGGTCGGGTGCGCTGGGAGCAAATCCGTTGGAGAGGGGCGAGGCGCTATAGACATGGAGAAAAGGGCGTCCGCCAACCAGTTTGTTCGAAACCACCTGGTAGCGCTGCTCGTATTCGGCCAGCTCGGTTTTGGCGATGGAGATTTGCCAGATTCGCCCGTTCAATTGAGCGATGGCATCCTGTGGATGTCCCTGATATAACACCTGGCCCTTATTAATAATCGCCATATTGGTGCACAGGTCCATGACGTCTTCCACAATATGGGTGGAGAGGATCACAATTATCTCTTCGCCGATCTCCGATAGCAGATTGTAGAAGCGGTTCCGTTCTCCGGGATCTAAACCGGCAGTGGGCTCATCCACAATCAGCAGTTGCGGATTACCGATCAGCGCCTGGGCAATGCCGAAGCGCTGGCGCATGCCTCCGGAAAAGCCGCTCAGGGCCCTCTTCCGGTCGTCGTACAGATTGCAGCGCTTGAGCATCCACGCGACCAGGTCTTTTCGCTCCTTGGCCTTGGTGATGCCTTTGAGCAGGGCGATGTGGCTGAGCATATCCTGGACGGATATGCGCGGATACACGCCAAACTCCTGGGGCAGATAGCCGAGCCGCTTCCGCACTTCGTCCTTTTGCGCGAGCACATCAATGTCACCCAGCGTGGCCGTGCCGCTGTCCGGCTCCTGCAAAGTCGCCAGCGTGCGCATGAGGGTGGATTTGCCGGCGCCGTTCGGGCCGAGCAGCCCGTACATGCCTGCTGGAATGGTCAGTGAGACGTTATCAAGCGCCTTAACGCCGTTCTTATATGTTTTCGAGAGGTTCTCAATTCGAAGTTCGATGCTCATGTCGGGATCAAAATAATCCGCGGCTACTTTTGCGTCGGCGCGGGGACGGGCTTCCCTGCGGCTTCCTTCGGCTTGCCGATGGTGGCCAGAGATTCCACGTTGAACCTCTTGTAGTCGGAATAACGAGTCATCGCGTCGACTTTGAAACCTTTCAGCAACAGCACGCGCGCGCCAACATGCGCCTCAGCGTAGGTCGGAAGCCACACTTCGTTGTTGACGAACGCCTGCTCGAGAACAAAACTTGTGCCTTTCTGCAGATTGGCCAGCAACCCGCCGGCAAGTTTCATGTCGCCGACGAAGTACGCTTCTAACCGCGAAACGTCCAGGGCTTTCTCGTCAATCCACACCACCCCGGCCAGCTTCTGCACGACTTTCTCTTCCAGCTTCTGCGGCTTGAACTCAGGATTCGGCTCGAAATCGAAAACCAGCACATCTTGGCCGCGGAAGCGCTCGCGCCGCGGGTTCGCGAACCGGCAGGCGCGCAGAAAAACTTCGATCCCCGGATCACCGTTCTTCTCTTCTTTGCCCTGTTCTGCGTCCTTCTTTTCCTTGGCTTCCTTTTTCGCCTCGTGCTTTTGCAATTCCTCGATGCGCTTCCTGGTCTTCTCGTTTTCTTTTTTCTGCTCCGCCTCGCTCAGCGGCCTGCCGTCCTTTTGAACCAGTGTCGAGACCTCTTCGCCGTCCAGGTAAAAGAACGTGTATTGGTTGGTTTCCACCTTCTTTACTTTTCCGTTGCCATCGTATTCCGTCTCTTGCTCCGTGCGCGTGCCGGTATAGTTCTCGGTGATTTTGCGGATGGCCTTCTGGTTCTCGTCAATCTTCTTGAAGAGCGCTTTCAAGTCCGGCAGTTGGACCTGCGACTTCTTCGGAAAATCGAAGACGCGCTCTTCGATCGCTCCGTTGACTGCCGCGCGTGTCACCGCAATCTGGTACGTGTTACCACCGCGATGGAGCTCGATCTGATAGGGCAGCTTGACGCCGTCAACGGTGCGGTAATCGCCGTAGAGCATCGTTTCCTCGACTCCGCCGACCGTCGCTTTCTCTTCCACGATCAAGTGCGTGACCGCATCGAAATACACGTGCCGCTTCATTCCACTCGCAGCGGTCACTTCGATTTCGATCGCGTCTTTGCCGCGCACTTGCGCGTGGCCCACCAGCGCCAGCACTAGCTTGTTCTTTTTCAAATTGAGCAGCCGCACGTTGTAATACTGCCCGGCGGCTTCCAATTGCGAGCTCTCCTCGCCGAGGAATGTCGCGATTTCGCCCGCGTCATTCTCGCGCCAGGCCGACTTGCCGTTGTACGCTTCGATCCAGCTTTTGTCGTCCGCGACCAGCTCGGAGTAGTAGCGATTCGGAAGCTTGGTATCGAACGTGAACGTGCCAGCCTTTCCGTTTGAAGAGCTGGTGAATCTCCCTTCGATGTCGAGTGTCTGAATTTTCGAGATGGCCTTCGGGCCACCCGTCGCCTTTATGTACTGGTCGACGATCTTGGAAGCGTCCTGCGCTTGCACAGGAATTCCGAGGCCTGCGGCCAGTGCCAGGGCGACGACCGGCGGAAGAAGCGTGCGCATGAGGTTGGTTGTGCCGGCAGCCCTCTATTCCTGCCGCAGCGCCTTCACCGGATCGATTGTCATTGACCTTCGCGCCGGTATGTAACAGGCCAGCATCGCCAGCGCAGCCAGCAGCAACGGTGCGCCAACCAGCAAGCGCGGGTCGTTGGTAGTGACGTTGAACGCGTCGGAAAAAACGTTGGTGAGCGCCGAGAGCATCTTCACCAGCGCCATCGCACCCAGGAATCCCAGAGCCGTTCCTACAGTTACCAGCGCCGCGCCTTCGCGCAGCACCAACCCCAGCACCTGCACCTTACGCGCACCTAGCGCCATGCGAATTCCGATCTCCTTGCGCCGGCGCGCAACCGCATACGCCGTGACCCCGGCGAGTCCAATTGCGGCCAACACCAGTCCGAATAATCCGATTCCGCCGTACATATCGAGCGCCAGGCGCATGAAGGCACGGCTCGTCTGCAGGTATTCGCCGAGCGTTCGCACATCAAAGACGGCCAGATTCGGATCGATGGAAGCGATCTCGCGCCGAACGCCGCCGAGGGCATCTATTCCCGCATCCGAGCGCACCATGATCGTCATGCCGCCGGCTGGCGGGCTCGCAAAATCGCGCCGCGTCAGCGGGAGATACATCACCGAAGCTGGTTGGTCGTCGTCCGGGATTCCGTTCTTCAAGTCGCCAACCACGCCGACCACGTCATAAGACTGCTTGTCTTCGGTCACGCGCTGCCCGACGGCGGTTCCATTTCCGAAAAGCCCGCGCGCGGCGCTCTCATTCAACATTACGGGCAACGGGACGGTCATTGATCGGTCGTCCCCTTGCTCACGCGCGGGGCTATCTTGATCGCGTTCCGTGAATTCGCGGCCGGCCAGCATCGGCTCACTCAGCGTGGCGAAATAGCCCGCGCCGACAGTTTCTTTGGCCACCAACTTAAGCTTCTTCGAGGGATCGCGAGAGTCCTTCGCGGCAGTCAATTGTGCCGTAGCACCCACGATCGAAAATGGCGCTTCGGCCGCCAGAGCGACGCTCCGCACCGCGCCGACGCCTTTGAGCCGTTCAGGAAGTTTCTCAAAAAGCGCTTCCGCTTTCTCGGGCGAGTAGCCGTCGCGCACCGGATCGATAGACAGCAGATACATTCTGTTCGGGTCGAATTTGGTTTGAATGTTGCTCATCTTGTTGATCCCCATGACCAGGAAACCGGTCATCAGCAGCAACATGAGCGATCCAGCCACTTGGCCCACCACCAGCAAGTTGCGCATGCCGAAGCGCCGATAGCCGCGCAACTGAATCGCCGCGCCCTCTTTGAGGGTGGGCGCCACGTCGGCCTTCGTCGCTTGGAGTGCGGGCACCAGGCTGAATCCGATGCCGCACACGATCGCCAGAGCGAACGTGAAAACGAGTGCGTGCCAATCCATCGCGTTATCAATTTCTTGCGGCACAGCCTGCGGCAGCTTGATTTGCGAGGACAGAATCGAAAGCCAGTACGCGAGCCCGAATCCCGCCACGCCGCCCAGCATTGCGAGCAAAACGCCTTCGCTCATCATCTGCCGGATAAGCCGGAAACGGCTGGCTCCGACCGCCAGGCGAATTGCCAATTCCTTGCGGCGAGCCGCGCCGCGCGCCAGCAGCATGTTCGCCAGATTCATGCACGCAATGGTGAGGACCAGGCCGACCAGCATCGTAACGAACGCTATCACCACGGGTTTCAAAGCGCGAGGAATGGCTAGCACGGTACCGCCCTCGAGCAAAATCACGCGTCTGCCCTTGTCGTTGCGCTTTGGATTCGAGAGATCCTGCTGGTCGAGATTGCGCGTGACCGTGTCGAGACCGGCTTCGGCGGATTCAATCGTCACGCCGGGAGCCAGACGCATCAGCGCCAGAAACTGCTTCGCGTCGCGTTTATGCAGCACGTCGTTCGCCAGCTCCGGCGCGAGCGCAGCCGGCACCGTCACCGGAACAAATAACTCGGTGGGCGCGATGGGCATCGCGCCTTTAAAATCCTTCGGCGTGATTCCCACGATGGTCGCCGGTTGCCCGTTCAGGCGCAGCGTTTGCCCCAGTGCATCGGGCGAGGAGTTGAGCCGATTGCGCCAGAATCGATCGGTAATCACAACCACGGGCGCATCGCCGGGCTTGTCGAGATTGGGGTTGAGCACTCGTCCGCGCTGCGGTTTGACGCCGAGCACCGAAAAATATTCGGGAGATACAAGTTGTCCGAAGACGCGCTCGGGTTTCGCATTCCGATTGCCTTGGAACGCTACATTGAACGGGACGCCGGTCTGAAACGCGGCGGCGCCCGCGAACAGGCCTTTTTGAGCGCGATATTGCTCGACGTAGTAATAGGACACCGGGTTCTGCGGCATCACCAGCTCTTGGGAATTCGCCACAGCCGGCAGACCGCGAAACATCTGCGCCCACGTCCTGCTGAACACCGACGTCGTCACGCCCATGCCGAGTCCCAATGAAATGATGCCCACCAGCGCGAATCCGGGCGACTTGATCAGCGCACGTACCGCATACCGCATGTCGCGGCGCATTTCGCTCAGATATTCCATCGGTACGCGAATCGCGATGTCCGCGATCAGCCGGATCAGCCCGGCCACTCCGTGCTGCTTAGCAATCTCTTCCACGACGTCCTCCCCGAGTTGCATCACATCCGCCCCATAAAGCAGTTTGAATTCGTGCGGAAACGCTTCCGCCAACCGCAAGTACATCCGTAATGCGAAATTCATCCCGTCACCATAGCCCGTTTAACCCGGATTGCGTGGACCAATTCCTGCAGGCGGTCGCTCTCCGCTTCCAGCACACGCCGGCCGAAGGTTGTTAGCCGGTAGTAGCGGCGTCGCGCATCGTCCAGTTCCGGAGCGGGGCGTTCGTCGGACTCCGCAATCAATCCAGCTTCCATGAGCCGCTTGATGGATCCGTACAGCGTAGCAGGCCACAGTCGCACTTTTCCGGCGCTGCGTTCCAGGACCTCCTGCATGATTCCATAGCCGTGCTGTTCCCCACCGGCGAGTGTGAGCATGATGTGGAACCACTGCGTCTTGAGCGGAAGAAAACTCTGAGGATCTATCTTAGGCATCAGCAATATATATATCAGATAATATATATACGAGTCAATAGTGCTTTGGGAAGGCGGGCGGTGCCGGGCTTCGTTGAAATCTAACGTTCCGAGATTTGCCGCACCTAATCGATGGCGCGCTTATTCTGATTGATGTGGCGCCATAGGTCGTTGTAACGATTCTCAGGCAGCGCCTGCTTTAATTGAAATCGGAACTCGCGGTGCCCAGCATGGAGCCAACGGGATAGCTCGGTGGTCGTAATCGCCAGATCGAATGAGCCCGCAGTGCTGATATTGTCAATGTCGGTGAAGCGCCAGGTGCGGGATTCACCGCCGGCACCTGTCTCGAAGACGATACGGTCTTCGCCAATCCGCAGAGTCCCGTCGGAACCACTCAGCCCGCGGCGCAGTTTTGCGCCGCTCTGCCAAAGCACGCGCCCGTCGGGATCAGACAATTCGGCGATGAAGCGCTGGTCCAAGCTTTGATGGAACAGTCCGTACGCCTGTTGCGCCAGACCTTCCGGCAACCGGTCGAAGACGTATTCGCGATCGCGGCCAAGCTGCCACTTGCGGTCTTCGTAAGTCAGAATCCGCAGCTCCAACGGGCTCAAAGATAGCTGCTGAATGTCTGTGTATTTCCATTCACGAGAGTGCTTGGCGTTCTTCGATTTCTCTTCGAAAGCAATGGAATCCTGACTGATTCGTAGCGTGCCGACGGCGCCGCCGTGCAGGTGCCGATGGCGAACTTCATACGAGAACGGCTGACCGATCACAACCCCGCACAAAATCAAGAACGCGCCAATTGTTTTTTCAATTCGAAGTGCCATTTCCAAACCTCATAAACTACCGGATAGACCACCAATTCAAGAAGGAACGAAGTAAAGATGCCCCCGATCATAGGCGCCGCGATGCGTTTCATCACGTCCGCGCCGGAGCCGGTGGACCACATGATGGGGACCAGGCCCATGAACATGCAAGCGACCGTCATGAACTTAGGCCGGATGCGTTTCACCGCGCCGTGCTGGATGGCCGCCTGCAGATCGCCTAAGGAGCGCAGTCGGCCGGCCTTTTGCGCGTCATTGTAAGCAAGATCCAAATACAGAAGCATGAACACCGCCGTTTCCGCGTCCACACCGGTGAGGGCAATTACGCCCACCCAGACGCCGATGCTCATGTTGTATCCCAGCGCGTACAGGAACCAGATGGCGCCGATTGCTGAAAACGGCACCGCCAGCATGATGATCATGGTTTTGGTAAGGGACCGGGTGTTCAAATAGAGCAGCAACAGAATAAGCAGTCCGGTGAGCGGCAGCACAATCGTCAGGCGCTGACGCACGCGTTGCATGGCTTCGTATTGGCCGCTCCAGGCGATGGAATAACCGGCCGGCACGCGCAGTTGATCATGCACAACTTTCTTGGCCTCTTCGACGTAGCCGCCCACGTCTCGGCCGGAAACATCCACGTACACATAACCGCTGAGCAAGCCGTTTTCATCGCGCAGCATGGAAGGGCCGGAAACCAGCTTCACCTGGGCAAGTTCGGAGACCGGAATCTGTGCACCACTCGTTACAGGGACCAGCACGCGGCTCAACCGGCCCAGGTCGCTCCGGAAATCCCGCGCATAGCGAACGTTCACCGGGTAACGCTCGCGGCCTTCCACCGTGGTGGTAACGTTGTCGCCGCCGACGGCACTCATCACCACGTTCTGAACGTCGTCCATGGATAAGCCATAGCGCGCCATCTGGTCGCGTTTCCAGTCGAAGTCCAGGAAATATCCGCCGCCGGTTCTTTCCGCGAAGACATTGCGCGTACCCGGCACATGGGCCAGCAGCCGCTCGATATCCGTCCCCAGGTGCTCGATGACGTTGGTGTCGGCTCCGTAGATTTTCACTCCGACCGGTGTGCGAATACCCGTAGTTAGCATATCGATGCGCGCCTTTATCGGCATGGTCCAGGCGTTGGAGGCGCCCGGCAACTTCAGCGCGTCGTTCATTTCTTCCACCAGTTGCTCGGTGGAGATGCGGTCTGGCTGGAACGGCCGAAAAATGGGTTGCATCCACTCGGGCGCGCCGGAGTACCAGCGTTCCACCTTGCGCCACTCCGCGTGAGGCTTCAACGTGATCACTGTCTCCACCATCGATAGCGGGGCGGGGTCCGTCGATGTTTCCGCGCGTCCGGCTTTGCCCAACACCGTATCCACTTCCGGAAATCGCCGGATGATGCGATCCTGCACTGCGAGCAGATTCTGCGCTTGGGTGACCGAGATACCCGGCAGCGTGGACGGCATGTAAAGCAAGGTACCCTCATCGAGCGGCGGCATGAACTCCGATCCCAGCCGGTTGAAAACCGGCACGGTCACCGCCAGCATCGCCACAGCGCCTGCCAGCACCAACCACTTCCAGCGAAGCGCCCAGGCGCACACAGGCTCATACAAGCGGATCAGAATCCGGCTGATCGGATGGTTTTCCTCCGAATGGATTCTTCCCACCAGGACGGCGTTGGCGGCGCGGCAGATCCACGCCGGGCGGAAGCGGAAATTGTTCATGTGCGTGAACCACAACCGCATGGCTGGATCAAGCGTAATGGCCAGAACGGCCGCCACGATCATGGACAGGTTCTTGGTGTACGCCAGCGGCTTGAACAGCCGTCCTTCCTGCGCCTCGAGCGTCAGCACCGGCAGGAAGGAAACCGCGATCACAAGTAACGCAAAGAAGCTGGTTCCTCCAACTTCCTTCACCGCGTCGATCACCACGCGGTGGTAATCTTCTTTCCGCCCCGTCCGCTCCCACTCCTCCAGCTTCTTGTGGGTTTGCTCCACCACCACGATGGCGGCGTCCACCATGGCGCCGACCGCGATCGCGATGCCACCGAGCGACATGATGTTCGAGCTGAGCCCCAACATCTTCATAGGGATGAAACAGATCACGATGGCGATGGGAATGGTGAAAACGGGAATGATCGCGCTCGGGATGTGCCACAGGAATAGCAAAATGATGACGGAGACAATAGTCATCTCCTCGGCAAGTGTGTGCTTCAGGTTGTCGATGGATCTCAGGATCAATTCGGAGCGATCGTAAGCGCTGACCACCTTGACGCCGGCCGGTAAGCCCGGCTCGATCTCGCGCAATTTCGCCTTGACGCGCTCGATCACCTGCAGAGCATTCTCGCCCTGCCGCATGATGACTATGCCGGCCACCACGTCGCCTTGTCCGTTCCAATCCGCGACCCCGCGGCGCAGATCCGGACCAAGCACGACTTTGCCGACGTCCTGAACCCGAATGGGAACACCACTCGCACTCGACGCCAGCACGATTTTCTCCAGGTCGGCGGCGGACTTCGCATAGCCGCGTCCCCGCACCATATACTCGGCGCCACTGAACTCCACCAGCCGCCCACCCACATCGTTGTTGCCCGCACGCACCGCTTCTGCAACCTTCGTGATCGAAAGGTTATACGCCTGCAGCCGGATTGGATCGACGTTGACTTGATACTGGCGCACGAAACCGCCGAGAGGTGCAACCTCAGCCACGCCCGGCACCGCGCGGAGCTGATATCGCAGAAACCAATCCTGTACGGATCGCAATTCCGCTAGGTTGTGCCTGCCGCTGGTGTCGATCAGAGCGTATTGAAACACCCAACCGACGCCGGTCGCATCTGGACCCAGTTCGGTCTTCACTCCTTGCGGAAGACGCGGCAGGACACTGGAAAGATATTCCAGCGTGCGCGAGCGCGCCCAGTAAATGTCCGTGCCTTCTTCGAAAATGATATAGACGAACGAGTAGCCGAAGTCCGAGTAGCCACGCACGCTNNCGGTCCCAGCGCGAGTACACAATTACCTGGGTGTCGCTCAGGTCCGGAATCGCATCCAGCGGCATGTGCTTGATAGACCAGATGCCGGCCGCGACACCGAACCCGACCATCAGAAACACCAGAAACTTGTAGCGCGCGGAAAACTCAATGATGCGGTTAATCATGATGATGAGCTCCGGGGTTTGAGGCCGGCGGGGCTGCAGGCTGCTTCAATTGGCTCTCGGAATCGATCAGGAAGTTTCCGGAGGTGACGATGCGCTCCCCCGGCTTCAGACCCTTGAGGATCTCAATGCGGTCGCCCATTCGCTCGCCGGTATCCACCTGGCGCGGCTCCAGGTAGCCGTTGCCGCGATCCACGAACACGGTCTTGCGTATTCCCGCGTCCAGTACCGCTTCCGCGGGCACGCTTACTTTTCTCTGCGAAGTGAGCTGGAACTGGACTTCCACGAACATGTCTGGCTTGAACTGCAGGCCGGGATTCGGCGCTTCCAACCGTACCTTGAGCGTGCGCGTGGCAGGATCCACCTGGGGCTGAATGTAGGAGACGCGCGCTACCAATCCTTTGCCACGCTGGTAAGGGAGACCGATCACGGCGCTTTGGCCCAAGCGCACGTTCGCGGCATCGCTCTCGAACACATCGGCCAGTACCCAAATCCTGCTGAGGTCCACCAGCGCGTACAACTCCGTGTCGGGAGTTACCTTCTGGCCTGGAAATGCATTGCGCGCGATGACGTATCCGGAGGCCGGCGCGAACAGCGTAATGGCGCGCTGGGGCTTTTTGGTTTTCTGTAGCTCGTCAATCTGGGCGCGGCCGAAATCCCACAGTTCCAGACGCGTGCTAGCCGCGCGGATCAACGAATCGCTGTTCTCGCCGGCTTCCTTCAGCGGGCTGGCCTTCAATATTTCGCGAGCCTGAAGCGCCAGCAAGTACTCCTGCTGGGTCGCGAGCATCTCCGGGCTGTAGATGGTGAGCAGCGGCTGGCCTTTCTCCACGCGCGCGCCCGTGAAGTCGGCGTGGACCTGCTCGATCCAGCCTTCCACCTTCGAATGGATTCGGACCACGCGTGTTTCGTCCTGGGTGACCTTGCCCACCGCCTGAAAGCTCGACGAAGAAGAAGCCAGCTCAACGGTTCCGTATTCGACGCCGATCAGTTGCTGTTTCTCTGCGCTCACCTTGAGCAGGCCGGCCTTGGTTGGATCGGTTGCTGGATCGCCTTCGTACACCGGCTCCAATTTCATCCCGCAATCTGGCGCCACGCCGGGCCGATCCGACTTGTAGGCCGGGTGCATGGGATCGACGTAGTAGAGAATTTTGCGTTGCGCCTTAGCGTGGCCGGCGTGTTGATCCGATTGGGTCGCGTGATGGTGGTACGCGATGCCGCCTAAAAAGCCGCCACCCACCAGGAGCGCGACGCCGATCGAAAAAAGAATAAATTTCATAAATCGCACCTCACCGAGCCAAGTCGAGGCCCGTCAACTCCTCCAGCCGGCTCACGGCCAAGTGGTAGTTCAGCATTTCTTCGTGGTAGTTCATTTCGTACTCCACGATCCCGATGTGATTGGTGAAGACCGAAAGAAAGTCTGCCATCCCGGTCTCATAGGCATTCAACGACGATTGCAGCGTCAGATGCGCCTGGGGGATCACCGTGTCCAGATAAAGCTTCATCAGCTTGTAGGAGGTCTGGGCCGTCAGATACGCATCTTCGATCCGGAAGCTCAGCGATTGGCTGGCTGCATCGTATTCATGCCGCGCGCCGGCCATTTTCTGCGCCTGCTCCGTTACACCCGCGCGCTGTTTCCCTGAAAAATATAGAGGGATGTGGATGTCGGCGCGGACCTGGTACATGGCCGGCATGCTTCCCATGTAGAAATAGCCGCCGGTGATCGCGTAGTCGGGATAGATCTCTTTGCGCGCCAGGTTGAGCGCCAGATCCGAACGCTCCACCACTTTCTGGTCCCTGAGCAGTTCTGGAGAAGTATCGCGCGCGTGGAGTTGGATCTCTTCGAGAGAAACGGTCAGCTCGTGCACATGCGGCTCGGCCGGCTGAGCCAGGAAAGCGCCGGCCGGGCGGTTCAAAAGACTGTTGATCTCGGCTTGCTGGCTACGCCGCTCGCGCTCGGTCTGTATCTTCTTCGTTTCAAGAATGGTCAGCTCCGTCTGGGTTTTGAAAGCATCCTGCTGGGACGCCTTGCCGACTGCGTAGCGGGCTTCAATGATACGTAGGAAAGTCTGGAGCAGGGCATGGTTGCGCTCCAACACTTCCATTTCGGGATAGGTGTGCTGCAGCCGATAGAAGGCCTGGCTGAGCCGCAGAATCACATTTCGCCCCACCATCCTGTACTGTTCGAACTCGGCGTCCGCTGCTTTGGAGCTGACCTCGCCGCGCAGACGGAGCTTTCCGGGATAGAGAAACTCTTGCGTGAAGCTGAGGCCGATGTTGCTGGTCGGCTGCGTTCCGATGCCGGTCCCTGGCAGGGGATTGCCGTTGCTCGAGTAGCCAAGTGAAATGGTTGGATCGGGCAGGCTGCTCTCCTGCCGCGGCCGCTGGCGGCCCGCTTCGTATCGCTTCTGCGCGGCGAGTATCTCAGGGTTGCTGCGCTGAGCTTCGGTGATCAGATCCCGCAATGCGAGCGTTTGTTCTTGTGCTCCCACAACGCGGACGAACGTTAGCGCAAGGACGACGCTCGAACTTAAATGAAAACGCATGTTCTCTTCCTTTCGACTTGACCGTGTGCAAATAAATGTGGGTGGTCCCCGCGCTCATGCTTGGGGCTACTAAAGCGCGAGGGACGGCGCGGTCTAGATCAGGAAGACAGAATTGAGAAGGTAAGGTTCCGGAGGCGAGTAACTGCCGGTTCGCGGAGCAGGGGCAGCGATCTGACTGAAAGCCGGATCAATCCATGCTATGACATCAATACTCGACGCGGTCATCACGGGGTACATCTGCGCGCTTTGCTGAATTAGTGCAATGTCGGCGTTGTGCGCCTTGAGGCAACGAGTGGGTGTAGAGGTCTTGCAACGCCCATCCGGCGTGCAGCAGTCGCCCTTTCCGGAAGAAGTAGAGGCGCCAGTCTGGCAGGAGATACACTGCCCCCCGGCCAACGCCGTCACCAAAACGGCTGCGATGAGTGCGCTTACGAAACTACGCAGCGGGGCCTTCATACACGTCTTTGCCTTTGTCATAGCAATCACGCGTCCAAATGACGAGGACGCGATTCTGCAATAACTTGTATTCTGCCATCAGAATAACAAAAATCCGGAATGCGCCATTTGACCCACACGGCTGGCTCCGGGCGCTGATCAGTTCCAGTAGCTGCGATCGAGACTGCGGTATTGCACAGCTTCGGCCAGGTGTTTGGCAGTGACGGATTCCGAGGCGCTGAGATCAGCGATGGTCCGGGCGACCTTGAGAATGCGATCGTGCGCGCGGGCGCTGAGGCCCATGCGGCGGACCGCCATTTCGAGAGTGCGTTCGCCAGCTTCGTCGAGGGCGCACAGTTTGCGCAACTGGCGAGAAGGGATGCGGGCGTTGTAGAAACCGCGCCGCTGTTGGATAGCGCGCGCGCCCTCCACACGGTCGCGCATTTCAGCGGAACTAACGCCGGTGTCTTTGCCGCGCAGTTCTTTATAGGGGACTGAGGGAACCTCGATGTGCATGTCGATGCGATCCAGCAATGGGCCGCTCACTTTGCTCAGATAACGCTGAATGATGGCGCCGGTGCAGCGGCATTCGCGCGTTGGGTCCGAAAAATAGCCGCAGGGGCATGGGTTCATCGCGCCGATCAAAATGAAATCGGACGGGAACGAGAGCGTCATGTTGGTTCTGGCGAGCGTGACGGAGGATTCCTCCAGCGGCTGCCGCAGCATCTCGAGAACGTTGCGGGGAAACTCGGGCAGCTCATCGAGAAACAGCACGCCATTGTGCGCCAGGCTGACCTCGCCGGGCCGCGGAGTCCCTGACCCTCCGCCGATCAGACCGGCATCGGAAACCGTGTGATGCGGCGAACGGAACGGCCGCTGCGCGAGCAAGCCCACGCCGCGCGGCAGCAGGCCGGCCACGCTATGGACCTGGGTGGTCTGGATGGCCTCCTGAAATGTAAGTGGCGGAAGAATACCGGCGAACCGTTTCGCGAGCATGGTCTTGCCGGAGCCAGGTGGACCGATCATCAGCAGGTTGTGGCCGCCCGCCGCCGCGACTTCGAGCGCTCGCTTGGCGGTAGTCTGGCCGCGAACCTCGGAAAAATCCGGAAAGGATTGATCGAGTGGGGTGGGGGTTGCCGCGGCGGACGAGGCGGGTTGAAACTTGTCAGGCTGATTCAGAAAGGCAACCACTTCCGACAGATGCCGCATCCCGAACACGCGCACGCCTTCGGTGACGGCGGCCTCGGCTGCATTGTCGGCGGGAACCAGCAGATTGGGGATGCCGCGGCGGCGTGCGCATGCCGCCATCGACAACACCCCGCGCACCGGCCGCAGCGTGCCATCCAGCGACAACTCGCCTACCAGCAGATGTTCATCCGCGCTGCCCACCGTCCCCATCGCGCCTAAAATTCCGAGTGCCATCGGTAAATCGAAACCCGCGCCTTCCTTGCGGATGTTGGCGGGCGCGAGGTTAATGGTCACGGATTTGTTCGGATATCCGAAGCCGGAGTTGATTAGCGCCGATTTGATCCGCTCGCGGCTTTCGCGGACCGCGGTGTCCGGCATGCCGACGGTGACGAAGTCGCGCGCGCTACCGCCGGAATACATATCCACTTCGACGTCGATCAGGTGCGCTTCGATGCCGAAAACGGCCGCACTTCTAGTTCGGAACAGGGCCATGCTCGAAAAGGTAGTGGGAGGGAGTCGGGATTGCTCTCTGGGTTCGCCGCGAATGAGAATGAAACAGTATGGATGTGCACCTGGTGGACGGAACCTATGAGCTGTTCCGCCACTTCTTCGCCGTGCCGTCGTCCCTGGACGCGAATGGAAAAGAAGTGGGCGCAGTGCGCGGCGTTCTGATGTCGGTGCTGGGGCTGATCGAGGGAGGGGCGACTCATGTCGGCGTGGCCACCGATCACGTGGTGGAATCGTTCCGCAACCATCTTTATCCCGGATACAAGACCAGTGAGGGCGTGCCGGAACCCTTGCTCGCCCAATTTCCGGTGCTGGAAGAAGCGCTCGAATCCATGGGTGTGATGGTGTGGCCGATGGTGGAATACGAGGCGGACGATGCGCTCGCTTCCGCTGCGGGGAAAGCGGCTAAGGATGACCGGGTGCGACAGGTGATCATTTGCACGCCCGATAAAGATCTGGCGCAATGCGTGGTGAATAACCGCGTGGTTAAGTTGGATCGAATGCGCGGAATTTTGCGCGACGAAGGCGCCGTGGTGGCGAAGTGGGGAGTGAAGCCGGAATCGATTCCGGATTATCTGGCAGTGGTCGGCGATAGCGCGGATGGTTTTCCGGGCTTGCCGGGATGGGGTCCGAAAGCTGCTGCGCTGACTTTTTCCGAGTACCCGCACTTTGAAGACATTCCCAAGGACTGGCGGCAATGGCCGGCTTCGCTCCGCGGCGCGCAACGGCTGGCGGGAGTGCTGTTCCAACAGTGGGACGATGCGCTTCTATATCGGACGCTCGCGACGTTGCGACTGGATGTGCCGGTTTTTGAAACAGTGGATGAGCTTCGATGGAAGGGACCGCGAGCGGAGTTCGAGCGGTATAGCAGGCAGATCAAAACTCCTGGGCTGAATGCGCGCGCGTTGGCTGCGGTTAAGAGCGGATAGCCGATGTCCCCTTGCTGATGCGCGGGGCTATAGGCACCGACTCCCTCACGGTCGCGGTTCGGTAACATTCTTTCTGAACCGCGAGCGTAAGCGACCGGTCGTTGCTATTTTTTCACGGCTCTCTACTCTACCGAAAATCTCTGCCGCGTCTCAAAACTTTGCCCGCCGAGATTGTCGCGCACCGTTAGCACGATGGTGTACTGGCCCAGTTTCTGATCCTTCGGGAAATTAAGATTGAGCACGCCCGGCTGATACCGTTGCGGATAAAAAGGCTGATCCTTTTGCGCGGCGGCGTGAGGCTCAGTATAGGCCACCGTGCCATCGGCGCTCAACACTGAGAGTCCATACTCAATATCGAACTGGTTCCCGTCGCCCAGCTTGTAACCGGTCATGATGAAACGAGCCCAGAGCGAATCACCCGGACGATACGCAGCAACCTGCAACGGTTTGGTGTCGTCCTCGCTTCGCGTGAATCGGAAATCGCGCACCACCAACGTATCGCTTGGAGCCACCTCGCGGCCATGCACTTGAAAAGTAGCGTGCGCCTCAACGTCCGTGCGGCTTCGTTCGTCACGCACGCTCACCGTCACCTGGTATTCGCCGGAGTCGGCCAAGGGAGGGATCACAATGGTGTCGCGAAGCTTCGGCCTCCAATCCTTATCTTCCGGGGCCAGCGTAGCTTCGATTTTGTCGTTCGAAGCCGGTTGGAGCAAAATACCGCGCGCATCCTTCACTTGAATTTGATACGTCAGGAAAATCTCGTTTTTATCCGACTTGGTATAGCCATCCACCAAGCAACTGAAAAAGACGGATTCGCCTGCTAGGAATTGGTAGCTGGATGCAAGAGCTGGTCCATCCTCAGTTTGCGAAAAAGCTAACTTGACGATCGCGAGTTTTTTCTCAGCCGGCGCGGCGCTGGATAGGAGCGAGGCCGTTACCCACANNTTTTCTATTCTAATCGTTGACTTCCTCGCACGTATTGAAGCACAGTGGAACGAGTGCCGATCATCCTGATCCTTCTGTTGCTGGCGCAGGCCACGCATCCGCTCACCGGACGCCAGATTGCGCCCGTGATGAGCGCGGACGGCGCGGGCTGGCTGGACCGTCCCGAGCGAGAGGCAGAGGAGGCGCCGGAACAGGCGCTGGATGCGCTGGGAATTCGCGCCGGCATGGTAGTGGCGGACGTTGGCGCGGGCACCGGTTATATGTCGCTGCGCATGGCACGCCGCGTGGGACCAACCGGCAAGGTTTATGCCAACGACCTGCAGCCGGAAATGCTCCAGAAGTTGCACGCCAAAAGCCAGCGCGAAAAGCTCTCGAATGTGGAGACAGTGCAAGGTACGGAATCGGATCCGAAGCTGCCGCCGAACACAATGGACCTGGTCCTATTGGTGGATGTTTACCACGAGTTTTCCCAGCCTCAGGCCATGCTGGATAGAATTCGCGAGTCACTCAAGCCGGACGGACGGCTGGTTCTGCTGGAATATCGCAAGGAGGACCCGAAGGTCCCGATTCGTCCCGAGCACAAGATGAGTGTCGCGGAAGTGAAGACCGAAGTGGAAGCCGAAGGATACAAGCTGGATCAGGTGATTGAAAAACTGCCTCGCCAGCATATCATCATCTTCCGTAAGACGAGCCCGGGTGCATAGTGGAGAACGGGATTCTGTCGGGCATTCGCGTGGTGGATTGCGGAACTTACATCGCGGGTCCCGCCGCGGCCGTCGTGATGTCCGACTTCGGCGCCGAAGTGATCAAGATCGAGCGGCCGCCTTATGGCGATCCCTACCGCTATCTTTCGCTGGTGCCTGGGATGCCCGTTTCGCCGCTCCCCTACTGCTGGATACTGGATGGCCGCAATAAAAAGAGCGTCGCGCTGGACCTGAACGATCACGGAGCGCGGCAGGCGCTGCTTGCGATCATCCGCAGCGCCGATGTATTCATCACGAACTATCAGAGGCCGCTGGTTCAAAAGTTCCGCGTAGCTTACCAGGATTTGGCGCCGCATAATCCACGGTTGATCTACGCGCATCTCACCGGTTACGGCGAGACTGGCGACGACTCGAATCAGCCAGGCTACGATATGACGGCTTATTGGGCACGGTCCGGACTGATGCAGACCATGTACAACGCCGATGCGGAGCCCTCGGCATCGCCTGCGGGTTTCGGCGATCATCCCACCTCGATGGCGTTGTTCGGAGGCATAATGTTGGGGCTATATCGCCGCGAGATCACCGGCCAAGGGATGAACGTTACTACATCGCTGATGGCGAATGGTGCGTGGGCCAACGCATGCTCGATTCAGGCGGCGCTGGTAGGCGCGGAGTTTCTGCCGAAATGGACGCGCTCCACCACGGTGAATCCCATCGTGAATCATTACGTGACGCGCGACCAGAGGCGCTTCATCACATGTTGTCTCGATCCGAAGAAGGACTGGCCGAACCTTTGCCGCGCGCTGCATCATCCGGAATTGATCGATGATCCGCGATTCCGGACGCCTGAACTTCGACGCGCCAATAGCGCGGAACTGGTGGCGATCATCGATGCGTCCGTGGGTTCGAAAGACATGGCGGAATGGAAAGAGATCCTGCGATCGAACGACGTGATCTGGGGACCGGTTCCAGGAACGCAGCAAGCGGCGCAGGATCCGCAAATGGAAGCGAACGGCGTATTCGCGGAAATCCAGCCAGGCTTGCGGACGGTAGCGAATCCGTTGACGGTCGCGGGCGTGGAAAAGACCAAGCCCAGGATGGCGCCTGGGGTGGGCGAGCACACAGCCGAAGTTTTGTTGAGCGTTGGTCTTACCGAAGAAGCGATCCGCGGCTTGTTCGAACGCGGCGCGGCGCTGGACGGTTCAAAGCAGAATTGAAGTTTGCTCTCGGATGAACGAACGCAAAGTGGGGCGGACCCCCTGGTCCGCGGGCGACGCCCACGTCGGCCTGCTGCTGATATTTGCCAACGCCTGAAGTAACGGCTCCAGGGGCACTCTACTTCGCGCGGGGTATGTCAATCTTCGACGGACCCACCAGCGTAACGTGCGGTATTTCTGTTTTGAGTTTTAGTCGCGTCTGGCCGGGCTTGCCTTGCGCCAGGAACGTAAGCACGTACTGGTTACTGAAGTGCTGGTTCAGCTCCTTGAAATAGGGAACGAAGGAGACCGGGTTGGAAGAGCCCTGCCAAAAGAATTCGCCTCCTGTTTCTTCGGCAAGCTGGGCGAGGAAGTTCTGGCCCCAGTTGATCTGCCAGAGGCTATGACCGAAATGGCCGGCGCTCTGGAAATAGATGGAATGCACAACCACGCCAGCACGTTGCGCGACCAGGATGGCGCGATCGAGATACGAATTTATGGGACCCGGTCCGTTGTCAGGATCGATGCCGCTCGAAACCATCAGGACCTCGCGGGCCTGCTCACCGGCTGGCCATTTCTGAATCAGATCGATCAGGGCCAGGTAGGGACTGGCAGAGGCTCCGGGCTGGCCAAGAGGCAGCCGAATCGTTTTGGCCGCCAGAGCGTGGTCGGCAGTGGGCTTCTGTAAAGCCTCCACGGATCCGTTTCGCAAATAGCCGATGCCGATCTTCGTGGTGGCAGGCTGTTCCAGCACGAATTTGCGGAGATCCTCGAGCTGGATGCCAAGCTCCGAATCCGTGCCATCGTCGATGAGGAGCCAGAGTTCCAGGCCGATGCGGTCATTCTGAATTGGTTCCCACTGGGTGACCCGCATGCGCTGGTTCTCCAGGTAGACCATGACATCGTCTTTAGTGATGTTAGGAGGCGTAGCTTCCTTCGGCGCTTCCACGGTTACAACCACGCGGACCGGCTGATCCTGCGCACGCGCCGGGCCGATGAAAAAACAGACTGCCAGGAAAGCCGGCAGAGTTCGTGAAGTGAGCATAGCAATGCCCTCCATAGGTTGGACGCACGGGAAGCTCCCGGAGATTCGCCAATCGCTTGCTTCTCGAAGACGCGGCCCAAAATTGTGGCGCACGCACTCCTGCGTGCCGTGTTCGCACTCTTGCGAACACCCGTGGTGACCGAACCCAAACGTTCACATGAGTGTGAACGCGGCACGCAGGAGTGCGTGCGCTACGGGATGCCGGTGAATGCTCCGATCAGTCTAAGCCCTATCGTGGCGCCATACCGAAACTTTGCGAAGCGCGGTGGGCGTGGTTCGCAGAGCATCACTCCATCGCCACTGGGACCTTCCACGGTCACCGGCAACTCCGGAACTAAACCGCTGTCTCCGGCCAAAACCGGCAGCAGGCGCTGTTGAATCTGCGTCGCAGAATAGGTAAACGCTGACGCTCTCCAACCGAGCTCAGGTGCAATGGTGAATCCGGACTGCCAACCCTCGCCCGGCGAGAATGGCCGAGCGAGCGCCAACACTGGAAACAGACGTCGCCTCGGATCGATGGCCAGCAACGGCAGAATTGGATGGGCGAATGCGAACACGCTGATGGACGCGGTATAGGTTGCGAGCTCAAAGAATCCTGATCCCCATGGAGGCAGCCGCGATCGTAACGAGGCTTCGAGTGAACCTGCAAAACTCGGAGGACCCGCTGGTCCCGAAATGCGCCACGACCCGCGTTTGATTTCCGTCAGTTTCACGATCACGTCCGCGACGCCTGCGGCTTCGGCGGGACGAATTATTACCTGGCTTGAATCAATCGGCTCGAACAGCTTGCTACGGTTCAAGCGGTCCAGGCTCTTGCGCAGCAGGCGGCCATCCAGCAACTGGCCTTCCTCGATCAGGAAATTCCGGCGCAGCGTGGCATCGCTGTAATGATGATTGCCCGAGAATTCGATTCGCCCTACGCGGTACACGCGTCCGCGCTCAATGGTTGGAGTTAGATCCGCACCTCTCACCCTGACAGTCGCCGAGAAATCCAGGACGCCTTGGCGTTCAGCTTCGCGGCGTGCCCGAAAGAGCGAGGCGCACAGGTCGCACGGCCGTTGCTTGCCCTGATAGAGCGGCCCAGCTTCCGCGCGAATGCTGACCTCCGCGTCTTTGCCATGAATCTCGGTGTTGTCGAGCCGGACGTTCGCGTCGAAATATCCCTTCGAAAGGTAAAGGGACCGGAGGCGAGCGAGATCGGCGTCAACCGCTTCCATCGAATATGCGGGCAACAATGGCCAACCGAGAATATGCCGGATTCGCAACGCCCGAAGCGCTTGCCGCAGCTCGTTGGAATCCAGCGCGCCGTCGCCCGCGAACTGAATATTTTTCACACGAATCCGATCGCCCGGCATTATGGTGAGTTGAAGATCGGCCTTGCCTGGGGCCACCGGAACAAGTTCCGGATTCACTTGCGCGTTCGAATAGCCTTGAGCGGCAAGCTGCTTGCGCGCCTCAAGAGCCACGGCCTGCCCTTGCCGCTGGTCCACGAGAGCACCTTCTGGAATTGCCAGCCGCAACCCCAAGTTGGATGGCTCGATCAGCAATTTACGTATCAGGAACGACCGCGCCTCTACCACATGAAAGATCACCGCGGTTCCATCGTCACGGGGCGTGGTTTCAACGCGAATGTCTTCAAAGCGTCCCGTGTTCCACAACTTTCGAACATCGCCGGAAATGGCGCGGGCGTTGTATGGCTGGCCCACCTGTGTCGCCAGGGTGACGGGAAGCCTGGTCCCGAGGATAGCGACGGATCGGACCACGGACGGTGTCGAAATAGCCGGATCAAAAGGCGGTTCCGCGCAAATCAGACGGCCGGCGAAGGACACGAGAAGAAGGATAACGCGCATGTTACGGAAAATCGTTGCAGCTACTGTTCCACGCTGGTGGACGGCTCTCAGTTCGTTGTAAACTAAGTCTCCGGCTATGCCACACGCCAAGTACTCGCACGTCAAGGTTATTATTCTGACCTTTATTGCGATTGCGTTCCCGTTTTTTGTGAACGAGTTTCTCGGCAAAGCCACAGTTCTCGATTCGCGCTACTTAAGCTGGCTGACCCCTAGCTTCTGGTACCGGCATTTCGGTCCGAATGGCCCCCGCCAGACTCGTATCGATGAGTTCAAGATCGTGATCATCGACCGCAATGTCGAACCTGGAAGCACATTGGGCGAGTTCCGTTGTACTCACCGCGCTTTTATGGCCAAGTTGCTCGCTAAGGTGGCGGCACAGGATCCGCGCCTGATCGTGGTGGACAAATGGTACGGCATAGTTCCTCCCGGCGTTTGTCCAGTCGGGAAAGACGGGAAGGATGGGACAACGGAGCTGAAAGACACGATCCGAGACATTTCCGCCAAGGTACCCGTGGTCATTGCTGTGGAAGCATTCAACGGCGAGAACATCCAGCGGATGTGTCCTGATTTGCATTCCGAAGACTTGCAATCCGACGAGGTAATGCTCGGTCCATACGAGCTTCTGAATAAGGACATATCGGCCGATCGCATACGCCTGGGATTGGCCTCGATATCGAAAGACGACGAACGAAAAATCCCGCTGAGCTGGATGGCCTTTGGAGACTGCAAGGAAGTTGGGCACAAGGCTCCCAAGATGTGGCCGACCCTGGCGGCGGCCGCGGCGCAATCGCTGGATCCCAACATCATGAAGAGCCACAATCTTGCGAACCTGCAGCGCTGGGTCACTTATCCGTACACCAAACTGCTCCCCGAAGGCACGTTTGCATCGGTTTCAGCTCTCAGCCTGGTCTGCAATCAAAAAGGCTTGAACGTGGATTGGCCCAATTGTGGCGACAATGAGGGTGACAGCAAAGCGCTGGATGGACTGAGGGACAAAGTCGTGATCGTCGGCGAGAAGTGGGTGGATTTACACGAAACCGATGCCGGCGTTCTCACCGGTCCACATCTGCAGGCAAATTACGTCGCCGCCCTGCTGGACGAAAGCTTGCTGCTCCCCGCTCCCCCATATGTGAACTACTCGATGAGCGCCGTCTGGTTCATTTTGATATTTTGGATCTTCTATAGATGGAAGCCGGCATGGCCGGAGTGGTCGTTGGTTGTGAGCTTGCTCGCGACATTCTGTATGGGCTGGTTCTTCAGCTCCGTGATTACCCGCCAGTTTGGAGTGTTTGCCAACGTGACTTACCCCACCATTCTTGAGATAATAGGACTATACTTGGCTCGAAGGATCGAGATGCTCCTGGAACACCGGAAGAAATCGGTGGGAGCTACTGGAAGGTGAGCTTATGAACATTGCGTATTCCATCCGTATTGGCGCGCTGTGCCTTTCCGTTTTACTGGCAAGCAGCCAGCTTGCTCGGAGCGGTCAAAGCCAGCCCCCCGAAAAAGAACAAGCCGGCTCGCAGGCAGGGAGCTCGGGAAAAGCGTCCGAACAGATGGGAGCTCAGGGCAGCAAGGATTCGGGCCTTCGAAAATGCGATTCCGATTCAACCAAGACCGAGACAACCAAGACGGTCAAGAAAAAGAAGAGTAAGAAGCCCGCGCCTACCAAGTCCAGCTAACTACCGCTCGCAAAGCGCCGGAAGAAACTGTCAGGCTTCCACTGCGGACGCTCGGGTGCATTCGCGACGCGTTCAGCCAGTTTCAGAAGAATCTCATTGAACTCAGCCGCGGCGGTTTTATCCACCGGTTGATTCAAGTCATCGGACGGCGCATGGTACCGATTCTTCAGCCATTCCTTGTGTAGAGTTTCCTCGGGCGAGCCCGGCAGATATCCGAACTTGAACGCCAGCGCCGGAATACCTTTCTTGATGAAGCTGTACTGATCGCTGCGGATGAAAAGATTGCGCTGCGGTTCTTTATCGGCCTGCACCTCCACGCCCGCCTCCTTGGCAACGGCGCGAATGTCGTCACCGAGCGTCGATTTGGCCAGCCCCTGCACCTCAATGTAGTGCAATGCGTGTAAGGGCAGGAACATGTCCAGATTGATGTCGGCCACAATGTTTTTTTCGTTCACGGTTGGGTGCCCATTGAAATAGCGCGATCCTTGCAATCCCTTCTCTTCGCCCGTGACAGCGAGAAAAACCAGCGAACGCCGGAGCTTGGCATGCGATTCGTGGATCAATCGCGCGATTTCGAGAATGGACGCGATGCCGGAAGCATCGTCCATGGCGCCGTTGTAGATGGAATCGCCGTTGATGGCCGGGCCCACGCCGACATGATCGAGATGCGCGGTGAGAAAAACGTATTCGTTTTTCAGTTTCGGATCGGAACCAGGCAGGAGCCCTGCCACGTTTTGCGATTCCACTGCCGATTTCTTCAGGTGGACGCGCGCGCGGACAGTCACCGCCAGCGGAAACTTGGGCAAAGCTTCGTCGGCATCCGCGGCCTTGAGAATCTCGGCGATGTTATGCCCGGTGCCTTCAAAGAATTTGTCGGCGCGCTCCGGATTGATGACCAAGGCCAGGCGCAGTCCGGAGGTCTCATCGAACGATGGATCCGCCAAACTCATGGAAGGCATCAGACGGGCGAGTCTCATTCGAGACCAGGGAATGTCCATCGATTTTGGATTCGGGATGTTCGCGATTCCGATGGCGCCCGCGGCTTTCAGATATTTCCAGCGCTCGGCGCCCGATTGATAGTGCGATTTCAGAGGACCAGGGATGGACTTGGGGCCGCCCGCCAGGTAGACGACAATTTTGCCTTTGACATCCAGGCCGGCCAGATCGTCATAGTTTTTCTCGGGAACTCCGAAGCCGTAGCCGGCAAAAATAGCCGGGGCTTCCGTGGATTCCTGTATGTTACCGCGCAGGCTGAAATTGGCATCGTCGCCCAGCATCAGCGGCTCCGCCTTTCCATCGCGTACCAGCGCCAGGCTCGATTCATCTTCGACGATCTGCTTGACGTCGAACTTCACGGGTTGAAAATAACCGGACGTCCCGGCCGGTTTCAGTCCGGAGCGTTCGAATTCTCCGGCCACATAACGCGCGGCCTTGAGATGGCCTTCGCTGCCGGTGTCGCGGCCTTTGAGGTCGTCGCTCGCGAGGTATTCGATGTGCGACCACCAGTGCTTGCCTTCGGCGGTGAAATCGGTGGCAGCCTGCAACAGGAGGCAGGCGGCAGGAGGCAGGAACCAGAGGACCAGCGGAAGTTTCTTCATTTGGTGGCAGCCTTTTGTGCTTTGAATTCCGCGCGGCGGGTTCGGATTTGCGTTGCGTGATTCTCGGCGTGCTCGGCGATTATCTGCAGCAGCAGTTTTAGGGACATGGGGCCGCGTTCGCTGTGCAGGCCCTCTCGCTCGAAGACCGGAGCCGGCAAGTCTTTCAGCAACTCATAATTCTCGCCACGAATGCGGCGAAATGTTTCAAGCGCCGGCGAGGTCTTGCGCCTGGTGTAGTCCAGATTGGTGGCCCAGGCGTTCTGGTCGTAGGCTTCGATGTGCGGGTTGTCTTCGGCGATAATGCGCCGCAACCTCATTCCGGCCACCATTTCAGCATCGGCGAGATGCGCGACAATCTGGCGGATGCTCCATTTGCCTGGATCGGGCACGTAGTCGAGCTCGGAGCCGGCGGCTCCAGTGATGGAGACTGCAACCAATTCCGCGCCGCGGCGGAGACGCTCCAGTAGTTCCGGGACTTCACTCATAATGAACCTGTCGAGTTAACATTATAGTCTTTGGAGTCACCCCGCATGCCTGAAGAGACGAAGCCGCAGCGATTCCGGTGTCCCGGTTGTGCGGCGGACATGGAGTTCGATCCTGAGAGCGGCCTGATGAAATGCCGGTTCTGCGGGCAAACGGCTGCGGTGCCCGCTGTCACAACGGGCGTGGCTCCGCCGCATTCACTCGACGAGTTTCTGGCGAAAACGGATGACACGCATCTGCGCCCGCTGACCGATCAGGCGCTCGAAGTGAGCTGCGATGGTTGCGGCAGCCGGGTCGCATTCGATCCGCCGGAGGTCGCCGGAACCTGTCCGTTCTGCGGAGCCGACATCGTGGCCGAGCCAAAGGCGGCGGATCCGATGATTTCGCCCGACGGCCTGCTGCCGGCCAAAGTGCCGAAGAACAACGCTCAGACACAAGTGCGCGAATGGTTGCAGACCCGCTGGTTCGCTCCGAACGCGCTGAAGAGGATGGCGCGCCAGGAGGCGATTTCGGGCGTCTATCTTCCTTTTTGGGATTACGCGGCCGACACCAGAAGCCAGTATCGTGGCGAGCGCGGCGATCATTATTGGGACACCGAGGTGTACACGGACACGGACGAACAGGGCCGCCCTGTGCAGCGAACTCGCCAGGTGCAAAGGACGCGCTGGACTCAGGTTTCGGGCGAAGTATCGCGAAGGTTCGATAACGTGTTGGTCGTAGCCACGAAGTCAGTCTCCGAAAAAAGGCTGGACGCGCTGGAGCCCTGGGATCTGGAATCCCTTCGCGCGTACGAGCCGGCGTATCTCTCCGGCTTCAAGGCTCAACGCTACCAGGTGGAACTTCCGGCCGGTTTCGACAAAGCCAAAAGCGTGATGCAGAGCGCCATCGAGGCAGACGCGGCACGCGACATCGGCGGCGATGAGCAGCGCGTCGAAAGTGTCGACACTGCATACTCCAACACCACGTTCCGCCATCTGCTGTTGCCGGTGTGGATTGGAGCATACAAGTTTCAAGCCAAGGTCTACCAGGTCGTCGTGAACGCCCGGACCGGCGAGGTGCAGGGCGAGCGGCCATACAGCGCGTGGAAGATCGCAGCACTGGTGGGAGCGATCTTATTCGTGCTCGCGATCCTCTTGCTGCTGCGCTCGCAGAATTAAACTTCAGTAGTAGTCGGCGCAGCTCATGTAGTAACCACATTGGTTGCAGACCAGCTTGCATTTCAGTTCGGTAAGCCGTGTGCTGCACGCGGGGCAATACAGCATCGACTCATTGTCACGCGCCGCCTGCCTCCTGCCGCCTTCTGCTTTCTGCCTTCTGAAGTGAACCCCTGGAGT
>PMUN01000444.1 GCA_003166875.1 Bryobacterales bacterium | reverse complement strand
ACGAGTGCGTGCGCCACGGGTGTACCACAGGCGTCATTTTAATAGACGAGCATAGCGGGGATCTTTGCGCAGATTTTTCAGCGCGGGTTCGCGGCGGACTTCTTCCAGCGGCTGGCCTGCGCGGATGGCGGCTTTCAAAGCCTCCAGTGCATGATCGCGTTCACCGGCCAGCTCATAAACCAGCGCGGCGTTCCAGAGGACGTTCCTGTTTGCTGGAGTTAGCTGGCGCGCCTTCCCGATGTGGGCCTCCGCTTCCATCTTATTGCCGAGCCGGGCTTGATACAGAGCCACGCGGCTCAGAGCATCCGCATCCTTGGGATTGACCACCGATGCGGCCTGAGCCAGCTGGATGGCGCGCTTGTAAGCTTCCACAGCTTCGGTCTTTTTTCCGGGGACACAGTTGTACGCATCGCCCAGGTTACCCCAGAACTGATCGCGTTTGGGAAGAAGATCCACGGCCTTCTGCATCTGCGGCACAGCATCGACGCAGCGTCCCATGAAGAAATAAACGGTGCCCAAACTAGTGTAGGCGGATGCAGTGGGATGCAGATCGAGCGATCTTTTAAAGTTGTCCGCGGCGTTTTCGTACTTACCTTGCATCCAATACACGGCGCCCAGGCCGGTGTATCCCGAGTTATTGTCAGGCGCGAGATCCGTAACGCGCTGCAATAGGGGTACCGCTTCCTGATATCGGCTCTGCCGGTAGTAAAACGTGCCCAGATCATACAAGCTGGTCCAGTCACTCGGACGCAAGGCGAGGCCTTTCTTGAGCGTCGATTCGGCATCGTCAAGTCTCGCCATGGCTTCATACACGGCGGCGAGCTCTCGGCCGGCGCTGGGATTGATGGGCTCCAGATCGAGCGCGGCCTGGAGCGCTTGTACGGCTTCTTCGTGGTGGCCGGTGCCCGCCTGAATAATTCCACGCGTTACGTAAACGGGAGCCAGCTTGCTGTTGAGCTCCAGCGCTTTCGTGCTATTTTCTTCGGCCTGCGCGACCGACGCGGTGTCGCCGGTTATGCGGTAGTTCCACCAGTAGGCTTCACTCAATCCAGCGAATGCGAGTGCGTACTTGGGATCCTGCCGGATGGCTTGCTTGAAAAGATCGATGGCCTGATCCACCTCAGCGCGATTCCGGCGCTGCAGGTGACCACGGGCTTGCAAATAGAAATCGTACGCGCTGGATGTGCTGGTGGCGCCGGCAGCCAGGACCTGACGGTCCTTGGCGCCCAATTCCAATTGCAACATGCCGGCCACTTCCTGGACTACCGCCTCCTGCATGTCGGCCACTTCGCCGATGGGCCGGGTGATTTCGCGCGCACGCAATTGCCGGAGGGTTTTCGCATCCACAAGATTGGCCGTGAGGTGGACGTGAGAGGCGTCGCGCTGCACGCTGCCGCTAATCACCAGATTGACGCCCAACTGGCGCTGGGCATCCTTCGCGCTCGAGAGCGCTTCCCGGCGGACTTCCGTGGCTGGCACAACCCACAGCGTATTGTGGAACTGCGACAGCTCGGTGAGTTCGCTGGTGAGCGCTTCCATCAACCCATCGCGGAAGGATTCGGTCTCGCGGGCATCTCCCACAATGCGGAACGGCAGCACGGCGATTTTCTTTTCGGCTGGTACGCTCGCGATCCACCGCGGGGCCAATTTCCAAATCAGGACCGCGACTAGAAGCACGAGTGAAATCACGAACGCTGAGATTTCAAGCGGTCTCCGCCAGTTTCGCCTCGCCGAGTGGGGCACAAACGGCGCGGTGAGTGGGGCTTCACCTCTCATTTCACGGCTTACCTGCCGCAGATCCGCGATGAGGGTATCCATGTCCGGATAGCGCATCTTCGGATCTTTTTCGAGGGCCGTGGAGAATATGCGGTCGAGAGCCGGAGGAAGATCGCGGCGCACTTGGGAAGCCGAAGGAGTGGGTCCGTGGACGATCTCGTACATCAATCCGACTTCGGAATTCGATTGGAAAGGCAAAGAGCCTGTCAGCATTTGATAGAGCACGATGCCGAAAGAGAAAATGTCGGACCGTTGGTCCATCTCCTTGGCTTGCGCCTGTTCCGGAGACATGTAGGCCACTGTTCCGAGGATGGTGCCAGGCCGCGTCAGGAACGCGGGGCCCATGCTTCCCGTGGAATCGTTGTCGCTGAGAGGAACCTGCTCCACTTGAGCTAATCCGAAATCCAGAAGCTTCACGAGGCCCGACTTGGTAACCATGATGTTGGCCGGCTTGACGTCGCGATGGACGATGCCTGCGCCATGCGCGGCCGCCAATCCCGCTGCAATCTGATTGGCGTAGTTGAGCGCGTCGGCGAGATTCATCCCGCCAGGAGGAATCAGTCCGCGAAGCGTGCTGCCGCGCACGTACTCCATGGCGATGTAGTCAACGCCATCGACGGTTTCGATTTCATGGATGGTGACGATGTTCGGATGGTTCAAGCCGGAGGCAGCTTTCGCTTCACGCTCGAAGCGTCCTCGGCGGTGAGCATCGGTCATTTGCTCAGGCGGCAGAATTTTGAGTGCGACCAAACGATCGAGACGCAGATCGCGGGCACAGAAGACCACGCCCATGCCGCCCTCGCCGAGCTTTTCGAGAATCTCGAAATGCGAAATGGTCCGACCAACCATATCCATGGAGCGCATTGTTCCGTTGCTCAGACTCAGCAGCCGGGAAAAAATCGGCGCAAGGCACCGACTCCCTCACGGTCGCGGTTCGGTAACGCGCGGCGGAGCATCCAATATTACGGGTCCACTACGACGGTCGGATCATGCATGGATGCGGTCGCGCCGGTGGAACTATTGTAGGAATACGCACGGCATCCTGCATCGCCTTTGGCATGGCAGGCGACCTTAATGGTGCAGGTCTTGGCGCGATCCGATCCAAACTCGCTGCCTTCCGCGCAAGGGCTGTCATCAAACTTCGCGTACCAGGGCTTGGCGGCGCCGGTGTGTCGCACCCAAGTTACGGTGTGGCCCACTTTTACATGGACCACCTGGTGCTGCTTGAGCACCTTTCCAGTGTCGTCAATATGCAGCTTGTGCAATTGTTGGGCAAAGGCTTGGGTTGACCATAGCAGCAGCGCCGGGAGAGCAAGGGTATACAAATAAGGTTTCATTCGTTTGTGAACTCCCACACAGTATATCGCACCGGAATCGAGACGCGGCTTCCCGGAAGTGGACACTGCGGAGTAGGCATCTCATGTCGCTGCTATCAGTTATGTTGGGAACGCAATCTGCACTACGGTCTCCATGTCCACAATTTGGCAGGATGTCCGCTACGCTCTCCGCGTGCTCCTGAAGTCCCCGGGGTTCACGGTGGTGGTTGTGTTGTCGCTAGCGCTCGGAATCGGCGCAAACACCGCCATTTATTCGATCGTGAACGCTTACATGCTGCGCCCGATGCCGGTGGAGAAACCGGATCGGCTGGTAGCTCTCTACTTCACTGCGCCGCGATTGGGAAGCGAGTTGGGTTGGCTTTCCTATCCCGACCTGTTGGATTACCGCAAGCAGGACACGGGCCTCACGGACATCATGGGCTCCACGGGGATTCCACTGAGCGTGACGGACGGCGGGGAGTCAGAGCTGATCTGGGGCGAGATTGTGACGGGGAATTATTTCTCCGGTTTGGGTGTGCATCCGGTGGTGGGGCGCGGATTTTTGCCGGAGGAGGATCGCGCGCCGGGGCAGAAGCCGGTCTGCGTTCTCAACTACAATTTTTGGAAGCGGCGATTCCAGGGTGATCCGAAGATCGTGGGAAAAACGATCAAGATCAACGATCATCCGCTTACGGTGGTGGGAGTGGCTCCGCACGGATTCATCGGCACTACACTGTTTAATTTTGTTCCGGATGTCTGGGTGCCCGCGATGATGCAGCAGACCATCGCGCCGGCCTATGGGAATTATCTGGAGGGACGAGACAATCGTTGGATCAATACTCGGGCACGGCTGAAGCCGGGCGTGACCATGAAGCAGGCGGAGGCGGCGTTGAATGCGGTGGCCGAGCAGCTTGCGCGTCAATATCCAAAGGAAGACAAGGATTTGAAGGCGCACCTGATTCCGGGCGGCACGCGCACGAATCCGTTTCTAGCTGCCAAGGGAATATTCTCAACGATCACGGGCATCCTGGCGGGAGTGGTGTTTCTGGTATTGCTGGTGGCCTGCGCGAATGTGGCGAATCTGATGCTGGCACGCGCCGCGAGCCGTGGCCGCGAGATGGCCATTCGAGTGGCCGTGGGGGCGAGCCGCTTCCGGCTGGTCCGGCAGTTGCTCACCGAGAGCGTGCTACTTTCACTCGCCGCCGGGGCGCTGGGCCTGCTTTTCGCACTCTGGTTTAACGATCATTCCAGACGCTTTTATCCGACGCTCGATTTCCAGACCTCCGACCTGGATTACGACACGAAATTCGATCTTCGATTGCTGCCGTTCACGTTCCTGATTTCATTGGCGACGGCGGTGTTTTTCGGACTCTTCCCTGCGCTGCGGGCGAGCAAGGTGGACCAGGTTTCGGCGATGAAGGGGGAATCCACAGCGGTGCGGGTGGGGCGCTTCCGCATTGGCCGCGGCAATCTATTGGTGATGCTGCAAGTGGCGCTCTCTTGTGTGCTGCTGATTTGCGGCGGCCTATTTCTGCGGAGCATGCAGTTTGCCAACAGCACCGATCCGGGCTTTTATCGCAACGGCATCACAATGTTCTCCGTCAACTTGGATCTGCGGCACTATGACGAGGCGCACGGCCGAGCGTTCCAACGCAATCTGATGGATCGATTGCACACGGTTTCAGGAGTGGACGCGGTCAGCATGGCTTCTCCTCTACCGCTGGATGCTTATCAGTATTCGACGGCAGTTCTGCCGCAGGGCTATGTTCCGCGCTCGGATCGCGAACAAAACCTGGCGATGATGAGCGCAGTGGGGCCGGATTATTTCGAAACCATGGGAACACGAATTGTGACCGGACGGGCTATCAATAGTCGCGATACGGATTCATCGCCGCTAGTAGCGGTGGTCAATGAAACCATGGCGCGGCGCTATTGGCAAACACCCGAGCGGGCCATCGGACGCAAGTTCGCGCCGGGGCGTGACCAGCCGCTCGTGGAAGTGGCTGGTGTGGCTAAGAACGGCACGTACTTGACTTTCGGCGAGAGCGCGCGTTCTTACTATTTCACGCCGCTTGCGCAGGCCTACCAGGGGCGCGTGACAGTGCTGGTTCGTTCGAAACAGAGTACCGAAACTCTGATGCCGGCGCTACGACAACAACTCAGCGCGCTGGATCCGACGGTGCCGGCGTTCGGTGTTCGGAACATGCCGCAATTCCTGAACCGCGTGACATCCATCTACGATATGGGCGCATCGCTGATTGGAACATTCGCGATCATGGCGCTCGTGCTGGCGGCGGTGGGAATCTACGGCGTGCTGCATTTCACGGTGGCGCGGAGGACGCGCGAAATCGGAATTCGGATGGCGCTAGGCGCTCCACGTCCGCAGGTGATGCGGCTGGTGTTGCAACGATCGTTGCTGTGGGTGACGGCGGGAATGGCTACCGGCGTGGGCATTGCTTTAGCAGTTGCGAGGATTACAGGCAAGCTGTTGGCAGGTGTGAGCGGAACCGACCCCGTGACATTCGGCGCGGTGGTGCTGCTGTTCGGGGCGATCGCGTTTCTCGCAAGCGTGGTGCCGGCGCGGCGCGCATCGCGGGTGGATCCGATTCAGGCGCTGCGTTACGAGTAAGCTATTTTTATGGCAAGTTATGCTCCAGTACAAGATTCGCAGCGGCAAATGCTGCGCCACACGGTGGCGACGCTAGCGTATCGAGGCGCAAAATCAATGCGAGGCGCACCGGCGCACTTCGCCGAGTTCCACGCATCGGAAAAGACACGCACTCCCAGCCAATTGGTGGCGCATCTCGGCGACCTGTTGGACTGGGCGCTATCGATGGCGCAAGGAAAACAGGAGTGGCACGATTCGCCGCCAGTCGCATGGGATGCGGGGGTCCAGCGATTCCACAAGGCGTTGGAGGCTTTCGACGCGTACTTGGCCTCAGACCAGCCGCTGCATGTTTCGGCAGAGAAACTGTTCCAAGGGCCGATCGCCGATGCGCTCACGCACGTGGGCCAACTGACGATGCTGCGCCGCTTGGCGGGTGCGCCGATTCGTGGCGAGAATTATTTCAAAGCGGATATTGCGGCAGGGCGGGTTGGGGCGGAGCAGAAGGCGGCGGCGCGGGAGTTTGATTGATCGCGCTGGACCCTGTGGCGCACGCACCGTCGAAAACACTTAGTCTCGGATGGACGAATGCAAAGTGGGGCGGACCCCCTGGTCCACGGCCGACGCCCACGTCGGCCTGCAGCTGGCATTCGTCGATGCTTGAGGTAGCGGGTCCAGGGGGACCCGCGCGGACCAGGGGGTCCGCCCCACCATTAGCCGAAGTTTTCATTGTGAGTGCGTGCGCTACATCAACGCGCGTAATAGCCGGTCTTCGCGCGGACAGTCAATCCGGGATTCTTGGAGCGAATCACGATTCTGCGGAAATAACCATCGCGTTCGGTATTGGTGGAGTTGTAGGCCAGCTCGTAGGATGAACGAAGCTCCTCCCCGATCTCGTGGAACGATTCTTTCAGATCCTTCTTTTCTGCGTCAAAATCTTCGCCGCCGGATTCCTTGGCGATCCTCGCCATCACACTGGTCCCATACTTGTTCCGTGCTGTCAGTTTGCCGTGTCGGCCGTGTTGCGTGTAGCGGACGCAGAACAGCGGAACGTTTTCGATTTGCGATTCCTCAATTACGTCCAACATATGATGTGCGCTGGAATTGTCTTCTCCATCGCTGAAGATGATCAGAGCTTTGCGCCCGCTGGTTCCGTCCGATAGTTTTTCGGACGCCGAATAATAGATGGCGTCATAGAAAGCCGTTCCGCCCTCGCGGTCTTCATCCTCCGGCCCCATCTGGTCGAAGTGTCCTGACTCGTGCTCATACTGCTTGAGTTCGTCCAGGATTTCGCTGCTGGAAGAAGTGAAGTCGGACACCAGCCGGATATGGTTTCCAAAGCCAACCAGGAATGCCCGGTCGTTGGGTTGAAGGACACGCCTCAAGAATGTTTCAAGGTCGTGGTGATGCGCTTTGACGAAATGCTCCTGGCTGCCGCTGGCGTCCACGATCATGCCCATCGTCAGCGGAAGATCGGCGCTGCGGGAAAAGAACGAAATGTTTTGCGGCACGCCGTCCTCAAAGACCTCGAAATCATTCTTCGTGAGGTCCGGGGGTGAAAGGCCAGCGTCATTCCGCACGCTGAACGTGACGTTGACCAGGTGCACATTCACCTTGATATGCGGTGGTTCTTGAGCCATGCACACGAAAGCCAGTAGGGGAATGCATCGATATCCAGCCATACTTTCTAAACGTACTACGCACAAGAAGCACCATCGAATGCATCCGGGTTGGCAGACGAAAGCGTCTGCCCCACTCCGCCTGCCAACATAGTGTGAGAAACTTTCGCTATGTCCAAAAAAGTTCGATGGGGCGTTCTCGGAGTGGCCAAGATCGCAACCCAAAAGGTGATCCCGGCCATGCAGCAAGGCGAATGGTCCGAAATAGTGGGTATTGCCTCTCGGGATCTGGCGAAAGCCCAGCGCGGCGCGGCCGATCTGAAGATCCCGAAAGCCTACGGCTCCTATGAAGAACTGCTGGCCGATCCAGAAATCGAAGCTGTTTACAATCCTTTGCCGAATCACTTGCACGTACCGTGGTCCATTCGCGCGGCCGAGGCCGGTAAACACGTGTTGTGCGAAAAACCGATCTCGCTGACCGTCGCCGAATGTCGCACGCTGATGGATGCTCGCGACCGAACTGGCGTAAAGATCGGCGAGGCATTCATGGTCCGGACTCATCCCCAGTGGCTACGCGCGCGGGAGATCGTGCGCTCTGGCCAGATCGGTGATCTGCGCGCCATAATGTGCGCCTTCAGTTATTTCAATCGCGACCGCGCCAACGTCCGCAACATCGAGGAATGGGGTGGTGGCGGACTGATGGACATCGGCTGCTATCCAATTCAGATTTCCCGCTTTCTGTTCGAGCAGGAACCAGTCCGGGTGGTTGGCCGGCTGGAGCGCGATCCAGAATTTCACACTGACCGGCTCGGCTCGGCGATTCTCGATTTTTCCGCCGGCCAATCTGTTTTCACCTGCAGCACGCAATTGGTGCCGTACCAACGCGTACAGATCTTCGGAACGAAGGGACGCGTCGAGATCGAGATTCCATTCAACGCTCCGCCGGATCGGCCGTGCCGTCTCTTTGTCGACAACGGCGCCGACGTATTCGGGAGCGGCATCCAGACCGAGGAGTTTGCGATTTGCGATCAATACACCATCCAGGGCGACGCGTTTTCCCAAGCCCTGCGAGAGGGCGGGGAAATTCCCACACCGCTCGAGGATTCGCTTGGAAACATGCAGGTGATCGAGGGCCTATTCCGCTCCGCTCACGAGAATAGCTGGGTCCCGCTACCGGCGTGATGTGGGGCAGGCTGGCAGCCTGCGCGGCGGTTGGCTACCGCCGCTGTCCAGTCTGGCCGATTGACAATCGGCCGCAGCTTAGCAAGCTGCGCTGCCCTACTCGAAGCGGAAGGTGCGAGCTAGCACGTAGCCCGCGATCAGCGCAGCCACGACACATGCCACGATGTGAGGGATGACCGCTTCCGGCGAATCGCCGAAGCTCATCAGTTTGTGGAGTCCGTCCATGGCCCAGCCGGTTGGGAAAACCAGCGCGAGGCTCTGGGTCCAGCGTGGGGTGATCTCGATGGGCCACCAGCAACCACCGAGGGCGGCCATCACATTGCTCGCGATCACGCCCAGACCGATCACTTGCCCATCGCTGCGAGAAAAATTCCCCAACAGCATGCCCAGCAGCGCTGCGAGACTGGCGTAAGCGGCCAGTAGCGCGAAAATCGCGCCCAGATGATCGCCCCAGTTCACCTTGAACAAGATCGACCCGGCCGCCATCGCAAACAGGATCTGGATAAATCCGAGCGTTACTCGCGCTCCCCATTTCCCCAGCACCACGGCGCCGCGTGACATCGGCGAGGATGCTAGACGTCTTAATATGCCCTGCCGCCGTTCCACCAGCAGCGACACGCCGCCACTGGTGAACATTACCAACAATGTGAACATCACCAGCGTGCCTGGCACGGCCTGCTCGAAACCGATGGGCGGCGCCTTGCGTTTTCCGGCTGAGGTTACATCCAGCGTTATCAGGCGCGGTTGCTCGGCGAGCTGAGCGAAAGTCGCGGAGCTCGGCGTGCCGCCTTTGGATGAAATAGCAACCAGGTCAGCCAGCACAGTGTAGACGGCGCGAGCGGCGCGCGTCTGATCGTAATCGGTGTCGATACCAGCGCCATACCGGGTCAGTTCCAACTTCACCGGTTTACCGGCAAGTACCGTCGCAGTGAAGCCCGGCGGGATGCGAAGCTCACGGAAAAAGTTCTCGGTATGCACAACCTGGAAGTTACGCTGCTCCAACCGCCGGATGAGTTCATCTGCGAGGAAGCCCGCGTCGGGTGGGACCAGCACGGCGATAGGATCCCGCTTTTCGTGACTCCCAAAGCCGCCCGTTACGCTGCCGATAAAGTAGAAGAATATAATCGGCATAACAAAAGTCCACATCCATGTTTCGCGGCGCGGCAGCAGATAGCGCAGATCGCGGTAAGTGATATATAGCGCGTCTCTCAGCATGCGGTCCTCCGTACGCGCCATCCAACCACCAGCCACGCGGCAGTGACAAACAAAATGACCGCTGCGAACGCGGCCGGTGTCACGGCGGCGCCATCCAGGATTTTCTGAAGTTCGGTAACGGACCAGCCGTTGGGTGTCAGGCGTCCGATCTGCGCAAAGCCTTTCGGCATCAAATCGAAGGGGAAGAAGCTACCGCCCAGCATGGTAAGGGGCAACAAGACGAAGTTGCTAAGCATGCTCGCCACGCGCTCACTCGAAGCCAGCGACTGCAACAGCATCATGAACAGATAGAGACCGGTGCCGGAGATTGCGATCCATAGAATCGCCAGCGGGAAGTTGGAGACTCGTAAATCCGCCAGGAAGTGCGCAACGGTGAGCCCAAATGTTCCCACAAGAGCGAGCACAAGCAGCACCGCAAGCAGCTTGCCCGCGAGAAAGGCTCGGAAACTGGCGGGCGTAGTAACCACGCGCCGGAGCGCTCCAGAAGTGCGCTCGCGCCACACGTCCGTCGCAAGCCCGCCCGCGATAAAAAAGACCGCCATATATAGCATGCCAGGCAGCATCAAGGCGGCAAATCCGCCCGGCTTGTCGGTTTTTCCCTCGATCACTTTTGTTTCCAGTTGAATCACGGGCGGAGCAAGATACTTGCGCAGATCAGCCGCAGCATGATTGAACTGGACGGAAATCTGAGCGATGCCGGCATCGGTGGGCGTCCCTCGCGCGGCCTCACGAAGTTGGGGGCCGGCCACCATCTGCAGATAGAACGCACTATCGGTCAGCATGGAGAGCACTTGTTCAATAATGTCCGGCAGTATTCGCTGCGCAGGATTGCGGACCAGTTGAAGATGAGCGGCTTTTCCTTCGATGAGCGCAGTGGTGAAGTTCTTGGGGATCACCAGAAGAGCAGACGCGTTGCCTTTATTGATGCGGCGCCGGCCTTCCTCGCGCTCCACCTTTTCGACGCTAATCATATTGCTCAGCGCTCCCTGGCTGAAAGCGCCGGCCAGGAGCGTCGCGCCGATACCTTGATCTTCATCCACGATCAGCAGCTTTCCATTCGGGCGCGCATCTCCACGTCCGAAGATCACCACCAGCAAGAGCGCGATAAGGGTCGGGATGCCGAGCCAAGTGAGGAGCATCACTGGATCGCGCCGAATGCGGCGAAGATCCTTAACAGCGCTTGTGAAAACAAAACGCATGGCTACTCCCTCAGTTCCTTGCCCGTGAGCTTGATGAACAGGCTTTCGAGACTCGGTTGCGTCAGCGTAGTGCCGCGGACTTCGCCAGCAGTGTTGATAGCCGCGAAAAGGGATGGCAGACGGTGCGAGGCGTCGTTTACCGAGAGGGCAAGCTGCGTCTCATCGGAGTGGATAATCTCCACGCCTTCTACACGAGCCAGCGCCTCCCGCACGGCATCGGGCCGAAACACGCCGGTGAGACGGAGCAGATCGCGTTCGGCAAGCAAAGAGCGCAGCTCGGCCAGCGTGCCTTGCGCGATGATGCTGCCGTGATCGATGATGGCCAGCCGATCGCACAGAGTCTGGGCTTCCTCCATGTAGTGCGTGGTGTAGAGCACGCAGGCGCCGGCTTTGGCCTGATCGCGAACCAGTTCCAGCAGGCGAACCCGGCTCTGCGGATCCACTCCGACGGTGGGTTCATCCAGCAACAGGACCTTGGGTTGATGCACAATGCCACAGGCAAAATTCAGGCGCCGTTTCATTCCGCCGCTGAATCGCTTGATCGGTTCCTTGGCGCGGTCAAGGAGCCCAGTTAGCTCCAGCACTTCCGTGATGCGGTCGCGGAGCTGTGCGCCGCGGAGACCTTGCGCGCCGCCCCAGTAACTCAAGTTTTCGCGCGCTGAGAGATCGTCATAGAGTGCGATTTCCTGCGGCACCACTCCAATACTTCGCCGCGCTGCCACGCCGTCGCGGACCACGTCATGCCCCATGACCAGAATGTGGCCGGCCGTGGGAGTAAGCAGGCTTGAAATACATCCAATGGTGGTTGTTTTGCCTGCGCCGTTCGGGCCGAGCAGACCGAAGATCTCGCCCGGCCGGGCGGTGAACGTCACATCCTTGACGGCGGTGATGTCGCCGTATTGCTTTCGAAGCTGCTCGACCTCGATCATGATTCCTTTCGGACACCGGCTCCCTCACGGTCGCGGCTCGGTAACGCGTTCTTCCGAACCGCGACCGTGAGGGAGCCGGTGCCTTAACGCTCTTCCAGAATAGATCGAACGCGCCAGAGCCGCGATGGAATTCGGACGAAGGGTTGTTTATGCAGGATGAGCGGCGTGCGCGTCCAGGATGGCCTGCAGCAGTCCATCCATGGTGAAGTGCTTAGCTTCTACGTTGACGGTAAGCCCATGCTCGCGGACGGTCTCAGATGTCACCGGCCCGATGGATGCAATCCGAATCCCCTCCAACGCATCCCGTCCGGCAACCGCGACGCAGTTCTTAACAGTGGATGAGCTGGTGAACGTGATCCAGTCGGGTTTCCTGGCCGCCGAAAAAATCTCATGGGCGCGCGCTGCGGCGTCTTCCGGGATGATATTGCGATAGGCATCCACCACCTCAATGTGAGCGCCCAGCTTCTCAAGCTCAGTGGGAATCAAGTCTCTCGCAACAGCCGCGCGCGGCAGCAGCACGCGTTTACCTTGTAGCCGTTCAGAGCGGAACGCTTCCACCAGGCTTTCGGCGACGTACTCTTTCGGCATCAGGTCAACTTTCAAGTGCAGATTCTCGATGGCCTGCTTCGTTGTTGGTCCGATGGCGCAGATACGGGCCTTGAATGATCGGAGATCCTGATCGGAGCGGTCCAGCCGATCCATGAAAAATTGGACGCCATTCACGCTGGTGAAAATCAGCCAGTCGTAGAGAGCGAGGTGCCCGATGGCGCGATCCAGCGGACCCGGATCCTCGGGCGGCTGAATGGAAATGACGGGCAATTCGATAGCGTCCGCGCCGAGCGAGCGGAGCCGCGATGAGAAATCGCCTGCTTGCTCATACGCGCGCGTCACCACGATCTGTTTTCCGAACAGGGGCAGCTTCTCAAACCAAGCCAGCTTCGAGTGCAATCCCGCCACTTCGCCGATGATCACGGTCGCGGGCGGTTTGAGATGAGCCTTCTCGATCTCGTCGGCAATGGTTGCGAGCGTGCCAGTGACAGTTTCCTGATTGGGCCGCGTCCCCCATCGCACCGCGATCGCGGGAGTATCGCCGGAGCGGCCATGCGACATGATCTCTCGCGCGATTTCCCGGATGGACGCGATCCCCATGAACACCACAAGCGTTTCCGATTGGCCGATTTTTGCCCAATCGATTGCGGGGACATCGTGGCCGGTCAGGAATGTCACTACCTTGGTATGATCCCGATGCGTCAGCGGCACGCCGCTGTAGGCGGCAATGCCCAGTGGCGAGGTCACGCCGGGCACCACTTCGTACGGAATGCCCGCCGCAACCAGCGCTTCCAATTCTTCACCGCCGCGGCCGAAGATAAATGGATCGCCGCCCTTCAGACGAACCACCGTCAGCCCGCGCTTCGCCCGCTGGATCATCATGGCGCAGATCTCT
>PMUN01000296.1 GCA_003166875.1 Bryobacterales bacterium | reverse complement strand
ACTCTTAATCACTAGGTTGTAGGTTCGATTCCTACCGCGCTCACCACTAAAATCAGCGGTTTACAAGAAAAACGATTGAATTGAGGTTTACCTCCGGCGATACTCTGGGCGATACTAATGCTGGCGAAATGGCAAGAACTGATGACGTGTCAACTGCGGGGAATGACTAGGCGCCCGCTTTTCCTGGGTCTGCCTTCATTGTGCGCGGGCTTTGCCGCGGAGGCTTCGCCTACCCTTCCGGCCCGACGATCAACAGAACCGAGGAGTAGTTCGGCTAACCTTTTTTCGGTTGGGCAAGACCCATTGACGAAAAGCCACGATCCCAAGCGTCGTCACTAAGGCCCAAAGAGGTACAAGAGCAGGAGGTCAATGCTGCTTCGATAGAGCCGAATGTATCCACCACGCCTGCAGGCTCCACAACGGCCTTGCTAACTCATTCAGGCGTACTATTCGCCGCCGGTTCGCAACGGCCCGCTGCTGCAGCTCTTGGATCAAGCCAAGACGGGAAAAACGGGGAGATGGTCACGCCGCGGTACCCTTATTATCACCACCGGCGGGCTGAGCATCATTCGGCAGCCAGTACCGAATCGCGCGGCCGAATCTTCGGTAGATGGGAAAACCGAGCGCTGCCCCGGATCGGCCTGCAGCCTTATCTCGATACCTCCAATTGCTCAAGGTTTGGCGGCTGATGGAATGAAGTTCTGAATAGACGCGCTCGGTGACCCAAACGCCCGCCATCTGTCCGGCCGTGCCTGGGGACTGGGCGGAGAGTCTCGCGGCCGGAGGTCCCGTCATCTGACCTCAAACTCAGACTGCTTCTTTTTCTCCCGCGGGTCTCGCAGATTGCGGAAGCGATTGGACGTTGGCGCTGGATGCGTTGAAGGGAGGGAGCGCAAGTGGACCAGATCCGATCTTGATTTTCTGCGGCGTGGCAGCGGAGTGGTCTTGGTCGACATCAACAGTATTTTGCTCCCTAAACTTGTAAGGGAATGGCAGAGGCACTTCGGGACATATTTTTGTTGTGCAACCAAACCGCATCACCGCCCTCGCGACGTTTTTTGTCTGCATTTGCTCCTCATTTGATAAGGAAATGGCGGGAGGGGCGCGGGACGGTCATTTTCGGGTTTTTTTTGCCACGTGCAACAGTTTGAAACAGTTTGTTAACAAAGTGCATCAGTTTTGGGTCAGCGTGAGGCAGTGCAACAGTTTGTGAACAAAGTGCAACAGATTGTTACAGTGCCCCCCTCCAGGACGGCTCCCAGGCAACCAAAAATTGCGTAGTGGAACATAAAGGGTTGGGATGCGCCGCAGCGCGTTTTGGTTGGTTTCTCCTTGCTGCGCTAGCACTTCTCACGGGATGCATTTCGAAAAAATGCATCCCCGAGGGGATGCGCCGTCGATTTTTCGATTTTAGCTGTCCCAAAGTGCCGCCGCCATCCCCTTACAAATTAGAGGGACCTCATATGGCTCAGCGAGCAATTCGATTCCCTGAAACGACCGACGAAGGTATTCGAGAGGCGACCGAGAAGCGCGGCTTCTCATCGCCAACCGCGTTCATTCGCCATGCCGTGGAACAGGAGCTGTCCGGGCAGAGGGAGGAACTGGTCGGTGCCGAGGCGCGATTGGCCGCCAGCATCGAGCAGGTCCGGCAGGGGATGATACCACTGGATCGAGCGCAGCAGGCCTTATTCGCGTTAGTGGACAGTCTCGCCAAGATTCTGCTGACGTGCATCCCCGAACCGGACGGACATGCGTTGGCCGCGGCCGTCGCCGGGGCGCAAGGCCGGCACGCCCGACTGTTGAAGAGCGCGGGCCAGGCGATGGGCGACAAATCGCGTTCGGCAATGCAGGAGTTGGTGAAACATGGCGAACGATGAGGAGCTGAAGTTTCGACTTCGACCACGAAAGCCAGCCATGCGGCGCGAGCGCCGTCCATTGGCTATCGCGTACAAGACCATCATGCATTACGCCCGGATGAGCGGCGTGCGAAAGCGCCGGCCTTCGTCCGGCACCCGCCCGATTTGGTGGGCCCTGTGAGACTTGAACCTACGACCAACGGATTATGAGTCCGCTGCNNACTTGAACCTACGACCAACGGAATATGAACACGCGAGCCGGAAGTCGCGTTCGAGGAGATGTACATCGCTTCAGGTCGAGGCCGCCTAGCAATTTTACTCGAACGCCGTTTTGGGGCCAGCTCTGTACGAGTGGCTGACCATCCGACCCGAGCGCCATCGATACACTTCAACGAGTAGGCGTTTTCCGTCAACTTGATGCCGGACCGGCGGCTGGTCAGTGTCGAGGTGGGGACAACCATCGCTGATTCCCCCCCGCATAAATCAGGACGAGTGCAAAGCTGAGTCCAACTTTCGGTGCGATAATACCTCCCGAGGGTTACTCATAGCACCAAAACCGGCGAACGGCGCCTACTAGATATCATGGCTAAGTATTTCCCGTTAACCAAATCTCGCTCGAAGGTCAAACCACAATGCCCGCTCCCTCACGAACCACACTGTCGCAAAAACTTCGCGCGCTGGAAAAGATGGTTGCACGCGCGTCCAGCCGCCGCCGTGTCACATTTCAGGTGAAGACAGGGACCGCCCGAGCGGCGGCGCGAACCGGCGTGGCCCGCTGCGGCGTGGCGGAGGTCGACATCACTCCGAGCGAACTTGTCGCCATGGCCGGGTACAGTCTGGCGGGAACAACCGCCAAAGGCGTGGGGCATCCGCTGTTCGCGCGGGCCCTCTACATCGACGATGGCGTCGGCCACACGGCGGCGTTGTGCTTTGTTGACCTTTGGTGCGCGTCGCGGTATCTGCTGCACCAGGCGGCGGCCTACACATTGACGGGTTTTTCGAAAATCGATGCTTCGCAGCTCATCCTGGCAGGAACGCACACGCACGCGACTGATGCCTCAATATAGCAGCACCGTGCGGCGGGGCTAGCTGGGCTTCTACGGGAGATTGGACAACATCTGCCGTGCGTGTGCGTGAAGTCCTCTCAAACTCTTCCGTTTTGGAAGAACTCCGAATAGGGGACTGATTCTGTACGCGTCTAGGTAGTCCTCAATATCAGGCCGCAGACCCTGACGCACGTTGGTGACGAAGCAAGCCTCGAAACCCATTCCGCAATGAAGACATCCCGACATGACGCCGGCGCGCCAGCTTGAGTGTCCCTTCAAGGAAAAGTCGAGAGTCACTCCCACAGCTTTTCGTGACTCCCCCTTCAGCCGGCTGGATGCACTGTAGAACTTGCATTCCGCCGCCCACATGAGGTCTTGGGTGAGAAGGGCGGATCGCGGAGGACCCGCAGCCGCCGTTCCCCTCGCACCTAACAGCAAGAGGTCGGCCTCGTGTTTCATTCCCGACTGCCCGTCGATCTCTATGCCATTGTGCAATTCGTAATCCGTCGAGTTCTGCGTAGTGAGAATCGCATAGCCGTATGGCCCTCCCAAATTTCCGGGCGACGAGCGAACCACGTACTTTCCTTTGTGGCCTGTCATGCTAACGCGCAATCTAGCTCTCTTTGCCGTCAGGCACACATTTAGAAACGTGAACAACTCGTACTGGTTTCCTTTGCTCGTAGGTACGACAACCCGCAGCCTGGAAAACGCTCGGAAGAAACGGCGGAGCAACCCTGGATTAATCGAGCTCACTCGTTCGTCTCCCAAAACTCACCAGCCCGAAACGCCTCGCCGAACAGCGCTCGGCCTAATTCGGTAGCGATCTCAATAAGACCGGAAGCGCCCGCCCTCAGCTCCCCAGTTTCCCCAAGATAAAGTATTCGGGGTTCCGGATTTCCTGTCTCGCGGCCCGAATTGAACGGTGAATCGACGAACTCAAGCCGTTCGACTTCCGGATCGATTTCGCCGAGCAGTTCCGGCAAGGAGGCTCCAACGAGGATCGGGTCAATAAAGAATCTCACAAAGACCTCAAAAACCAGAAAAACCTCAGCCCGAGATCTATAGGGCTCAGGAACTACGAACGTCTGCCCGAGGCCGACGGCGCGTATGCGTGTTTCCTCTCCAAACCCGAAGGTCAGAGCGGCCTGCCGGTATTGAGCGACCTCCTGCCTGGCTTCCTGGGCGAAGATCTCCGCCTCCCCTGCCGTAAAATCGCTCGCTGCTTCCCTGATTTCGGCGATCAGATCTTCCGCTGTTGTGTTTTCATCGGCCATGGAAGTTGTTCGAAAGGGAACTACCAGAAGTTTACCTCATTTCTAAAAGACACCTGTACAAATATGTCCCTTTCATCGCTATAATTGCGCTAACACTAGAGAAGGTCCTGGAAAAGGGAAAAGGGAGGAGGTCTCCGGAGAAATACAGCCCACGGGAGACCAACACTATGGCTACAAGGTTGCCGAAATCGGCGAGACACGTCGCGATTATTCCGAATCCCCAGCCTACGTGCAAGTACCGGATCATCGCGCTCGACCCCACCATCAAAGATCGCGACGGCAAAGTCCTTACCGCTGTGATCGAGATTCCCAACGAACAGTTGATGCCCGGGCCGCGCGGCTATCGAGTACAGGTCGTCGATTACGACGCGACGAATCGCGTCCTTTACAAGGCGGCGCCATACCGCGGCGAGGATCTCGAAAAGAAAGTCGCGCACCCGGAAACGGACCGCGCCTTCCACGCCCGCAGCACCTACGCGATCGTGATGAGCGTGCTCGCGCGGTTTGAGCGCGCGCTGGGCCGCCGCGTGCCGTGGAGCTTCGCAGGCCATCAGATCACCATTGCTCCTCACGCGTTTCTCGATCTCAACGCGTTCTATTCGCAAGGCGATCGAGCCATCTTCTTTGGTTACTATCCCGATACCCAGAGAATGGTGTTCACTTGTCTCTCGCACGACGTGGTCGCGCATGAGACCACGCACGCTCTCGTGGACGGCCTGCGCCCTGGCTACCTGCGTCCTTCTTCTGCGGATCAAGCCGCATTTCACGAAGCGTTCGGCGATATCGTGGCGCTTTTGTCGGTTCTTTCCCTTCGCGAAATCGTGAGTGTCGGGTTGGATCGCGGCAAATCGTTGAGCAAGGAACTAGTCGACGCGAAGGACGTGACGGAAGATGCGTTGAAGAACAGCTTGCTCCTGGGGCTCGCGGACCAGGTTGGCGAAGCTATGTACGGCGTGCGTGGAATGTCCTTGCGCCGCTCCATCAACATCGCCCCTAGCCCGGCGTTGAAAGATACGGATGAGTATCAGGAGTCCCACCGCCGCGGAGAACTGCTGGTGGCCGCGGTGCTGGGAACGTTTTTGAAGGTTTGGCTAGGCCGAATCGTACTGTACGGAGATCTCGGACGAGGCAAAGTCAGCCGGGTGGGCGTTGTCGATGCTGCGATCGAAACCGCGGAGCACTTGCTGAACATGTGCATCCGCGCGCTGGACTACTGTCCGCCCACGGACCTCGTGTTTGGGGATTTCTTGAGCGCGATGCTGACCGCCGACTTCGAAATGCATCGCGACGACTCGCGCTACGGATATCGCAAGTCGCTCATTGACGGATTCAAATCGTTCGGATTCCAGCCCGCGGCCACAAGCAAGAATCAGCCGGAGCCCGGGTTGTGGGGATCGCCCGACGAAAACGAAACAGAGAACAAAGGTTTGATCTACAACCGCACTCACTTTGAGTCCATGCAGCACGATAAAGACGAGATCTTCCGCTTCTTGTGGGAGAACCGGGATGCGCTCAAGGTAGAGACTCGGGCCTACACGAACGTGGGTAGCGTAGACCCATGTTATCGGGTGAGCTCTGACGGCTTCGTGCTGCACGAAACCGTGGCGACCTACTCGCAGCAGGTTCGCTTGCAAGCCAGCGATCTGGACCAGTTCGGGCTCAAAAAACCGCGTGGAATGCCCGGCGATCAGGACCTCACCATCTACGGCGGCGGAGCGCTGATCTTTGATGAAGCCGGCCGCTTGAAGTATCACGTGCGGAACCGGATCGGAACACACGCCCGCCAAAACCAGCGCCTCGAATATCTCTGGAAGACCGGCGCCTTCAATACAAAGATGTCGTTTAGCGCCATGCACCTCGAGAGCATCCTGCGCGGGCAGCCTACGCTCGAGGCGGATTTGGAGGACGACCACATTGGCGACTAAACCCATCAAAGTAACCATCCGCATGTTCGTCGTCGGCTTTGGCGATTGCTTTCTGCTGACGTTCCATTACGAGCCGCCGCTGAAGGACCAAAGTATTCTGATCGACTTCGGCACCGCGAGCGGTAGCGCGGACATGAAGGGCATCGCCGCGAAGATCAAAGAAGCGTGCGGCGAGAAGCTCTACGCGGTCGTCGCCACCCACCGGCACAAGGACCACATCAGCGGATTTTCCGACAAGAGCGGCGGCGCCATCATCGCTTCGTGCGAGCCGGAGATCGTGATTCAGCCCTGGACCGAAGATCCGAAGGCGGGCGCCAACGCAACCTCCGCGGCGTTGTTCAAAAAAAATCAACCGGCGCAGGCTACGCAAGTTTATTTCGCTTCGCTCAATGCGATGCAGGCGTACGCGCAGTCCGTCGTAGACCGGGCGTCGTTGTGGCGAGGGCCGGGCAACCAGACGACACGTTTAGAGAAGCTCGCTTCCAATAACACCAAGAATCCCGACGCCGTACAGAATCTCCAGAAAATGGGAAGCAAGCCTCCCAAGTTTCTCGCCTACGGAGATCCGTCCGGACTTGAAAACAGCAAACTTCTCCCCGGTGTCAAAGTTACCGTCTTGGGGCCGCCGACGCTCAAGCAGGCGAACCTCAAGAAATACGCCAAGAATAGTGATGAATACTGGATCGCCTCCAAGTACTGGGGCTTGCAACAGCGCGGGGTGGAGAAGGGAAAATTCAAACTTTTCCCGGGAGCCGCCGCGTACCGTAGCGCGATACCAACGGAGATGCGCTGGTTCGTACAGCACGCCGATGCGGCTCTCAAGAAAAACGTTTTGGGAATCGTCCGGATCCTGGACAACTACCTCAACAATACAAGTCTGATTCTGTTGTTTGAGGTGGCCGGCAAGAAGCTTCTCTTCCCCGGAGACGCGCAGCTTGAGAACTGGCAATGGGCGCTTTCGCAAAAGGGAATCAAGGAACTTCTTCACGACGTGGACGTGTACAAAGTGGGCCACCACGGCAGCCGCAACGCCACTCCCCACAAGCTATGGGATTTCTTCGATAAGCGCAAAGGCAAGAAGCTGAAGACATTGATGTCTACCGCGGCCGGCGTCTATGACAAGTCCGAAGATGGCAAGGTGCCGTCCACGAACCTCGTGAAGGCGCTAAAGAGCGGGAGCAAGTTGGAAAGTACGCTCGGCAAGAAAGCCACCGTTGTACCGATCGAGGTCGAAGTCGTTTAGCAATTTTTAGAGAAAGAACAAGGAGAACAAATGAAGGACAAAGTAGCGAAGCAGCTCGTATGCCTGCCCAAGCGATTGACGCAGGCCAATTAATCGAGGCGGCGCATCACGCGATCACCATCAACCCCATGAATCGCCCGCCAGTGGAGCGCATGGCAGCCTTGGGGATGGGCGCGCCCTCGCCCTTGCACATTGCGCTGTTGACCACCGCTTACTGGGGTACGAGCGGCGTGAAGCTGACGGTCGGATTTCTGGATAGTCCAGAATCCGCGCTCAAGAACAGGATTCTGAGCCACATGAACGCATGGAACAAGAACGCCAACGTCACCTTCACTCCCACCAAGGACCGCGATAACGCCGACGTGCGCATCGCGCGCGCGGGCGGCCAGGACGGCGGTTATTGGTCCTATGTAGGCACGCAGATCAAGACCATCAAGAAGGGTGAAGCCACGATGAACCTTGAGGCTTTCACCATGCAGACTGAGGATGGGGAGTTTTACCGCGTCGTTCGGCACGAAACCGGCCATACGCTCGGGTTTGTGCACGAGCATATGCGGAAGGCGCTCGTGAAGAAGATCGATAAAAAGAAAGCCATCGCCTATTTCCTCAAGAACGATGGGTGGAGCGCGCAGGAAACCACCGATCAAGTTCTGACCCCTATCGAAGACTCGACCATCAATGGCACAACCCCCGACCCGAAGTCGATCATGTGCTACCAAATCCCCGGCGAAATCACGATAGATGGCGAGCCGATCATCGGCGGCCTGGACATTGATGCCTCCGACTACGCGTTCTCCGCCACTATCTATCCCAAGGGCGCGTCAGCCCCCAAGAAAAAGGCCGCCGCCAAAAAGAAGACAGCCAAGAAGAAGTAAGCGCGCTCGGACTTTGCGCGAAATCAGGTTCGAGCAAAACTCGATCTCCCGAGCCTTCAATCACACGCATAAGTACTTTGTGTGATTTTGCCCGTCCTGGGCGTATTTTGTGGGCAGGGAGATCGAGCGCTCTTCCATTGAGAGAGCCGATTCGACCCGAGCGGTACCTAGGCAAGGCCGCGAGGGTCTGTGGATCAATGGACGTTTGGCTGTGCTTGAACAGCTCTTAGGGGCCCCTGAATTATTAGGGAATTCAAAAACTTTTAAACAATCGACGTGTCAAGCTTTCCCTCCTGAACCCGAAGCGCAAGCTGCTGTAGGCGCCGGAGCAATGTCGATTTCACTGATCCTCCCGGATTCAGTAGGGGTTTATGCCGTCGCCCGAGATGATGGCACGTGCAGCCTCGAGTGGCATAAGTTCCTGCGATCGAAAGTTCGGATCGTTTGCTGATCTGTCCAGCCAGTTCCGCCAGTATTCCAGCCACGGTGCTGTGTGCGGCACCAGACCCGAGCTATCGGTGAGTTGCGCTTTGAGTTTGCCCAAGCGTCTCTGAAGGTTTGTCATCTCCGACCGCCAGGTTTATTTTCCTCAGCAGCCAGTTCCAATGCCGTGACGCGTGCGTCGATGTCCTCCATCTCAATTCCTTTGATGGCTCTATCGAAAACGCACTCTGCGGCCCTTAGGCTGCTGGTCACTCACCCAAAGGAGGCGGCTCGGAAGCCTGTCCCGGGAGGGCCACCTGTTTTGTCCGGATCACGCGCCACTCGTACATTGATCCAGCCTGAGCGGGGCCCACATGCAGGGGCGCTGACGGATTCGTCCCGTGAAACTTCGCTCACGGCAGTTAGCAAAGCGCGGAATTATCCTCCTGCCTGTTTGGTTCGGCAAAACAGGACCTGCCGAAGGTTGTTGCCTAAATACCTACATCCGAGGTTTGGTGTACTCGACCAGGATTAGCCTAAACTTTCCTCAGGCGGGCTTGCGTTGACTTGGCTGCTTAGTGCGTGGACGCACCTAGTGGAACTGAACCGATTAATTATTTTCGCCTTTACCGTGTTTCGCAACCTTGAGCAGATCGATGATACCAAGGAAACCCGATTCGCGAGCCAACTCTGGAGTGATATCCGGAAAACCGATCGGCTTGATCGAATCCACTTCGATCGCACCTTCGTCCATGGGGTACCGGGCGCCCACTTTGACATGAGGACGCGTCCATATTCGGACACTGCAAGTGATTTCTCCGCGACGAACTCCATCGCGTAATCGCTTGGTGAATACCATGAAGAGATTTTACATGCGGCAAAGGCCGGAGTTGATCGTATCCGGCGCGTGGGACGCCCTGGTCCGCGAGCCACAAGGAACGAACGCGCGCTTTTCGTCCAAGTGGCAGTCCCAATGGGGTTGCCGGATGCTGGCCGCCTTCTCGTTACCTTTTCAGCGAGCGCGCCACTTCCCTGATGCCGACTGCTGCCAGAATCTATGCTGGGGTTTCGACAGCCGATTTGTTGGGACGTGAGCATTATTGCTCAGCGGGAATACGCCGGAAGGAGGAAATTGGAAGGAAGGGTCAATTGCAGAATCGATGGAAACTCGTGTGTGTGCTAGCAGCGGCGGCAAATCTGTCCACTGCCGCCGTTACGCCGAAAGTGCTGACGGAGTCCGGCACAATATCCGGCGTGAGCGCAAATGGCTTGAGCGTCTATAAAGGAGTCCCGTTTGCCGCACCGCCGGTCGGCGACCTGCGTTGGCGTCCCCCGATGCCTGCCGCGCCCTGGACTGGCACGCGGAAGGCGGATACGTTCGCTCCGGCGTGTATGCAAGTGGGCGTGTCCATGCCGGGCGAGACGCCGCCGGCTGTGAGTGAGGATTGCCTCTACCTCAACGTCTGGACGCCGGCCGATAGGCCAGAGGAGCATCTGCCGGTGATCGTCTGGATCTATGGCGGCGGATACATCAACGGGTCGGCCTCAATGCCGTTGTACTGGGGTGATCGACTCGCCCACAAAGGCGTGATCGTTGTCACCATCGCCTATCGCCTCGGTCCACTTGGCTTTCTTGCGACTCCTGAGTTGACGCGCGAGTCTCCGCACCACTCGTCCGGGAACTACGGCCTGATGGACCAGATTGCCGCACTCGAATGGGTGCACCGAAATATCGCAGCCTTTGGCGGTGACCCGAAATGCGTAGCCATCGCCGGTCAATCCTCCGGTTCTATATCGGTCAGCATCCTGATGGCTTCGCCTTTGGCGAAAGGCTTGTTTCAGCGGGCCATCGGAGAAAGTGGCGGCCTGTTTGAGCCGCTGCAGCTAGGACCACAGTTCCTTCTGGCTAATGCAGAACGCGACGGGGAGAAGTACGCTGTTTCTCTGGGTGCACCCTCGCTCAAGGAACTGCGCCGGCTGCCCGCGAGCCAACTCGTCGGCAACGCAGGAGGCATCGTTCACGCAGTGATCGAACCCTATGTGCTTCCCGCTTCGCCCTACGAAGCGTTCGCTTCAGGGCAGCAAAACGATGTCCCGCTGCTGATCGGTTCGAACGTCGATGAAGCGCGTGCGATGGTGGATGTCTCACACGAGACGGCCGCCACGTTCTCGAGCGATCTCGAGCGCAGCGTTGGCCAACTTCCACCTGCGCTGATTGCGGCATATCCCCACGCCACCGACGAAGAGGCGCGGCAGGCGCAACTCGGCCTCGAGCGCGACCTCCGCTTCGGCTGGGACATGTGGGCCTGGGCGAGGTTACAAGCTGGAACCGGCCGGCATCCTGTCTTTTACTACTCGTTTCGACAGCAGCCGCCGTTCCCCGTCGGCTCCGTCTACGCGGGTTGGGGGGCGAGCCACTTCGCCGAGCTCTGGTATGTCTTCGACCACCTGGATCAGTCGCCCTGGAACTGGACCGCGGGAGATCGGAAATTAGCGGGCGAGATGTCCAGCTACTGGGTCAACTTCGCCAAGTCGGGCGATCCAAACGGCCCAGGCCTTCCCGTGTGGCCTGCGTTCATCAACGCTGACAGCACGGTCCAATATCTCTCCGATCCGATCACCGTTGGTAGCGTGGCGAATATCAATGGCCTGACCGTCTTCGACTCCGTCTACACCATGGTGCGCGGCAAACCCTTTGCCGCACGGTAGCGGACCGCGCGCAATCGCCTCAGGCACGACGGATTCCTCCCCATAAACGGCCTTCAGTCAGAATGGTTTTGTGGGACCAGCGAGAAGCTCTCACGTGATGAGATGCCGGCTTTCAATTGGAATCCGGCTAAGTGAAATGGAATTGTGGCCCTACTCTGGCGAGCAAGCCCAAGGCATGCCTTATGCTAATTTAAGGGCAAGAGTCAAATAGGATGAATCGATCGCTTATCGGAGTGGTTTGCGCAACATTTTTGGCATCGAGTGTCATTTGGCCAGGAGAGCCGGGCTCCTCTGCTCCGCCGACATTTACGAAAGACGTCGCGCCTATTCTCTACAAGAATTGCGCGAGTTGCCACCGCACGGGCGAGATCGCGCCGATGTCGTTACTCACTTACGAACAGACGCGACCCTGGGCAAAGTCCATTCGTGAAAAAGTATCGCTGGGCCAGATGCCGCCCTGGCATGCCGTTCAGCCGCGCGGTACCTTCTCGAACGATCGCCGCCTGAGCGAGCTGGAAAAGAACACGCTCATCCGCTGGACGGATGCCGGCGCGCCGCAGGGCGACCCGAAGGATCTGCCGCCTCAACCGAAGTTCACCGAAGGCTGGGAGATCGGCACTCCGGACGTGGTGCTCAGCATGACGAAGCCTTTCAACGTAACTGCCAGCGGCACGATTGCTTATCAGTATTTCACCGTCCCGACGAATTTCACCGAAGACAAGTGGGTGCAAGCCATCGAGGTCCGGCCTGGTACTCGGAGCGTCGTCCATCACATCTTGGTGTTCGTTCGCCAGAGAGGGGGGCCGCCCTCCGCTGCGGCGTTCATGCCGGTTGTGCCCAAGATGCCCCCTCCCAGCGACCCGAACGCTTCCCAAACTCAATTCCCGGGCACGCTCATTGCCACCACCGCACCAGGCACTAACGCGATGACCTTCGAACCAAGGCAGGCTATCCGGATCCCAGCGGGCTCTCAGTTACTCTTCCAGGTGCACTACACTGCCAACGGCAAGGAAGCCACGGATCAGAGCAGCGTCGGAATGATCTTCGCCAAGGAGGCGCCGAAGCAGGAGATACACAACAGCGCGTTCGTCAACCTTCTCTTGCGGCTTCCCCCCGGCGCTGACAACCAGGCAGTGGATTCAGCCATTGAGTTCACCGAGGACTCGCACATCACGGCATTGTTCCCGCATACCCATTTGCGCGGCAAGAGCTGGGAGTACCGGCTGATTTATCCCGATGGCCGATCCGAAGTTGTACTGGCGGTTCCGAAATACGATTTCAACTGGCAGACCTATTACCTCTTCACCACTCCGCTGGCGGTGCCGAAAGGGTCTCGCCTTGAGGCTACGGCCCACTACGACAATTCAGTGAACAACCCCTCCAACCCCGATCCAAAGAACGAAGTGCACTGGGGCGACCAGACCTGGGAGGAAATGCAGTACTCCGGGATCACTTACTATGTTGATCATCCGTTGACCGCTCAAAAGTAACCGGTTTCAGGTTGGCCGAGTTACCTTTCGATTCCGGTTTTCCACGGTTCTCAGAATCGCCGGAGAAACTCGCGACGATCACGTCGGCAAAATATCCTGAAGAAAGTAAGCGTGCAGGAGGATTGGGACTGATAAACGAGCCAGGGTCGGGCGATCCACTTGAGCGTGTAGTCGGCTTCCGTCGATGTGCCGCATGGGAGTACGCACGTCTACGTTCCTCATGCTTTTTTGGCCGCACCCGAATCCGAAATTCCTGCTCAGTCGGACAGACGATTTCTATTTGCCCATCCCGCGCGCGAAATTAAGGAACGGCCCCCTGGTGGGCGCTGACCGCTCTTCGAGAATCGCCTTAAAGGGGTAACAAAGGGGACCCTTCCTCGAAATGCCTATACCGGCTCTCCGGAATTCGGTTTCGCTGCACGGGGAATTCATAATCGCAACTTCCAAAATGTGTCTGCGTATGCGAGGGGGCAAATCGGGATTGAGATCGAACTTCGATTCCCAAAAGATGGCCCTACCCGGGTCGGCGATTTAGGATTCGCGCGACCTAAGCCATGGAGATTCAATATGTTGGCAAAAAGAATTGACTTGCTTGTCTCCCGGAACAGAGCGATGAAATGGTCCTGCCGCAAACTATTGCTGGCAAAGGAGAAACAACAATGACCACATTCACAATCGACGCCGAAAACAACATCACGGCTTACCCGAACGCTACCGACGCAAGCGAGTGCAATCCGGACCTCGCGCAGTTCGACTCGGAGGCTGCGTTGGCCAAGCTATCCGCCGACTGGCCCATGAGCCGGTTCGTAGAGATTTGGAACAGCATCCCCGGCAACACCGAAGTCAGCAAGCTCGGGGACCGGAAGAAGGCGGTGGCGCGCATATGGAAGGCAATCCTGCCACTCGCGGGTCACGCCCAGCCTGGCAAATCCGAAGCCAAGCCCAAGAAGGCCGCCAAAGTCGCAAAGCCCGTGAAGAAGACCAAGGCGGCGAAGACAGCCACGCCCGCCAAGAAGGCGGCCCGAAAGCCCAAGACGGATCGCACCAACAAAAAGGCCGAGGTAATTGCGATGATGCAGCGGGCCAAAGGTGCCACGCTGGCCGAAATCATGAAAGCGACCGACTGGCAACGGCATACCGTGCGCGGTTTCGTGAGCATCCTCGGCAGCAAAGGAGGCCAGAAGATCGAATCGTCCAAGAACGCGGCGGGCGAGCGCACGTACAGGATCGCCAAGTAGCCGACCAACCCCACCTTCCTTCAAACGCCGCCTCGGGCCTAGCCTGGGCGGCGTTTCCCGCTTGTGTAGTCCACAATACTCTCCAAAACATCGGAAGCCTGAAATGTTCCGGCCAGGAAAGCGGCCAGAATAGCGACCGTTGCGCCCAGAAACCGCCCTCAGGCGCGTCGTCGCGCCGGGGGTAGCCATGTAGTCCCTCCCTCCGCGTCGAACGCCCAGAAAGGAACCACGAACTTCGGCTTGGCTGGCTCCGCCAGCGCCACCAAGTGACATCACGGACCCGTCACGTCACTGGATGAGTGCAGTGGGTGCTGGCGATGCTGCCCACTTCGATTGATCGAGAAAAAGGCCCAGGCAGTCTGGAGGAACAGTGCGTCCTGGGCCTATTTGAGGCCAATCCCACAAGCCTCAGTCTGTTAGTTATCCGTCGGCCATTTACAATCTACGCTGTAGTGAGTTATTTGCCCCACCCGAGAATGGCCGCAGCCCCAAGAATCACAACCAGTAGCCACAGGAAGATTGCTAGGTAATCGGTCCTAGAAAACAGAGGCGCAAAAGCCTCCTTGGCCTTTTTGCTGGCACGCCAAGGCAACCACAGGCCACCGATGAGGGCTGCCACCGCTACCATGGACAGCAAGACTGAGTTTGTCAATTGTCGCTCGGTTGAAGCGTAACGGCACTTAGCGTACCATCCTCTCGGCCAGTCACGCCGATCCGATGTCCCATGGTCCGGTCACTAAACGGAAGTTCGCGAACAGCAAGTGAGGCAAAGGCGTCTTAGATTTCTTTGGTTGCGCCCTGCTTGATGATCCTGGCCACGTGCTCCAGCCTCCATGCGGAGCCACGGCGCGTTCGGAGGGCGCGGTGGTTCAATGCCGCAGCAATACCTCGCAGCGTCAGGCCGCTCCGGCGCAGTTGGTGGATTTCCGTGAGCACGGCCTGTTCGCGGGGATCTGGCTCGATGTGTTTCCCGTCGGCGCACAGGCAGTAGCCGAACTGGATGTTCCCAACTCGCTCACCGTTAGTGCGCTTGTGGCTCAGCGCGTCCCGCGTGCGTTCGCCGATCGCCTCGCGCTCCCATTGGCTCACCGCGGTCATTATATTAAGCACAAGTCTGCCCGCTGCGGAGCCGGTGTCGAGGGATTCGGCCACCGAGATCAGCGCCACTCCGCGTCTCTCAAATTTTTCGAGCAGTTCGCAAAGATCTTTTACGCTCCGCGTGAGCCGATCGAGCTTCGCCACGATGACGGCCTGCACGTCGCCAGCATCGACCAGCGCGAGCAGCCGTTGCATGCCTGGACGATTCAGACTCTTCGCCGACTCACCGGCTTCCACGATGATGTCCGTGAGTTCAGCAGCGTGTACAACGACCATGGCGCGGATCTTCTCGGTCTGAGCGTCGAGCGAAACACCTCGGTCGGCTTGTTTATCCGTTGAAACGCGTGCGTACCCAATGACTCTCATGCATTGGTGACATTACCTCTGCGCGCGAACGCAAGCAAGCGGATCTATTCGTTGCTCTCCGAGGAAGGCGGCAGGCCTAACCGACGGTTGGGCTTGACGACTGTGAACTCCGCATCCAGCGCGCTCGCCTCGTCAAAGAGTTCAGGATAATCCCTGGCGTAGCCTTCCAGCACTGCCCGCAAATCCTGTGCGCTGAGATCTCGCAACGAGAGCCGGGGCCGGACTTCGGTTGCAATCTGGTCTCGCTGCCCCAGCAGTTGTTTTCCGAGCCACACGCCCATCGTTGCGTTGCCTTGTTCCAGCAACTTCATTTGCATTCGGCGCACGCTGATGCGGCCCTTGGCTTTGCCGCGAGCCATTATTTCCGCGAACCTCGGCTCCTTGCGTCGGCGCTCGATTGTGCGCGTCGAAGTGTTGAACCAGGCCGCGATCTCTTCGTCGGTGCAAGAAAGCTGACAGAGCTTCTCAAGCTCGACCAGGTCTATTTCGCTTCGACGTGCTGGCAATGCTCCCCCCTCCGCGTCATAAGTTTGATTTTAGTCCCCGACAGTTCGTTCCACAATTTCTGCGCCGCTCCTGGCAAACGGTCGACGCCAATGCGTTGATTGCCAAGCATTTCTTCCTTCAACGGGCCGTCTTCGCTTATTTGCCGCTGACGTAAGCATTCCAAAACGGCAAGCATCAATGCTCGAAGTCTCCATCTGTTTGATGACGTGAGGTTTATCGTCCTTCCCGCAGCATTTTGATATCGATCGCATCCGGCTCGATTTGGGGCGAGCCTCCCGCTACTGCGATCTGGATGTCGAAGTTATGCGTGATTTGATCCGATTGACCGAGCAAATTCTTGCCCAGAAAGATCGCCATCGCAGCGTTGTTCTCCGCCATTTTGTTCTGGATGCGCCGGAGATTCAGCTTGCCTCGGGCCCGTCCGCGCTCCATTGCTTCGGCGAAGGCTGGCTCGCTCTTGCGTCGCTCGATGGTCTTCGTCGAGACATTGAACCAACTCGCCAGCTCAGAGTCGGTTGGGTGCAATGCGCAAAGCTTTTCCAGCTCGATCAAGTCGATCTCTACTCGCGTTCCGCGCTCAGCCATATTTCAGCGTTACCTCCTTCGAAGGACGATGGTCCCCCGTCGCGCTAGTTCCTCACCGGTTGTCCGCCCGTCTCCTTTGCCAGTCGAACCGGACAACTTCGACCAACCTGGCGGCTCATCAGGCGCTTGCGCCCATCTCAGGCGCACATTCGATGGCGTCCGTCATAGTCTCAAATTGCGTTTTGCTCAGCCGGGTCTCGTTGCGCCCCTCCCATTCGGCATACCCGCACGGATTGGCTGCCGATTCTCTATCCCGTTTCTTCGTGAAGTGGTCCTGTAGGACCGTCATGAACCAGGCAAACGATCGCGGGCCATGTTCGGTTAACGGCTTCAACCCGCGTTCGTCGTAGAGGTAGTTGAGAGCCTCGATCACCTCCCGCTGGTCGGGAGTTCCGGCGGCGTCCATGATGTCCACAACGGTTCGCTCGCTGGGGTATTTCTTCTTCTCGCCCGGCAATTGCATGTACCGAGCGAGACGCGTTCTTACGAGGGGATAGTGTTTGCAAACAGACGGCGAACCAATGCCTGAAGGGGAGTCGCGGTTTTTGCGATTCCGCGGCATAGAGTCTATGTCTGGGTTTGTCTCTTCAAGATGACTCTCTTCTAATTGACTCTCTTCGGCGGAAGAACCGTTCCGGGGTAGGGCGGAAGTATCGTTCCGGGGACCCCCGGAAGTATTCTTCACAGAATCAGTTAGCAACTCATGCCAAAGGAACTGAAACCCGTTACTCGTTTGGCCGCCATCGTCAGAGCGCTTCACTCGCCGGATGAGTTGTGCATGCTCCAGCGCAGCAACGTAGGAGCGTGCCTGCCTGGCGGAAATGCCGAGTCTAGCGCCCAGCGTTCGCATGGATGGGAAACAGCTACCGTCACGGCCAGCAAACCGCAGCAGCGCGCCGTATGCAAGCTTTTCCCCTTGGCGTAGTTTCCGACACGCGGTAATGCCTGACGGCACAAAGACTCCTGTGAACAGCCCAAACGGGTTGAAGACATCGCCCGGCTGCAAAGAGACGCTCACGCCGCCACCTTGTGCTCCAGCGCCTCGCGCTCAAGCAGCCGCAGTTCGGCATGCCAGTCGTTCAGCGCCAAGAGGAGGCCGTGCAAATCGCAATGGCCGGAACGCAGTTGCGCCTCGATCCCGGCGAACTCCCTGCGACAGCGTTCGATTTCAGACGGCATCGCTTTTTCGCTCCGCAGCGATCGCGTCGAAGGTTCGGCCGTCGCCTTCTAACGTCGCCGCCTTGCCCGTGTACTGCTGCCAACGCTGGACGATGACGTCGGCGTATTTCGGGTCCAGCTCCATCAGGCGTGCTGACCTCTCGCGCCGTTCACATGCGATAAGTGAACTACCCGATCCTCCGAACAAGTCCGCCACGATATCCCCAGCCTTGCTGCTGTTGCGTAGGGCGCGTTCGACCAACTCAACGGGCTTCATGGTCGGATGGAGCCGGTTCGCTGCTGGCTTCTTTTCCGTCCACAACGTTGATTGAGATTTGTCGCCGTACCAAGGATCTTTCTCGCCGCCGACGTGGCAATAGAAGAGCGGCTCGTGCTGGAACTTGTACCTGCCGAATCTCCAGGCAAAAGTATTCTTCGCCCAGATAATCTGACAACGCACGTCAAGTCCTGCCGCCTCAATAGCGTTCTGAAAATCGCGCTGGACCGAGGAGGCGTGGCAAATGTAGAGCGAAGCGCCCGGCTTGATTGCCCTTCGGTAATGGGAGAAAGCAGCAGCCAGAAATCGCCGGAATTCCTCGTCGGTCATTCGATCGCCCTGAATCGTCAACTTGTCCTTCGTGTATCCGGAATAGTCAACGTTGTACGGAGGGTCAGTGAAGACTAAGTCAGCCTTGTCACTGGCCACCAACCGCTCGACGTCAACGGTCTTGGTCGCGTCTCCACATAACACGCGATGCTTTCCGAGCAACCACAGGTCACCCGCCCGACTGACGGGCGTTTCCGGCGGCTCTGGCGCGTCGTCCTCATCCGTGAGCCCCGGCGCGGCATCGATGTCGGCGAGGTAGCGCTCCAGCTCGGATGAATCGAACCCCGTGAGGTCAAGATCGAAGTCGAGACTCTTCAAATCCAGGAGTTCCAGGCCAAGCAGCTCCGCGTCCCACTCGGCCCAGGCGACGGAGCGATTCACCATCAAGCGGAATGCCTTGACCTGTGCTTCCGACCATTCGTCGCACAGGATCACGGGGACTTCGGTTATGCCCAGCTTCCTTGCTGCTTTCAATCGTAAGTGGCCATCGACCACCTCGCCGCTGCTGCGCGCAAGCACGGGAATCTTAAAACCGAACTCGCGGATTGACGCAGCCATGCGATCCACGGCGGCATCGTTCTTGCGCGGATTGCGAGAGTACGGAATGAGCCGCTCGATTTGCCAACGTTGTACCTCGGAGGCATTGGTCGCAGCCGCCGGAATCACGCGTGGTGAATCGTCTTGCGAGTAAGTGGCAGAATGCATATTTCAATCTCTTGTTCTGCGCTTACTCTAATACAAAAATGCTGTAGTTTCCAGAACTAATTATTAGACCTATTCGTGACTTACTAAGTGGATATCACGATTACCAAATGAGTATCACAGTTACTAGTCGAACTAACCTCGCTGGGGCGTTCATGGTTGAGGCGTGTCTGACGAAACCTTGCGCCTACGGATTGACCTGGGCCTCGCGCGATGATCCTGTAACATCGCATTCTCACGATTCTGAGTGGTACGCTCGGACGAGGAAGCGAGAAGACATGAGATGTGTGTTCCCATATGCGTTGCTGGTGCTGCTCGTCGCGACCTTAACCGCAGCGCCGCCGGTCGCGACTCCGAATCGCTCACCGTTGCATCCCAACGCGTTTGATCCGCTGCCGCTTACCTCTGTAAGGCCGAATGGCTGGCTTCTTGAACAACTGCGGATTCAAGCCCGAGGACTTAGCGGTCACATCGACGAATTTTGGCCGGACCTTGGAACCAATAGCGGATGGCTGGGCGGCACTGGCGAGAGTTGGGAACGCGGGCCCTATTTCCTGGATGGCTTGGTTCCGTTAGCCTATCTAACTCGAGATCCAGCCTTGATAGGCAAAGTCCGGAATTGGATGGACTGGACGCTCGATCACCAGCAGCCGGAGGGTTGGATCGGCCCCACGAAAAACACAGACTGGTGGCCGAATTACGGCATGCTCAAGGCGCTCACGCAATTCCAGGAGGCCGCGGGCGACGCGCGGGTGATTCCGTTGCTCACGAAATACTTCGGCTACCAGGCCAAGCATCTTGACGAGCGTCCGTTAAAAGAGTGGGCGATTTTCCGCTGGCATGATGAGGTGCTGTCCGTGTTGTGGTTGTATAACCGCACCGGCGAAGCCAGTCTGCTGGACCTGGCGCGCAAGCTACACGCTCAGGGTCATGACTGGGAACAACAGTTCGCGAATTTTCGGTTTACTGAACGAGTAAACAAACAAGACGCCAGTTTGGCGACTCACGGCGTGAACAACGCAATGGCGATGAAGGCGGCCGCCGTGTGGTGGTTAATCACTGGCGAGCAACGCGATCGCGAGGCTCTCTCGCAGATGCTGTTGTCGCTCGACCGGTATCATGGCCAAGCCAACGGCATATTCAGCTCCGACGAGCACTACGCGGGACTCGATCCTTCTCAAGGCACCGAACTGTGTGCGGTGGTAGAAGCGATGTTCTCGCTGGAGACCGATATCTCGATCCTGGGCGATGCCGCGCTGGCTGATCGACTGGAGCGAATTTCCTACAACGCCTTGCCCGGTACGTTTTCCCCCGACATGTGGGCCCATCAATACGATCAGCAAGCCAATCAGGTGATGTGCTCGCTCGCCAATCGTCGGTGGGCCACCAACGGCCCGGAATCCAACATTTTCGGGCTGGAACCGAATTTCGGTTGCTGTACGGCGAATATGCACCAGGGTTGGCCAAAGCTGGCATCGCATCTGTGGATGGCGACGTCAGACGGCGGGCTTGCGGCAATCGCGTATGGTCCAAGTGAGGTGTCTACATCACTTCAAGGCCGACCGGTGACCATCGAAGAGCAAACCGACTACCCATTTCGTGACAGCGTCTCCTTGGCAATTAAACTGGCGAAGCCCGCCAGCTTCCCGTTGGTTTTGCGGATACCTGCATGGGCGGAAGGCGCGACCATCACTGTCAACGGTGATGCCCAGCGCGACGTGATACCAGGCGGCTTCTATCGCTTGGTTCGAAACTGGAATGACGGCGATCGCATCGCTATTCGATTCCCCATGCCGGTGCGGACATCCACCTGGTACAACAACTCGGTCGCGGTGGAACGCGGCCCCATTGTGTACTCCCTCAAGATCGGCGAAAGCTGGCACAAAATCAAACAGACCGGGCCGGCAGCGGATTGGGAGGTTTACCCCACCACGCCATGGAACTACGCGCTGGTGTTGGACCCGAACCATCCAGCGGATTGGTTCACTGTGAAAGAGAATCCCGTAGCGAAGCAGCCTTTTGAGTCGACCTCCGCAGCGGTTGAAATCACAGCGAGGGCGCGACGGCTGCCAGGGTGGCAGTTGGTGGACGATTCGGCGGGGCCGCTTCCGGTGAGCCCGGTCGCTGACGGCCGCGAGACAGAAACAATCACGTTGATCCCATACGGCGCGGCTAAGTTGCGTATCACTGCATTTCCATTCATGCTTCCACGAGCGGGGGATTTCGCGAAATGAAGCTCTGCATGTTGTTCGTGAGCTTCGTGCTTTTTGCAGGCGCGCAGCCCCCTTCTTCAGACCATCTCGCGCCGATCCGGCCTCCCGCCGTTCCGCTGATCGCGCACGATCCTTATTTCAGCATCTGGTCGGCGGCCGATCGATTGACTGATTCCATCACAACGCACTGGACCGGCAAGCCCAACAGTCTGACTGCGCTGGCTCGAATTGATTCCAAGACGTACGCGTTGACGGGCGGCAGCAAATTTCCCGCTATGGATCAGGCTGGACTGGAAGTCTTGCCTACGCGCACCATCTATCAATTCTTAGACGGCGGGGTGCGTCTCGAACTCACGTTCTTCACGCCAGCACTGCCGGACGATCTGGATGTTTTGTCGCGGCCACTCAGCTATGTCGAATGGGATGTCCGCTCCGCCGATGGCAAGCAACATAACGTCGCGCTTTATTTTGATGCGTCCTCGGAGTTGGTTGTTAACACGCGCGATCAGCCCGTTTCGGCAACGCGCGTTCTGGTGGATGGTCAAACCGCCCTGCGGATCGGCTCGCGCGAACAGCCGATTCTAGCCAAACGCGGTGACGACCTTCGGATCGACTGGGGATATTTGTATCTTGAGGCCGACCGTCCGGACGGCGTCACAGCGTCCATTGGATTGAGGAAGCAGGAGACCAGTTCATTTTCAAAGGACGGTCGCTTGCCGGATTCCGATGATTTGGCAGACAACGGCGCGGTGCTTGCGTTCTCCATCGATTTGGGTAAGATCGATTCCCGGCCTGCGTCCCGCTACATGATGATCGGTTACGACGACATCTACGCCGTTGAATATCTGGAACGGCGTGAACGGGCTTGGTGGAGGCGCAACGGCGCGAACGCGGCAATGTTGCTTCGTATGGCCCGACGCGATCACGATACTCTGCTCCAAAAAAGTAAAGCTTTCGACGCAAGGCTGATGGGTGACCTGCGGAGTGTCGGCGGCGAAAAATATGCGCGCCTGGCTACATTGGCTTACCGCCAGACGCTGGCCGCCCACAAGCTGGTTTCGGACGCCGATGGGACTCCGATGTTCTTCCCTAAGGAGAATTTCAGCAACGGTTGCATCGCCACCGTGGACGTCATTTATCCTAGCGCTCCGTTTACGCTCCTGTTCAATCCGCGGTTACTGGAAGCGCAGCTTTATCCAGTGATGGAATACGCGCGCTTAGAGCGGTGGCGCTGGCCGTTCGCGCCGCATGATCTCGGAACGTACCCGCTGGCGAACGGGCAGGTATATGGTGGCGGTGAGCTTACCGAAGAAAATCAAATGCCGGTCGAGGAAAGCGGCAATATGCTGATCCTGACTGCGGCGTTGGCCAAGGTGCAAGGCAATGCGTCGTTTGCCGAGCGCTACTGGCGTGAGCTTACCAAGTGGGCTGAGTACCTCCAGAGCAAAGGCCTGGACCCGGAGAATCAGCTTTCCACGGACGATTTCGCGGGGCACTTGGCTCACAATGCGAATCTGTCGATCAAAGCAATCCTGGCACTGGGCGCGTACGGCATGTTGGCGGAAATGACCGGCCGAAAGCAGGCCGCGGCCGAATATCGCACCACGGCCGAGGAATTCGCAAAGAAGTGGATCGATCTGGCAAAGGATGGCGATCATTACCGCGTGGCCTTTGACAAACCCGGAACCTGGAGCCAGAAGTACAATCTGGTTTGGGACAAACTGCTCGGCCTGAATCTGTTTCCCGCTGAGGTGGCTCGCACCGAAATCGCCTACTACAAAACTAGGCAGAACAAGTATGGCTTGCCGCTCGACAATCGCAAAGATTACACGAAGCTGGATTGGGTGCTCTGGACGGCGACACTCGCGGACAATCAGTCTGATTTTGAGACGCTGGTCGCGCCGGCGTATCAGTTCGCGAACGATTCGGAGAGCCGCGTGCCTCTCACCGACTGGTACGATACTGTGACGGCCAAGCAAGTGGGGTTTCAAGCACGCTCCGTAGTGGGAGGATTGTTCATCAAGATGCTGTCCGATCCGACAATGTGGGCCAAGTACGCCAAGCAGTGAAGCTTGGAGCGCGCTCGTGCATACGGCGTTCACAAACCTGAATGTCGGCACCCTCCGAACAGCCTTCCACTGAGAGCGAAAAACGCCGAGAATCGATAAGGCTGATGGCAACTCCCAATTGAGACGTGCGGACGCTTAGGGTCTTTGGCGAGCCGGCGCTGCGCCTTGAACTGGACGACCCTGCAGCAGTCGGTTGCCGACTTCTCGCGCACGTGGATTACTTCCGAGTGCCCGACCAACTGGACAGAACCGCCTGATCCGTCCATCCGGCAGTTCACGACTACAGAGTCGCCGGAGTCACGTCAACGAGTAACGCGTTGCCGGACGAGTGGCGCCAATCCAGACAGGGAATCCTCTCGCACTACCGCGCGTCTGCACGCAGTTTCTTCTTGTCCGCTGGCGACGCCGAGCCTAGCGGTTCGCCTCGCGGCTAATGATGCAGCTGGCGCAATCCGTTTGCTCGGGCTCTCACTGGACGACCTGAGAAATCCTGAATTTGTAGCGGCCCCTCTTAACTTGCCAGGTCCGTTCTATTCTCGCGGTGGCGCCGATGGTAGCCGGCGGACGCGGCCAGCGAGTTCCGGGCGCATCCTCGAACTCGACGAGAACTACTGTCTGCGTCGCATCTATTTCTGTGGACCGTCAGCCCCTTCAGAGAATGGCTCATGAAAAGAGTAAGCATTGCCGCACCAATAAACACTCCGGATTTATACAGTCTATGTTGCCGCCGGGTTTTGTTTCGACATTCATCACGGCGCGTCCCATCGCCGGCTTTCATCGACCAGTCCAACTCAAGGTATGAACTTCGACCATTTCGCCTGACAACTTGGATATGCTGATCTGTTGACCCCGATCCGATCGACCATGATCGCCAGTCTTGCGATTCTCGCCTCGCTGCCGGCCACGGCGCAGACCACCGGCAAACCGTGGAGCGGAGTTTTGCGCGACGATCATCGGCGGCCCATCGCTGGTGCATCGGTTCGCGTGGAGTCAGGCGGCCATCGAGCAACCGCAGTGACCGCCAGCGACGGCTCTTTCTCGTTCGGCGCCCTGGCCCCCGCAGCCTATACGGTATCCGTCGAATACCAGGGCACGACGGTGACTTGTCCCCAGCCGGTTCAACTGCCCCGCGATGCGAGCGCCGTTTTGGAACTCTCCGCCGGTGGCACGTTATCGATCGTGGACCAAGCCCAAACCGGCCAGGGCTCGGGAGGAGAGAAACTGTCGGGCAAAGCCGTGTCCGATCTGCCCCTGAACAAGCGCGACTTCAGCGCGCTGCTGCTGCTCGCCGCCGGCACCATGACCGATACCAACGGTGCTTCCAATTTCACTCAGCAATTCGCGATCAACGGCCAGCGCGGTACCGCGGCGGTCTTCGCCATGGATGGCGCGGATTCGAGCGATCCCGAAATGGGCGGAGCTACGTTCACGAATTTCAATGTGGATGCCGTGGAAGAGATCCACTCGAGTTCCGGATGGATGCCGGCCGAAATCGGCCGAGGCGCCGCGGGTTATACCGATATCGTGACGCGTTCCGGCACCAACGCACTTCACGGATCGGCGTTCGAGTTCCTGCGGAACGCGGCGCTGGACGCGCGCAATTTCTTCGACCGCCAGTCTTTGGCGCAACCGGAGCGCATTCCGCCCTTCATCCGCAATGAATTCGGCGTCACCAATGGCGGGCCGGTGGTGATTCCCGGCTGGTACAACGGCCGCAACCGTACGTTCTATTTCGCGGAATATCAAGGCTTCCGGCAGGTGCTGAGTGACACCGAGGTGATCCCGGTGCCGACCGCGCGAGAGCGCGAGGGCTTCGACACCACCGCTTTTCCCGGCGATACGCTGATGGTTCCCGTGGATCCACGCATCGCCAAGATCCTCGCGCGTTATCCGCTGCCGAACGATCCCAGCGGCCCCTATGGCGCGCGCACCTACGAAGCGCCTTCGAGGGTCGTCACGGATTCCGATCAATTCTCGATGCGCCTCGATCACAATCTATCGGACAAGTCGCGCCTGTTCGGCCGCTTCACTATGGCCGACGTGAACGGGCCGATCATCAATCCCAGCCAGACGGTCATCGATCCGCAATTCGCCGCAGGCTTTCTCGATCGGCAACGCAACGCCGCTGTCTCCTGGACTCGCACGCCGTCGCCCACATTCACGATGGAATCCGGCATCAGTTTCACGCGCACCACACCGCAGTTCCCTACGCCCGACCACACGGATCCTGCGCTGACTTTCGGCGACGGTTCCTACGAGCCGTTCAATGTCGCCGGGGGAACGGTGATCGCCGCTTTTGGCAATCTTTTTCAGGTTCGGCAGAGTTTTCAATGGATCCGCGGCAAGCATACCTTTAAGGCAGGCGGCGAATGGCGTGGCAATCGCGACACCACGATGTTTGGAATCAACCCCAACGGCGGATATCAATTCGGGGGTGGAACGGCGTACGCAACAGCTCCGATTGTGTCGACCAGCGGCCTGCACAATATCGCCCTCGGCCAACCGCTGCCCGATGCGCTTAGCGGTCTGCTCGAAGCCGACGCATTCTCGTTCACCCAGGCGGTGGCGCCGCCGATCTTCTCGCACGGCGCGGCCATTGGCGATTCGGCCGTTCATCGTGACGCCTACAACTTCTATTTCCAAGACACCTGGAAGCTATCCGATCGCCTGACGGTAAACGCAGGCTTGCGTTACGAAATCGAGTCGCGCATCCGCGAGGAAAACATGCGCACCTCCGCTCCCGTGCTGGGACTGAACACTGGTGTCACGCCTGGCTCGGAGGTATTGATCAACCCCAGCCCGGCTTATAAACTCGATCCGAACGGCTGGGGTCCGCGCTTGTCGTTCGATTGGCGAGCGGCCTCGAATACCACGGTGCACGTGGGAGGCGCCATCACTACCCTGCTCATCAATCTCTACCAGGATAATTCGCTCACCGGCAGTACGCCGTTCGTTCTTTATCCGCATGTGACCGCCGCACCCGGTCAACCGATCGATTTTGGCGCTTTGATTACGCCCCAGCAGTTGCCGACTGTATACAACATGAGCGGAGCGCCTGCGTTCGCCTCGGGGAACTCCAAGCAAGTACCAGCCAACACGCTGATGAATCTGCTGCTCTACGAGCAACAACTGGCGGCCGTTTCGCCGGGCCATCAAATCTCGCAATTTAACATTCTGGGCATTTCGCCCGGCTTCGAGAATGGTTATATCGGCACCTGGGCGGCCGGCTTCGAACAGAAGCTCGCCGGTGCAACCATCAACGCAGGATATGTGGGCACGGCCGGCATTAAACTGCCTGCCGTGGATTTTCCCAACGGTTTCCCAGGGGCTACCGCGGCGTTCGCGCCTTACAGCCAGTTCGATTCGTCGGGCAATTTCATTGGCGGCTACGGTATGGTAAGCGTGATCGACAACCGCTCGCATTCTTCCTATCACGCCTTGCAGATCTCGGCCACGCGCGAGCTCACAGCCTCTGGCTTCGGCTTCCAGGCTAGCTACACGTTCTCGAAATCGATTGACGACACCAGCGCCGTGATCAATGCAGGCCTTTCAGGATCCGGCGCCGTGGCGCAACCCGCGCCCGAAGATCCGTTCGATGCGCGCTTGGATAAAGGACCGTCCAATTTCGATGTGAAGCAGGCGCTGTCATTCAATGTATTTCAGGATTTACATGCGGACCGCACGCCGCTCGGAAGAGTCCTCGGCAAGACCTTGACCGCGGGCTGGCAGGTGCTCGGCATCGGGACGCTTCAAACCGGACTCCCATTCACCATCTACTCCGGCATCCAGCAAACCGGCGTGGGATCGATGGGCACCGACCGGCCGGATCAAATTGGAACACCGGTTCTTTCCACCAGCCGCACCGTGCGCGAGGATTACTTCGGTCTGGGCGCCAACAACGCTTCTTATTTCTCAATTCCCATCGGCGTACCCGGTGGAACCGGCTCCAATAGCGGCGTATTCGGCACGTTAGGCCGCAACACATTTCGTGGTCCCGGACTGCATGACATCGATCTCGCATTGATTAAAGATACGCCACTGGCAGAAAGGGCCGGCGGCGCGCGCGCGTTTCTCCAATTCCGCGCCGAATTTTTCAATATTTTTAATTTTGTGAACTTCGGATTGCCCTCGAACATCCTGCTGGGGCCGGGCTTCGGCGAAATCAACCACACTGCCAGCAATTCACGGCAAATCCAGTTTTCGATGAAGGTGATTTACTAACAAACAGTGGTGAGCCGGTCGGGGATCGAACCCGCGACCCAATTTTTGGCTCTGCAACTTAGGGAAGATACGAACCGATCGATTAGTCCTGGGTTACGGGGCATCCGGAAGTTGGGCGGCTGCGGATCTGCGGTTTACAGTTACGGGAAACATCCTCCGCGTAGAAGTGCCACCTGTGGCGTTTTGGCATGATCGTCTGCTATTCGGAGTATTCGAGGGGACGATGCTTAACGTGCTGATGTCTTTATAAGTTGGGCCCTCTCCCGAGCCGGTGTTCAACCTCGAGCCGTTCCCACTGATCGCGTTGATCGACCCAGGAAAGGAGACTGGCGATACGTCGTATACTCGTCTCGCTAACCGGATATCGGCCCGTGGACGTGGGAGGAAGGTACAACAACTCCACCTGAATATCGGGTGCCAGGTAGGTCAGGCGCATCAACTGGCTAATACGCTCCCGGCACAGACCAGCGAGCCGCGCGACATCGGCAAAATTCTTTGCCTCGCCTTGCCGAATCATGTCATCAAAATGTATGGCGAGAGCCAGCACTTGAGTCACGCGCGGGAGATGTCCCGCCCCGGCTGGCTTCTGCCCGTCTAAGCCAGTAGCCGGAGCGCGCGGACCAGCACGAAGTTGAAAGCTTAGCTCAAACGCATTTGAGTTCTTCATTATTCGATTTCTCCATCGGTTCTGTCCGGCACAATTCCCGAATCCCTTCGGACAAGAAACTAACGGTCACAGTCTGGTTGGGGCCGTCGTAACTGACCTCCTTCACCAGAGCGCGGATAAGCCGCTCCTGTTCCCAACCGTTGAGCTGATTCCACAGCGGATCGAACTTCAGAAGAGCATCGCGAACATCACCCGGCTCGACTATGGGCCATGTCGGACCATTCTGTTGGCGGTTCTCCTCCAACTGGCGCAGCACTTCCGACAACATCCCCGGACGCTGAGCAAAGCCCCGGATCTGGTCCACGACAGCGTCTTCGAGTAGAGGCGCTGAAACGGATCGCGTCTCGCATTTGTTCCAGCCTCGCTGCTGGGCGTTGACGCACACGTAGTAACGATATAGAGCTTTAGCGTTCTGTGTGTAGGTGTGAACCATTCCACAGTTGCAGGTCGCGCAGTGCACGAGCCCCTTCAATAACGCCCCGCATTTATTCCGGACGTTCCGTCCACCCCGCCGGCCATTTCGGTTTAGTTGTTCCTGGACACGGTTCCAGGTGTCGTCGTCAACGATCCGCTCGTGTTCGGCATCATAAAGCTTGCCCTCATACTTCACGCGGCCTGTGTAAATGACATTGGTGAGCAAGTTGTAAAGCGTGGTCTTGTTGAAGCGAGAGCCGCCGGTCTCGCGGCCTTCCAGGGTCGTCCAGGCCTTCATCTTCCAGGCGCGCCGTTCCAATTCCGCTACTAGCGGGATGAGTGATCCAAATTCCAGATACAACCGGAAGATCTCACAGACTCGATCCGCTTCTTTTCGGTTGACGACGAGTGCGCCGCCCTTTGGTGCCAAATCATAACCCAAGACCAGGTTCCCACCGATCCACTTCCCCTTACGCCGGGCCGCGCCCATTTTGTCGTGCGTTCTTTCGGAAATCATCTCGCGCTCAAATTGGGCGAACGAGAACAGCATGTTCACCAGCAGCCGCCCTGGCGACGTCGTTGTGTTGAACGGCTGTGTTACCGAAACGAAGGTCACACTGTGCTTATCGAGAATCTCCATCATCTTCATGAAATCGAGAAGCGAGCGCGAGAAGCGATCGACTTTATATCGCAACCGGACCTGGGAGTTTGATTGTTTCCCGGCCTTCGCGCAGAAAATGCTGTGATACTTGAAAGCGCGTGAAACGGAATAGCCCCTGCGCTCCGGGCGCATTCGCTTCCTGAAGCGTAATCGTCCCCCACTTCATCGACTTCCTTTCGACAGCGAATTGCTTTACATCCCAGTCCTTGCCCGCTGCGGGCATCGGACTGCGATGCCAGCTTTTAGCGGAATCAATGGACGGGAGGTGGGAGAGCAAAGCCGTAGGGGCATCGGCTTGGCAGAAGATACCCTCGCGTTGAGCCATGTCGATGAGGATTTGGGCGCTTGGCGCGTGCATACGCAGAATGTCCGGGCAATCCGGGTGCGGCACGCGTTCGAACGGCAATTCGTTCGCCGCCCGTTCAATTCTCTCTAAAAGAGGGAGGGTTCGTGCTCCGCACAAAATGCCAGTAACCCGGCCATTGTATTGCAAGAGCGCCAAGGTAGGAGGCACTACCCGCCAGCCCTCTTCGCTGTCGGCTGCACCAAATTCAATATGACCGAGCCGTTCCAGATTCAAGCGGACCCGTTGATGGATTGGCAGCCCGGCGTCTTCCTCGCCCTCCGCAGAGCTATTCGCCAAATCGAGTGTTTCCACCGCTCCCCGGAATTGTGACCAGGAGCCCGCCTTCCGCGCCGAAAGCCATAAGAGAAGTTCGTTTGGCGTCACCGCGCGGCCCTCCGTATGTTCCGGGCCGCCTTTTTATACTCGTTCCAGAGAACCGTCCCATCGGGAAAGCCATTTTCAATCCGAAGCCCCTTTGCCGATGCTTCGAGGATCGCCGCGCACCAAGAAAGTACAGGCTTCTTGGGGCTCTGGGGAGGCGTAAGCGGAGCGTTCGCGAACTGACGAATACTCGCCGTTTTCTTGTCGCAAATATACGGTTGGTTCGGGAGCGCCCACACGACGTCGAACGGCACGAACCCTTTCCAGTTTGCAACCCTTCGAGACGAACAGCGGAAGATTTGACCAGGTTCAGCACCAAGGAGAAGCGGATTTGACATCGGAACGCTAAAGATCCGCCTGCCAGCCGCTTCAGGACGAAGATGAACCAAGGGCCCGCAGATTTCAGCGTGACCGAAGCGGTAGGCTGGCCATTCCTCCCAAGCGTCCGGCGGCTCCTCAATCGAATAAGAGCGGGAACAGGACAGGCCTTCGCAGTAAACGAAGTGTTGTCCCGGTAAGTCGCAGCCCTCCACAGTCAAAGAGCCATCAGCCGCCCGGATGGCATCTTTTTCGTCGATCAGGACTCTCACCGGCCCTCTTGCGTCTCCAAGCAACCTGATTTTGGGGGAATCCCGCCAGCCAAATCGAGTTGCGCAACACACGCCGCCTTCAAGTTCGATTTCAATGTCCAGTGCCGGCTTAATCGGGTAAAACGGGTCGCTGCCTGGCTCCAGCGGCACGGCCGTAGTGGGCGCCACGCCGCGAAGCCCAACCCAACCGGATGGAACTCCGTGCGCTTCGTCCAGTTTCGTGTATCCCCTGCACCCGGATGCATTCAGTATCGCTTCGACTTGCGGAAGTAATCCGGCCGCGCACAGCACAACGTGAGAACGGCCCAAAACAAGCTGGGTTGCGGAGACAAAACCGCTGGCGCGCGGATGGCTTGCGAGCACATAGATTTCCTGCCCTGTTAGAAGCCACCGGACTCGGCGATCGTCTGCAAGAAGCCCTTTTAGTTCAAGCCCACGCAATAAGCGTTCCCCTATATTCTCGAACGAAAGGTCCTCATACCATTCCTCCTGTGCCACCAGATGCAGCGGGGCTCCTCCGCTCTTCACGTCTACCTCGGTGTCCAATTCTGCCGTGCGTTCGGGCAGAAGCCGGACCTCGCAATACCCCGAGCGGTCAAACGTCAGGCGGACACGAATGTCGAGAGCCAAATCGGAAACCGGGCGCGTGGGTGTTTGAGGAACCGGCCTGACAGTTGTTTGCCGCGTCGGTTTTTGCGGCGGTGGACGGTAGATATGGGATGCCTCCCTGGTGTCTTCCTCATGGGATTCCTCCGCGCCGTGAGGAAGCTCCGCTTCCGCACCTTCCGCATCAGGTGGAGGCAACACGGCTAGAGCGGCTGCCGTCTCAGGGGCGGTGTGACCGGCTTGCATATCGTTGCCGGGCGCGGTCCCGGCCAAGGGTATTTCTGTTGATGGCAGCGACGGAACACCGTCTGCATTTTGCGAAGACGGTTCAAGTGGGTCATTCTGCTGTCTCCCAATTTCTGCGCTCTGAGGCCCTGCTGCCACAACTGCCGGTGACGCTGCTAGCTCTTCTTCTTCCGCCGCGCGTCAGTTCTTCAGTCTCAATCAGGGAGGCAACCTCCAAGAGTGGCAACAGCTCGATTGTTGCGTTGCGAACCCCTAAAGTTGAATTCTCCGCCTCACTTTGAGACCCGGCCCGCGCAACAACTGTAACCGACTGTTTCTCGTCCGGCATAGCGGACGCCTCGTCTGCCTCAACCTCAGGCGGATTATCTTCGGAACGCGCGGGGTTGAATATCGTGGGCTCGATTTGTGAGGGAAAAGTAATCGTCTCTCCACGAGATTGAGCTGTGCAAACGGCCCAGAGCGCCGTCGGCGGATCCTCAACCGGCAGTGAACTATCTGGAAGACATGGGACTTCGAGTGGCGCGGTATCGGCGGGGACCACCACCGAAGCGCTCCTTGCCGGGACGGGCGCCGCATTCCCTTTGACTGGACGGGGTCTTGTCCGTCGCCATAAGAACCAGAAAACGAATGGCACGGCGGCTATAGCGGCTGCTATGACGAGAGGTGTCATCCTGGTCTTCTTGGTCATTTGGAAGTGCGGACAGTTTGTCCGGGCTCTTTCCGGACCTCTACCTTTGCCTCAGCAACGTACCTTTCCCCCGCTTCTTGTACAAACCACGGCAGAGATGCTTTTTTTTGTGTGGCTAATTCTTGGAGATTCTGGTCAATGCCATACGGGAAGTTGAATGACGCGCGGAGGCATGGTGTACTGCGGGTCTTCATGACTCACCACTTTACACCACGGTGGATAATCCTGGAAATAGAAGGGAAAATCCTGCAATTCGTTGGAAAAGGAAACCGCTGATGCCGGCTCTCAACAGCAGATCGCGGACCGGCCCCCGCGGCGGCTCGGCGCGACGGAGAGGCTCACACTTCAGCCGGGCTGTACCCTGATCTGGGTTAGTGAATCAGATGGGTACCCGCATTTCGAACAGAATTGCTGCCACCCCAAGCTTAACCCCCCTGTCAACAAACGCGACCTGTCAATAAGAGAAAACGGAGAAAATCGGGGCGAGAGCGCCCAACAGGAACGGTCCGGCAGTATGCGCTCAGGTCTCTCGGTTGAAACCGGAGAGACACGTGAACACCGAAGATCTTCGGAATGTTGGGGATAAAAGCTACCGGGCAAGCGGGTCGATGCTGTCAACAAAACGTCAGCATCAGTTCGAACTTCGAAGTCTTGGCTCCCCAAAAATACGGTTTTCAAACTTTTTCTCTCAAGATTCCTTAATGTTTCTGGGGGCCCAACATGGATTCGAACTGGTCCCAGGAGGTCATCAACCCGGGGCTCGCGCGGAACACCCAGGTGAAAAGTCTTCGGCTGCGGAACTTCAGGTGCCGATGGGTTCTTTCCGATTCAGTCGTGGTGTTCATTCTCGTTTCTCCTGTGACCGGGCTGCGGTCGTGACCATTCATCGCTCCGGTCGGGAGAAACAGCAAGTCAATTGTTCAACGATCATGCTGAGGCCACATCATGCAGACATCGGTTGGCGGGTTGGGGCCCTTTTTTATGTATCCGACAAAATGACATGCTGAGCCAATTGTTGTGAATCGATCTCGTGAACGGCGGCATGGGGAGTCCGTGCGCCACATTCGCGTCACCGTGGCTAGCTTTCGGAGAGTTGCTGAAGTTCCCAGAGATCATGCCGGCTTTGGCCGGTCAGGGGCGAGAGAGCCAGCTTTCCGGCACGACCGATCCGTGATTCCAGCCAAGTCAACTCCCGAAGCTGGCCGGGCAATTCAGGGTCGCTCACGACGGGGAAACCCATCTCGCGGCGCAGCAGGTCTCCCTTGGCCCGAGCGCTCAGCTCGAGCGAAAGTTGCACGTAGCAAAGCATATCTCCCAGGACTTCCGGCGCGAAGGTGCTCTCAAGCGAACGCAGGTAGGATCCGGCGCGCGAGGAGCTAAACGTTCCGCTGGTGATCATCTGAAGAAGATCGATGTCTTTATCCAGCTTTGTGCCCAGCCATTTTTCGAGGGCTGCTTCGCTGCGCCAGAAGATAAACGCAATGCCGGCCGGCAGAGTCAGCAGAACTACTACCGCGGACGTGACCGGGCGCAAGAACGGCTGGTTGTAAAGGCCGTGGATGATAACGGCAATCGCCAGTCCGGGTAGGTACACCAACGGCGATCGCGAACTTCGGATCTCGGCCAGATTGGCGGATACGGTTCCGAAGATCGCTGTCGTTCCGCCATGCATCATGGCCGTTCCCAAACCCCGGATAGCACTGGTTACCAGGCCCGTGGCGTTGAGATCCGGGAGGTACGTCAGGTTCTCCAGAACTGCAAAGCCGGCTCCCACGGCGAATCCGGAAATGGCCGTGTCCACCATGAAACCTACCCGGTTCGAGCGCAGCAGCCAGGCGACATACAGCGCCTTGGCGATTTCTTCGATCACGGGCGCTCCCGAGCGTGCCCACAGCGCCGGCGAGACCATGCCAAGCTTGTAAATCGCCGTGTTGAGACCGTAGCAAACTATCGCGACGCCGCATCCAACCGCAACGCTGCGGAGCACGCGGCGAAGAGCGAGCAGTTTGTAAGTGTCGATCAGTTCCAGAGCGAACAAGAAGAGAATTACTGGAAGTATGCTCAGACCAGCTTGGATAAGAGCCAATCGAATCGAGGCGGGCAACATCAGAGAACCCGCAGAGAGACCATATATTCGGTCGAAACGTGACCGGTTTTATCGGTTGCCGCCGCATAGCCGCCCGAAAGCGTGGTGTTCAAATAGCTAAAAAGGACCACGCGGATATCCAGCTGCGTTCCCACATTCCCGTAGTAATCACGGCTAGGCACGCTGGTGAAGTTTGTGAAGAGCCCCGAGGAGAACAGACTGAGTCGCGCCCAATTCACGTAGCACCAGGTGGCGCCAAAGTCTCGAAATCTCTTGGGCGGCAGGTTGTACTCCGCTAGAAACTTGCCGAAGCTGCGCGCCGCGATCTGATCGATTCCGACACCGGGGAAGCTGTAGTAATCGCGATAGCGATCCACTTCTTGGTGGTCGATGTAGTTATTGCCGAAGGCTCCGAAGTAGAAGCTGGAAAATGGGCTGTTGAAATCGCCGAAGGACTTGCCGGCCGAGGCGCGCAGCCACAACGCGCTGTTCTTCGGCAGCAGGAATCCGTGATCGTAGTTGGCCCACAAGCGAGGAAATGCGTTATCGGCATAGTAGATGCGCGAATAAATGCCCCACTTCGTTCCCTGTTCGTCATCCACGGCGCCTTGGGCGCGGCTGACATTCGCGTATTTCAGTAGAGCATTGGCTTCAAACAAATTGTGAACGAAGGTGGTTACGTTTTGATACTCGGGCAAACGATCCAGCCCCACGTAGCCGGCTACGTTCCAATCGAAAGACAGGGTGCGCGGCGTGTCGTAGAGCAAAAACTTCGAATGCGCCAGTTTTAACGATTCGCCTTTGCGGCTCAACTGAGTTGGACCGAAAAGGTCGTAGAAATCGGCGTAGTTGTAATAGCCGGTGAGCTTCCAGTCCCACAAGTGGGCGTCAAAGGATGCGTGTGCGCGGGCGCCCGCGGCCAGATTCGGATCGAGAGAATAGCTGGCATCCACATTGATGCCCGCCAGGCGCAGCCGATCGGAGAATTCAGCGCGCATTCCTGCCGCTACCGTATTCTCGAAGCCTTCGACGATGGGATAGGCCGAAATCAACTGCACGTTCTGCAACGGCTTGTATTCGCCCGCGCGGGTAATGAGATTCTCGGAGCTGATGGTGGATGGCGGCGGCAGTTTCCAGGATTTCAGTTCCGGATATTTTTTGAGCGTGGCCATCCCAAAATACTCTACCGCGCTGACATCTTCCAGCGGCTGGGTGGGAACACGCCCTGGGACGAATCCCTTGCTGGTGTATTCGAAAGCAATCAAAGATCCGTCGGGAAGGGGCAGAGGCCGGAACAGGCCGGTTTCGGCGTTGCTGATCGGTTCCATCTTCTTGGTCGAGAAATCGTAGCGCAAAAGGTTGGACGCGCCGGTGTAGTAGGACGAGCCGTACATATAATGTCCGTCCGCGGAGAATACGAAATTCCCCGGCGTGTTGTATTCGAAGTCATAGAGGACTTCGAAGGTCGCTTCACCTTTGCGCAGTTGATCGATTTTGAAGCGGACCAATTTCTGGCGCCCGCTCAGATCGGTGATGGCGCCGGTGAGGTATTGACCGTCGGGGGAAACATCGATGTCGAAGATGTCGATGCCGTAGTCGAATTCATGACGGGTTTTGAATTCGCTATAAGGTGAGGGGATCTCTACCAGCGTGGATAAGCCGTTCTCGTGACGGACACCCCACAGTGAGCTGTCCTCAGAATCGAAAGCTAAATCTCCTGTGCGGAAATCCTTCAGCAGACGCTGGGAGTGGTGCGTATCAACGTCATAGACGATCAAGTCGCGCCAGTCGTTGTTGTCGGTGGTGTAATACAGTTTTCTGCCGCGGGCGTCCCAGGCTAAAGATGTCACGTAGTAAAGCGCCGGTCCCTTGATGTCTTTCAGCTCCTCGATATTTCCTGTATCCAGGTGAACCGCGGCTATACTCGCCATGTGCGCGGGGTATCGAATGCCGGCATAGATCACGTTCAGCCTGGAATCGTAATAAGCGCGCGAAACAGACCCGAGCGATTTCGACGATAGCCGCTGCGGCTGGGTGACCGGATACTTGCGAATCTCTTTGAGATTGGCTTCCTGCCAGGTTCGTTCGCCGGCGATCCACTTTTTCCAGGCCTCTGCCATGCCCATGCCGTAGACCTGCGAGAAGCGCGATCCAAAATAGCGTTTGGTGTTTTCGCCGCGTGTGACCCACTCCAGCAATTTGCCGGGACCATACGTGTAGCACAGCCAGGTCATGAAGCGCGTTCCGTAGAGATATGAATTCGCGCCGGTTTGAAAATCGGCGGACGTCCCTTCGGATTCCAGGCCGACGACATCGTAGATGCGGGCATCGTCGCGAACCATGGCGCGGAACACCATTTCGTCGTATCCGCCCATGGCGCGCCCCAGACCTCCCGACATCCAGGTTTCCATAAAAGCTGCGATGCCTTCGTGAAACCAGCGTGTGGAATAATGGCGGGGGCTGGTCAAGGAGCTGTACAGCATGGAGACGGGCTCTTCGTCGGTAGGCGCCACCTTGCCGAAGAATAACGATCGAAAACGGCGGTCGATGTTGTTGGCGTTGTCGCCCATCACAATATGAATGGACTCATGATTCATGATCCAGGTCATGCGCTCGTTCGCGGGTAAAGTTTCGTAGGTGTAGCTGAAAGGAGCGATACCCACGCTGATGAAGTTCGAGGGTACGGTTCCGGCAGCGCCGTGGCCATAGTCGCCAAAATCCTCGATCAGAACGCTGACTTTGCGGGAAGGCGTGAAGTGGAAGAGGTTGCGTTCGAAGTTCAGCGCGTTTTCGTAGGAGCGAATGAGATGGGTGACCAGATATTCATGCGAAGGACTGTAATAGAGAACTTCGATATGTTCCGAGGATTGGATGTAGATACGTGGGTGGGCTGCAAAGCAAGGCGCCAATAAAAGAAGGAGTCCCGCGATGCAACGCGGGACTCCGGGAATTCTAAAGCGTTTTGTAACCCTGCTCAACGGTTGCCGCCGCCGCCACCAGCGCCGGCTCGAAATATCAGGTTGGCGGAACTACCGCTCAGCAGCGCACTCTGGAACTGGGACTGCGAAATCAGGCCTCGAAAAGCGTTGTCCCTCATCATGGCTTGGAATGTGGATCCTGCAACCAGGTTCACGAAAGCCTCATTCCGTACGATAGACCGGAACATCATATTTTGCGTCAGATTGACGAACGCCTGGTTGCGCTCCAGGACCTGGAAGTTGGCATCCTGCCTGACGGCCGCGAAGCTCATGTCGAACCTTCCCAGCTCCTGTTTATTGGTTTCCTGATGCGATTGGGCATTCAGCTCCCTCACGTTGGACTGAGCCAGCGCCCTGCGGAACGACTCACTCTGCAGCAATTGCGTGAACGCGGAACTCTGGGCCATCTGCCGAAAATCGGAGCTGGAGAGCAGCGACACGAAGGCCTGATCCTTGGCCACAGCCTGGAATTCATGGCTGGCCATTAGGCTCTGGAAAGCCTGGTTCTTCGCCAACGATTTGAACTCTTTGCTGTCCAGGATCGCTTGCATGGCTACCGGAGCGGCGCCGGGAGTTGCCCCCACGCTGGCCGCATCTACCTGGCCGTCGCGGTAAACATCCCGCTTGCCGATAGCGCCTTGGGTCTTATCGGAATTTATGCGACCGTTCGCAAAGTAAATCAGGCCGGCTGCCGCAAGGATGCCGCTCCCAATCAGGATGGGAAATCTCAGCTTCCGCAACGTTGTCATCTGGCTTTTTCTCCTTTTCCGCCCGGATGGTTTCGCAAACGGGTCGGTTGTTATAGAGTGACGCAATTAGGCTAGATGTTGCAAGTCTCAAAAAAAAGCTTATTTCAAGTACTAATAGTTCCAGGGCCTGGAAACCGGAAGGACAGCTTGTTTTGGCCGTCCTGGCGACGATAACTAAGCGATCCAACGATTTGCTTAACCAACAGGACCCCCAGGCCACCAATGGGACGGTCAGCCAATCCCAGTGCCAGGTCGGGCGGGGCTGAATCCAAAGGGTTAAAGCTGCGGCCGGCATCGGTAACCTCTACGAGGAGCGAACCGGCCTCAGCGGAATAAGCCACCTGGACATCTCCCGCGCCGCCCTGGTAAGCGTAGCGGGCAATGTTTACCAGAATCTCTTCCAGGACCAGATCCAGCTTATTCATATCGGGCGAATCCAGGCCAGCAGCTTCCGCTCCCCTTCGGACGAATTGATGAAACAGGCGCACGGACTCTACTCGAGCTGGAAGCGAGAGCCGTTCGAACGGGGAGGCCATCAGAGCGCGGCGAGTGCCTGTGGGGCCGTTTCGTAAATGGGAAACAGGCTATCAAGTTTAGTCATTTCAAAAACTTGCCGTGGTAAGCCCCTCAGCCCGCAGATCATCAGGGAACCGGACACGGATTTTAATCTTTGGGCGGCCGCCAGGAACGAGCGCAGCCCCATACTGCTGACGTACTGCAAATCGGCCAGGTCGGCAATCAGATGTTTGAAGCCCTGGGAAATCCATAACTCACAGGCCTTGTCGAATTCGCCCGCGTTCTCGGCGTCCATGCGGCCGCTGACCTTCAGCACAATCGCTTTTTCAAATTGGGTGGCTTCGATCTTCATGATGTTTGGCGGCCGTGGATGTGGCTACTCATATTACAGAAGACCAGCAAGCGCCCGCAACCCCACTGAAAGGCATGTTACAATCTTGTTCCGTTCCTGGACATGCAGTTTTCTGACGAGGATATAGAACAGCTTCGGCCCAGAGTACGCTTCAAAGTTTGCTATGAGGTAGGGTTTCTGTGCCCGGATGTCGACGACATCGTTCAGGAAACTTTAACACGCTTTTTCGTAGCGGCGAAAGACGATAAGGTTCGGAATACGGCGGCGCCTGGCGCATTCCTGAATGGTATCTGCCGTAATGTAATTTCCGAATACCGCCGCCGGGCGCAGCGCGACGAACGAATGCCCGAAACCGTTCCCGAACCGGCCGGGAAGGGATTGCAGGACGCGGATCTATTCGAGATGCGCGAGGCGATCGCAAGCGGCTTGGAACAGCTTTCCCCACGGGACCGCCGGATCCTGCGGGCCTACTATCTCGACGAAAAATCAAAGGAAGAGATTCTGAAAGTAACCGGGATGACAGATGAGAATTTTCGCGTAGTACTGTGCCGGGCTAAGGAAAGATTTCGCAATATTTATTTGGAGCAAACGAAACATCGGGGCCTCTGAGGTCACCTAGTCATATGGACCTGGGTCTTCACCGCGACGTGGTTTTTCGGGAACAACTCGCCACTAAGTATCTTTACCGCCGGCTGAGCGCGGACCTGGTGGACGCGCTGGAGAGCCATTATCTGGAATGCAATGAATGCTATGAAGAGGTGCGCGGGACCGAATTGTTGATTCGCGGGCTGGCCGCACCTGTCATTGAACGCAGACAGGAGAATGATGTTACGGTGATTCGATTCACGGAATCAAGCCAACTGCTGGCGGCATCACTCGAATTGGCCGAACTTACCAAAGCCATTCGCGTGGAAAAAGATACTAAGGTACTGATCGATCTGAGCAAAGTCAGCCGCATCGACAGCACAGGTTTGGGCGTACTCATGAACTGTTATTGTCACGCCGTCAAGAACTCGGGCGCTTTGAAGTTGCTGCATCCCGACGCATCGGTAAAGCAAGTGCTGAACGTGACCAAGATCGATTCCGTGTTGCAGACATTCGAAGACGAGACGGCGGCGATCCGGAGTTTTGACCGATTGCAGGCTCCAAGCTAAAATTGATTGGCGCGCGGCTGCAAAGGTTTTGTCTGGTACATAAAAAGGGACCAGTGTCCGCCAAGTGGTTTGATCAACATTGGCGGGATGCCGCTTGTGCCTAATCGCCGAAGATTCTGGTTGCGATTTCTCCGGACCTGAGTGATCGATGTGACGACCGCAACCCGGTCAGGAGAAACACGATGAGCACGAACACAATCAATACGGAGAAAAGCGGCGGCGGCGTAAATGCCCGGGGGCTACAGTGTTGTATTGCAGCCTTAAGGAAAGCCATTCAGGACGCTAGCCACAAATCGAAAATGCAGCTTAACCCCACGGTTCAGGTGCGGCGAGGGTATTGCGGCCGAGAGCGTATGCTGGAAGGAAGCAGTACGCTGTGCCTTTGCACATCGTCCTTGTTCTGCTGTCTGCGGTGATCGCCTGCATTGCTTTCTATGCGGTCCTTCGCCGCCGCCACCGCTGCGTTCACAACGACCCGCTATGTCGTCGTGCACGGCCCTGTATCGCCTGCTACCGTGAGCTTTACTACGGGCGGAGGGAAGTCCGTTGAGACAGTATGCCGTCTCGTTGCCACGCGATCTCACTAATAGTCATTCAGCTCAAGCGTAAACGTATGGGCCTCACTTGGACGAACATGCCCGCGCGTTTCTCGGAACTGGGCCTGTGAGGGCAGCGGATGTCTATCGTTCAATTTTTCGGCTGGGTTGCTTCCGGTGGCGGTGGAACCTCCCCCGCTTCACTGCTCTTGGACTTCGCACTTGCGGGAGAAGCAGCCGGTGAATCCCCGCTGTTGGGTGACTCTTCGCGCGCTTCGTCAAATGTTTTTTTGACGTCCCGCCAGAATTTCTTGGTGAGGAGTTCCTTCATAGACTCATTGATGATGCTATCCGTGTGCCCGCACGCGGCTCACTGCGGCTATTCGTTGTCAGGCGCGACGTTTCTTGCCGCGCTCCTGCCGGGCTTCGGCGACTCCAACCCGCTCCGTGGGCTTCCGCTTTAGGCGATCGGCCAGTTCTTTGTAGCGCTGGTCCTCGCTCTTGCTGGCGACCTTGTACGCGTAGTAATGCTCCAGGGCCCTGATCACGAGTTCGAGGTCGTCATCCGACATTTCAAAATTCATGAAGCCTCCATCGCTGCCCTACTTCCGTGTAGCGTACCTCTTTTCGAACAACTCACGCCGGCCTTCATACTGCGAATAGACCGGATTGCGTATCTTGAACCATCCCTCGCCGTAGCGCCCGTGCTTCAGCTTGGCGACGATTCCTTCTAAGTCCTGCTCGCAGGTCAGGCGAAAGAGCTCTAGGCCGCTCCGCTCGATGTGGCTGGCGTAGAGAAGGACGCATGGTTGCTCGGGGATGATGGACCAGAGCAGGCGCTTTCGTTCTATCAAAGGACGGGCCCGGAGGTCCTGGCCATCCAGCCAGAGGAGATCGAAGACGTAGAACACCGACTCTCCGCGTCCACGGCGTCGGAGCAGCTCATAGAACTGTGGACGGCCCTCTGAATCGAGGATCACGATCTCACCATCGAGCACGGCATCGCGGCCCAGGTTGGCGTGGATGGCTGCACATAAGCCAGGAAAAAAATTGTAGATGTTCCCTTTGCCAGACACCAGCCGCGTTTCGTCCAGGCCCACATGGGCGAGTGCTCGGAATCCGTCCATCTTCAGCTCGAAGATGAAATCGTCATGGTCGAACGCGCTGGGCCGGAGCGTGGGGCTGGCGGGTGTGAACTGAGGGAGAGGCAATCTCCATTTCAGTGTAGCTGGTCGGAGCGGCCCAACTCCCGTGAGTCAGCGTCGGAATAGCTGTTTCAAGTTCGCGACCACTCGATTGGAAACCAGACTTGGCGCTGTTGTATCTTTGGAGGAACAACTGGCAGATGTAGAAATGCGATTGTCTTGCTGCGCAATTCGAATGCGTTTCACATTACGACGACTACGGACTGACGAATATGACTCCTTTTACGCTCACGGATCTTGATGAACTGGTGCTCACCGTCCATAATAAAAACACACGGCAGTATATAAGTGAAGCAGTTCACGCCTATCGTTCCGGACTCAACCGGGCTGCCGTCATTTTAACCTGGACTGCAGTAGCGTACGACCTCATGACGAAATACCGAGAGCTGGGAGAACAGGGAGAGGGCGCGGCCATCCAATTCACAATTGATCTCGATCAGGCTATCGCCACAAACAACGTTACTCAACTTCAGTCAATCGAAGGTAAGCTTCTCGATCTTGCGCGCGATCCATTCGAAATAATTGACCAAGTTGAGCAGGAGGCGCTCGAACGGCTGAAGAACGACAGAAACCTATGCGCCCACCCCGCTTTTACCAGAGAGAGTACGCTTTTCAACCCTCTGCCAGAACAGGTCCGCGCTCATATAGTCCAGTCCCTTAAAGCAGTGCTTCAAAACCCGCCAGTGCAGGGGAAGGCTGCTTTTGGACGCCTCAAAGCGGACCTTCTTCAACCTTCATTTCCGACGTCTCAAGATCACGTGCGGACATTCCTATCCAGCCGATATCTGGGTCATCTCAGGCAATCGCTCATCGGTAAACTCGTGACGATCCTCGCAAAAGAAGTTATTCTGCAGCCAGATGCGGACCTTGCGACTGTGCCGGAGAACGTTGTGAGGGCGCTGATCGCTGTCGGTGAAGCCTATCCACAGGAGTATGAAACACAGCTTAAGGACGGCTTACCGAAATACGCTGCCAGCGCCGATGACGAAAAGCTATGGCGTGTATTGCAGATTATTGGAAATGACACCCGAGTATGGGCCTGACTCGACGAACCGACTAGAATTCGGATCCAGGTTTCGGCGGCCAAAGCTTCCGTTTGCTCATCCAAAAGATTCCCACGAACCATCCGATGAATTGCCGGCAACGGCGTTCGGGGTGGCCGAGTTTAGACGATCCGGATTGATGGACTCTCAGCCCCGGGGCCGGCGACGCGGCATGAGCTGTCGATGGCAAAGGTGGAATCGTGGCTTGCGGGCGGTGCGAAGAGTCCGAATGAGCAATTGATGAAGAAGCGGCCTGAGGAGATCTTTGGGATTGTGAGACGGAATAAATGACTCGCACCTCACCGCCCCGGCCATTACATCGGTTCTTCCAGTTCAATCAGTTCGAGCAGCGAAGCGAATAATATACGATCAGCTGGTCTTCCGCGAGACATCGCTATCCTAGGAAGTATGAGCTTCCTCGACAACCTGGAAAGCAATCTCAAGGCGCTCGAATCACGGGACGAAAGAGACCCCAAAGCGCTCGCGCGCGAAGCAGCCGCGCGAGAAGCCGCCCGATCGGCGGCACTCGAAATCGCGCCGCACGCCGACGCCCTGCGCAACGGACCATTCCTAAATGGTCTGCTGACCGCTTGTCGAGACATTGGTCACCCCAGACGAATCCTGGTGCGGGCAGTTTGGGTGGATTCCATTTTCCGTCTGGAAACCGGCGCTAAGAGACTGGAATTGCGTCCTACGACGACTGGCGTGCTCGGGGTTTTCCTCGTCGAGGGCAGGGAGCAGGAGAGCACCCCGATCGACCTATCGAGTGATCCCGTCAAACTGGCGGAGAAATGGCTTGAGGTCGAAAAGAACGCACTTCGTTAAGGAGTGCGCAGGCTGCTCTTTTTTATATTCGACCTGTTGATGCTGCAGGGCTGGGTAGTTATGGGCCGAACCGCTGGTGAAGC
>PMUN01000008.1 GCA_003166875.1 Bryobacterales bacterium | reverse complement strand
CCCATCTACTGGACGAGTACACGGTCGATCCTTTCTCTGGAGTTTAGAGTAAACTTGTTGAGCGCGCCTTCGTTCTGGCATCTAGCCAACTAATTCAAAATCCGGAACTAATGTTCCGGATCACAGCTCCCCGAGGTGCGTGATGAAACGAGCTCTCCCCCTGCGAGTCCTTCTACTTTCTATTGCCCTGCTGATCGTATCGATTCTGGTCTTCCGCTACGAAGCATTAGTGGGAGCTGCGCTGGCCTTTAGGGGCGTGCTTACTTATCACAACGACAACCTGCGGACGGGAAGAAACCCGATCGAGAGCACGCTCACGCTCAAAAACGTAAATTCCACAACGTTTGGGAAACTTTTCATGATCCCGACAGACGGACTGGTGGATGCAGAACCTCTATATGCGCCGAATATCGGCATCCCGGGAAACGGCACGCACAACGTGCTATTTGTGGCGACAGAAAACGACACGGTGTATGGCTTTGATGCGGATAACGGAAATAATCTCTGGCAAGTAACTATGCTCGCGAGTGGCGAAGTTCCCTCGGATAACCGAGGGTGCTCGCAGGTTACTCCGGAGATAGGAGTTACGTCCACTCCTGTCATTGATCTTAGCGAAGGGCCGCACGGAACTATCTACGTCGTAGCTATGAGTAAGGATTCCAGCTCTAACTATCATCAGCGCCTGCACGCGCTCGACATTACAACAGGAGCGGAAGAGTTTGGCGGACCGGTGGAGATCATTGCCCAGTACCCGGGGTCGGGCGATAACAGCCAGAATGGCTACGTGGTTTTCGACCCCAAGCAGTATAAGGAGCGGGCAGCGTTGTTACTCGTCAACCATATCGTTTATACGACGTGGGCTTCTCACTGCGACGATCGACCTTATACCGGCTGGATCATCAGTTACAACGAAGGAACGCTGGCGCAGCGGTCGGTACTCAATGTAACTCCGAATGGCAATGAAGGTGCCATATGGGGTGCTGGGGCAGGTCCGGCTGCTGACTCAAGCGGAAACATTTATTTTCTCGATGCCAATGGAACGTTTGATACTTCGCTCAACGATAAAGGCTTCCCTGCGAATGGGGATTATGGGAATGCCATTATGAAGGTATCAACCAAGAAGGGACAACTGGCTGTCTCCGACTACTTTAATATGTACAACACGGTGAGTGAGTCGGATGCGGATGAAGACTTGGGATCGGGCGGCGCGATGATCGTTCCGAATTTCAAAGACTCTAGCGGCGTCCTCCACGAACTGGTTGTGGGCGCGGGCAAGGACTCGAACATCTATCTCGCGAATCGGGCAAACATGGGGAAGTTTAACCCGAACAATAATAGTCAGATTTATCAGGAAGTAACGGGAGCGCTGGCGGGATCGGTGTATTCGGCGCCGGCATTTGATGGCAAGCGAATTTATTACGGCGCTGTAGGGGACGCGATTAAGGCTTTTTCTTTCAACGGCAGCGGACTACTGAATATCACGCCGTCTTCGGCGACGGGCACCCAGTTCGGCTATCCGGGCGCTACGCCTAGTATCTCGGGCAGTTCGGAAGCCAATTTGATTTTATGGGCCACAGAAAATACTTCGCCTGCGGTGCTGCATGCTTTCAGTGGTAACAACCTCTCTGTGGAGTTATATAACTCGAATCAGGCAGCAGGCGGGCGTGACAACTTCGGCGATGGGAATAAATTCATCACGCCGATGATTGCCAACGGCAAAGTATATGTGGGCACGACGAGCGGCGTGGGGGTATTGGGCCTGTTGCCCTAGCAACTCAGCACCTTAGCTTGAGGCTTCCGACAGCGGCAACCAGACCTGAAAACGCGTGTCGCCGGGCCCCGAAGTGACCTGGATATTCCCTCTGTGTTTTTTCACGATGCGCTGCACCGTGTCGAGGCCCAGGCCTGTTCCCTCGCCGACTCCTTTGGTGGTGAAGAATGGTTCGAAGATGTGCGACTGGACCTCGGGTGAGATTCCGGGACCGTTGTCGCCAATCTCCACGACCACGCAATGATCATCGCGATAGGTTCGAACTCGCAGCTCGCCTTTGCCGCCCATGGCGTCGACAGCGTTATCAATAATGTTGGTCCAGACCTGGTTGAGTTCGCTTCCAAATGAATTCACCAGGAACGGTGTGCGCGCATAATCGCGCTGCACCGTCACTCCGCGTTTAAGCTTATGGTTGAGGATGGTGAGCGTAGTTTCCAGGCTTTTCACGATGTCGACATTTTGCACCGGAGCTTGATCCATGTGCGTGTATTCCTTGATCGCACAGACCAGGTCTGAGATTCGGGATGTGCTACTCTCGATCTCGTTCAGCAGGTTCGCAATCTCGACGGAGGCGGCAATCCGCACCAGAGCGGCACGGGCAGTATCGGCATCGAGGGCCGCAAATAGTGATTCCAACGCTTCCGGCTTGATGTTCTTCTTGGCCAGATCAGCCGCCAGTTGCCACAAGTCGTTTAGCCCGTGACTGCGCAACAAAGAATCAACCTGTTCTTCCAGATCGCTGGCCGTCAAGGGATCAGGAGGAGGCTCGTCGTGCTGAATGAATGATGTTTCCAATTTTTCGATTTCTGCTCTCTGCGCTGCAGTGAGATCGCGACGGCCAAGTTCTAAGCTCGCATTCTTGATTTTCTTCAGAATGTCGCGCAATTGGCCGGTGGCTCGCTTCGCGGCAGACGCAGGATTATTCAGCTCGTGAGCCAAGCCCGCGGAAAGCTTTCCCAGAGCGGCCAAGCGGTCGCGCTGCTGTTCGATCCGAGTGGTTTCGCGGATTCGATCGGCCATCAGGCCCACCAGCCGTTTGGCCAACTCCGGCATCTTCTGCACCAGTTCTGGAAATAGCGCCGCCGGAAATCGCAAGACGCGACTATCCGTGACCGAGCGTCCATTCACCTTAAAGTGCGTCATCCTCGAATAAGGAAGAGTTCCCGTAACGTCCCCCGCCTTCAGGGAAAATGAAACACTGTCGCCGCCCATGTCGCCGTGGACTTCAAGCTGCCCCTCAAGAATCACAAACATCGAATCCGCAGGAGTGCCCTGGCGCAAATAGGTGTCCCCAGCTTTGTAGTTAAGTTCCTGGGATTGGCTGAGAAACCATTCCAGTTGATCGTCGGGCAAATCCGCGAACGCGGGGACGCGAAGCAGTTCTGATTTATCGGCCATTTATACCTTGCTCAAATACTGATGGATGAATTGCACTGCCACCGATCCTTCGCCAACACCGGATGCGACTCGCTTTACCGATCCGTGGCGCACATCACCGACGGCAAAGATGCCCGGAATGTTTGTCTCGAGGAGAAACGGATCGCGCTCGAGCGCCCAGCCCTTCGGACGCTTTCCATCGCGAATCAGGTCGGGTCCCGTCAGCAGAAAGCCGCGCTCGTCGCGCTCGACGAGATCTCCGAGCCAGTCTGTGCGGGGCAGCGCTCCAATAAAAATGAAAATTGCGTTCGCCGATACGCGTTCCACTTTGTTGGTATCAGAGCAGAGGACAGAGATTTCTTCAAGACGACTTTCTCCGTGGGCCTCGACAATACTGGCTTGCGGCCACAACTGGATATTGGGCGTTTCTTTGATCTGGTGATTAGATACTGCGACATCGTGCTGGCAAGAGACGCGCCGCGGATGAGCATGACGACGCGATCGGCATACTTGGCGAAGTTCATGGCTGCCTGGCCGGCAGAATTCGCGCCTCCGACCACGTAAATCATTTCGCCCTTGCAGGACAAAGCTTCGGTCGCGCCGCCGCCGTAGTAGACGCCAGCGCCCTGCAGGCGGTCGATTCCGGGTGCATCCAGCTTCCGCCACTGCACCCCACTTGCGATCATCAGCGCGTGGCAAGAGAGCTCGCTTTTGTCGGCGAGCTTGATGATGCGGTACGAACCTTCTGTGCGAACACCGACCGCTTCCTGCGGAGAAAGAATTTCCACTCCAAAACGTTGCGCCTGCGCCACGGCGCGACGTGCAAGATCGTTGCCACTGAGACCTGAAGGAAACCCGAGATAGTTCTCAATCCGCGAACTCATACCCGCCTGGCCGCCAGGGGCCTCACGTTCAATCATCACTGTGTGCAGGCCTTCCGATGCGCCGTAAACCGCAGCGGCCAGGCCGGCAGGGCCGCCGCCAACAATTGCCAAATCGTAGAAATCAGTTTGGGCGCGAGTTCGCAAGCCAACTTTTTGCGCCACATCGGCCGGCAGGCTCTCCAAAAGTTTCGTTCCGTCAGGAAAAAGCACGACCGGCAGACTAGCGGCCTCGGGCCCGAGAGCCTCAACCAGGCGCTTCGTCTCAGGATCATTGGCGGAATATTCGACGTCAATCCATTGGTAGGGAACGCGATTGCGCGCCAGAAAATCGCGCAGTTCATACGAGCGGGGAGACCATCTGGTGCCAAGAACGCGGATTCCCTGAAAGGCCGGGTGGTAGTTTGCCTGCCAGTCATCGAGAAGGTCGTTGAGCTGCGGATAGAGATGCTCTGTCGGAGGATCCCATGGTTTCAGGAAAAAATAATTGATGCTGGCCTGATTGATGGCGCTGATGGCGGCATTCGTGTCGGCATAGGCTGTGAGCAGAGCGCGTTTCGCGTCGGGGAAAATCTGAGTCGCCTCCTGCAAAAAGGCAACTCCATCCATTCGCGGCATGCGCTGATCGGCCAGAAGCAAGGCAACGCTGTCATTGCGCACCTTAAGCTGCTTCAGCAGTTGTAACGCGCTCTCGGGCGAATCGCTGCCTATGACGCGATACTCCGCTCCGTATTGCGAACGCAGGTCGCGCTCGATCGCCCGCAACACATCGGAGTCGTCGTCGACGCTCAGCAAAATTGGTTTCGGCATGGTAGGTCGTAGCCTGGATGCTCGGCCTTCACTATCAGTCGGAATGAAAAAGATTACTGCCGATAGCAAGTCTGAGGCAACGCTCAAGCACGTTAGATACAAGAGAGCACATTTTGGTCGCGAAATCGTTACGCGGCTAGCTCGTCCGCCACGATTTCATCGACATAGCACCAGACCCATGCCTCGCCGGGTTCGATGGAACGCATCAGAGGATGCTTCGTTTTGTGAAAATGTTTGGTGGCGTGCTTGTTCTTCGAGGAGTCACAACAGGCAGCATGACCGCAGATGAGGCACATGCGCAGGTGAACCCACGTGTCGCCTGTCTTAATGCAGTCTTCACATACATGCTTGTCGGTCTCCGTTACTTTTATTTGATCGAGGTGCGTGCATTCTTGTGGCATTGACGCCTCCTGTGTTTTCTTAACTGGCGCTCCGCAGTTGTATGACTTTCGTTACCTGACCAATGAAACAAGAACACAGTAAACCGGTCCAACTTCACTCAGAATGATTACACGGGGGTATTTCATCTGTGTTGCGTCTCGATTATCTCTCATGTGTGTTGACGGTCGCTTCTACAATTCTGGTCGGACGGCGGTGCTGGGAAGGCTGGCTGCTGGCAACAGTCAATAGCTTGATCATGTGCGTCATTGGTGTCAGGACTGGGCAACTCGGTTTCATTCCAGCGAACATATTCTGCATTGTGCTCAGCGTCAATAATCTGCGGACGTGGCGGGACACGACAGCAGCGGTCTTAATATCTGGAACTCCCAACAGCCGCGATGATGGGGGCGATATAAGCTTCACACCGCAGTGAGCAGATTTTCGGCAAAAGGCCACTGATCGTCAATCCACTGAGCGTCGCATCGAAAACCGGCAGTGCTGGCCATCTGGAAGACTTCCTCCGCCGAGTATTTGTGGCTGCTCTCCGTCCAGATGGTTTCTCCTTCCAGGAAATCCACGCGCAAATCGGACGCCGGAATGTGCACCGTCTGGCGCCGCTTAGACTGGAGATGCATTTCGACGCTGCGGGCCTCGCGATTAATTCTTGCGATGTGACCGAATTGACTCAGATCGAAATCCGCATCAAGTTCCCGGTTGATGCGCGCCAAGAGATTGAGATTGAAAGCAGCAGTCACGCCGACTGGATCGTCATAAGCGCTCAGCAATTGCGCACTGGATTTCTCGAGATCGGTTCCTAGAAGAAGCGAATCTCCGGGTTCGAGAATGCGGCGCAGTTCGGCCAGGAATTTCACGGCTGCGGGACGATCGAAATTCCCGATGGTGCTCCCGAGAAAAAGCACGAACAAATGCTGGTGCCGCTGTCGATGCGCGGCCACTTCCACTAGACCATCCAGATACTCGCGCTCAAATCCAACGATGCTGATGGAATCAATATCGCTCAGTTCGCGCTCGCACATGACCAGGGCGGAACGGGAGATTTCGACCGGGTAATAGAACGTCCGCTGCCAACGGCTTAGCGCCTCCAGAATCCAGCGAGTCTTTTTACCGCTGCCACTGCCCAGTTCAGCGACGGCGACCGGAGCGTCGAGACGCGCGACAATCTCGCTCGCATGCCGCTGCAAGAGGCGCTCATCGGCGCGGGTAAGCCCGTACTCCGGCAGATGGCTGATCACCTCAAAGAGCGCCGATCCCACGTCGTCGTAAAGATACTTCGACGGCAGCTCTTTCTGTTTACGCGTGAGCCCGGCGCGAACGTCGGCAGCGAAGCCGGAGGTGAATCCGGATGGGAATTGATAAGTGGCGTTATTGGCGGCGTTGTTGATTGCGTGAACCAGCATATGAATCCCCTTTGATCGGCGGCGAGCATCCGCACGATCTTTTACTCGACCCGTCACAGCCCTTAGTCGATCCTCAACGTCTTACACAGCGAAAGCCCACATACACATTCTGGTAGTGCGGCTGAAACCAATTGCGAAATGTGGATCGCAGCATGCAGGAGGCGGTGCGCGACGAACCACCCTTCATAACAAAATGCTTTCCGTCAAAAAAATCGGCCGAGTAACCGCGATAAAACGGGAATGGCTCGAAACCTGCAGATGGTGCAAATGCGGTGGAGGTCCACTCCCATCCGTTGCCCAACATATCGTGGATGCCGAACGCGCTCTGGCTCCGCGCAAATGAATCTACCGGCATCGGATCCCAGTGGTGCAGATCAAAATTGCCGAGGCTAGCGTTAGGCGGTTCGGTGCCCCAGGGATACGGCCTTGCGCTTCCGTCTGGCGCGCTATAAGCCGCACGCTGCCACTCGGCTTCAGTGGGAAGCGACTTCCCTGCCCATCGCGCGTAGGCGGCTGCCTCAGCCTGGCTCACGTAAACCGGCCAGTTGAGAACCTCCGCATCCTCGAATGGAATTCTGTCGAACATCGTTCGGTAGAGCCATGCGCCGGGGCGCGAGCTTCGATCCGATGAAGATCTCTCCTGCTTCTCCCAGAACTTTGGATGAGAAATTCCATTAGCGCTCTTCCAGTCCCAATCAGCGTCTGTCCATAGATCCCGCGTATCATAGCCGCGGACTCCGATGAACTCGAGATACTGCCGATTGGTCACCTTATATTGATCGATCTCGAAGGCAGGAACATCGACAGTGTGCGCTTCATATTCATTGTCCCAACCAAAACTCGCGGAGTCGCGCGACAGGCCCAGCGTTGCGGGACCGGCTGACACAGGCATCATGGCTGCACCGAAGGGGCCGCTGGCCTTGTATGGCGGCACGATCTGCATAACGCTCGGCCGCACTTTCATGTCGAGCGGCAATTGATGGAGCATGTAGGCTAACGTTTCGACATGCATCAACCGATGCTCGACGGCTACGTTGAGCAAAGCGGTGAGGGGAAAACCGTTTCGCCCTTGCGAGTCGGAATCGAGAATCGCCTTGTCTAGGGTTGCGTCGAGATTGCGGCGCACGTCGCTGACATACGTGCGGACAACTCCGAGAGTCGGCCAATCCGAGGGCACGTCCGATGGCAACCCGCCGCCAACCGGATCGATGCCGAAAGCAAACAGGCGATCCAGCACGGGGTTTACTGACCTTAGCCCGAAACCGGCGGCATTGTCATTGAGCAGGTTCCAATCGAAGGCTTCGAGGTGCCCTACATAAAAGATGATGCGATGGCGCTCGGCAATCGGCCGTTCATACAACGACTCGTCGCGCACCAGATCGAAGAGCGCGTCGCTTTCGCGTCTCGCCGTGGAGAAGCGCTCCATAAGTTCGCGCGAAACCTCACTTCGCGAAATCTCACTTGAAGATACGGCGTCCTTCTGTGCAGCAAGCATACCGCGCTCCCAGCCTGGAAGGGGGATTGGACAAGCGAAGCGAGACGCCCCACCACCCAGTTTCTCTTAGATGACAGTCTGCAAGGCGCGGTCGCTAAATGCTTCTTCTTTTATTTCGCTGCGGTTGCGACCTCCAGCGCCTTTTAATCCAGGTCCGATAGCTTATCTAAAGGAGTGCGCAAAAGAAAGTATTCATTGATTGGGCGATCGTCGGTCAGGGGTGCGGTTGACGGGGAGAGCGCGATGATTTCGTCAATCGGTGATTCGTGAGCGAGAAGCAGTTGCATCTCCTCTTCTGGTGACTTCGCAGGCCCCCACTCCATCATGTCCTCGATTGCGCCCTGCGGCATGCGCGCCACTAACTCGGCAGCGGTCCTAACGGGAATGGGACGCTCGCTGGCCAGGAAATGCCAGCCCCAGCCGTCCATCCCTTGAAACACGCGGATATAAGGAAACGAATTCTTGATCGATCGTGCCACTGCCGCCTGCGTCGCATCGTCAGCCTCGGGCAGCCATTGCTGCAGAATCCCGCCTGGCTGCAATCTAGCCTTGGCGACAGTATAAAAATCTTGCGAATAGAGCAAGCTCGAACCCGCCGTCTGCACCGGCGGAGGAGGATCGAGAATGATGGCGTCGTACTTGGCGGGCGAGCGTTCAAGGAAACGGCGCCCATCGTCGATGACCACATGCGCCAGCGGCGACGAAAGCACAGTGGCGGCGTCGGCATGGTAATAACTGAACATTTTTGGCACGCTCGGCACCAGTTCGACCGCCGTTCCTGAAATATTCCATGACTCGACCGAGCGGAACGTAGTGCCCATCCCAAAACAGATGACTAACGCCCTGTGGGGCGTGTGGTCGAGAGAGGCCAAGGTCAAGTGGGCCATCATTTTTGTGATGGGAGTGAGCGAGGTCATCCCCATGCCATTCACCAGAAGGCGCCGCTGCATGCCTTCTCCGTAAGCGATCACGGTTGCGGTGGAATCGCGCTGCACTCTTCGCGAAGGAAACTGGTTTTCGAAATCTTGGGTCGCGAGAAAAACAGAAAAAGCCAGAACGACAATGAGGTAGGCTAACGCACGACTGAAAGATCGAGCGCCCGAAACATGCGGAATACGAAAGGCCATGGCGAACCATGGCAACGATAGCAAGAGCACCGACCAGCGTTCGCCGACGAGCGGCAGCAGCAGGAATCCGGCAACCAGCGGACCGACAATGCAACCGACCACATTGACAGCATAGGCGCGACCGGCGCGATCGGGATCGCCGCCCGACCAACGGTCGACAAGCATGGGAGTGAGAAACCCAATCATCGCGGCGAAGGGCATGACGCCGAGGAAAACTCTCGCCACCAGATTCAACGGGACCCGCGTGTCCGCCGTCAATAACGGCAGAATTCCGAGCAGTGCCAGAGAGATCCAGGCGAGTCGGCTTTCCTGCCTGTGTTTGCGGCTCCACCGGCGGTAAACTCGCGAACCCACAAATGTAGCGAGCAGATAAGCCACCAAAATCATCCCGAAGGAATAAACTACCGGTCCGATATACGGTGTGAAGAGGCGAATCCAGATCAGTTCCATACCCATGGTAGCGAGGCCAGTGGTGAAGAGCAGGAGCAAAATGGTTCGGTGATTGTCGATGGCTGTCATCGCAATGCTGACACCACGCACGGTAGCAGCAGCGGTCGGCGCGTGCGGTTGATCCTTACTTGATTTAAGTGAGACCAGGAAGGCTGATGCAGCGATGGCCACATTCAAAGCTGCACCGATGTAAAGGGTCTTATGAAAACCATAGGGCTCGATGAGAAGTAGTGGAAGGAACGAACCGAGCATCGCGCCCAGCACATTCGCGAGATAGAGAAAGCTGAAGGAGCGGCCATCGCCTTGTTGCTGGCTCTTGCGGATTGCGAACATGGCTACTGGAATTGTCGCCCCCATACACGCGCACCACGGCACCATGGTCAGCGATAGCCACAGGCCCGACAACAAGTAATAGGCGGCCGACGATACCGCAGCGCGATCGGCTAACAACTCAAGCAGGCGATGGCCCCAGATCAGTTCCGCGGGAACGGCCAGCGCGGACAAGCCAATCATGAATTCGAGCACGGCGTAGAGGCGGAGCGGAGAAAAGCTGATGCGGCTTTCGTAGCGGCGCACCAGCGCACCCGCTAGCCAGGAGCCGACGCCGAGCCCTGCCATAAAGACCGATAGGACGATCGACGTGAGCGCGGTGGTGACACCGAACTGCGCCATCGACAACCGCAGCCAGATAAGCTCGCACAAGACGCTACAGAATCCGGAGACGAAAAAAAACAAAAAATACCACTCCATTAATTTTTGCCTTTCCGCATTGGGCTCCGACTGACGCAGCGGAGCCAGTGATTGTCTCCGCATGCACTCTCCGGTTTATCGTGAAGTAGCGGCATGATACACGGAATCAGTTCAAAACGAAAAAGAGGGATGATGAGTCGGCGGTATATGCGCTATAGCAAAATGCCAAGACCGTTAACCACGAAGGGCACGAAGGTACACGAAGGAAATTCTTGAGATGAAACACCTTCGTGATACTTCGTGTCTTTGGTGAGTCACGATTTTCTCCGCGCTATTTGCAACGAGGGGTTCCCTGTGCGGGTGGATAAAAAACAAGGACAAACCTGCGGGTTTCCCCGAGGTCTGCCCTTGATCTCGCTTTCAATTGTTCCCAGCTTTTACTCCTCGGTCCCGAATCTTTTCAGATCCTCCGGTCCGTCTGTCAACGCCACCGCCTCTTTGCCCTGAACCAGTTCCCGGATGTTCTCCACCACGTCAGGATTGGCCAGGGTAGTGATATCGCCAGTATTCATGTTGTTGGAGAGGGCGGCGAGCACACGGCGCATGAGCTTGCCGGAACGGGTCTTGGGCATATCCGGAACGATGTGGACATGCTTCGGACGGGCAATCTTGCCAATCATGGTTTCAATGACCTTGTTGACTTTGTCAATGATCGCCTGGCTCGGCTGAACACCGGGTTTCAGGGCGATATAGACTTCCGGCACACGGCCCTTGATCTCGTCCGCCACCGGCACCACCGCTGCTTCCGCCACCTCGGAGACCGTCAGACACGCAGACTCGATTTCCTTTGTGCCCAGGCGGTGCCCGGCTACGTTGATGACGTCATCCACGCGTCCGAGAATGCGGAAATAGCCGTCGGCGGCCAGCACAGCTCCGTCCGCCGCAAAATATGGCCAGTCACGCCAATCCTTGCTGTTGCGATTCTTGCAGTATTTTGCGTAGTACTGGGCAACGAAGCGGTCGTGAGAGCCCCAAATGGTTTGCATGATCCCGGGCCAGGGATTCCGGATGCAGATGTTGCCCGCCTTCCCGGATCCAGCCGCGACTTCCTGGTTGTTTTCGTCAATGATCACCGGATAGATTCCAGGCATGCCTGGGCCCGCGCTTCCCGGCTTCATGGGATCGAGCGCCGGCTTGGTGCTGCAGAGGAATCCTCCGTTTTCGGTTTGCCACCAGGTGTCGACAATCACTGCCTCACCTTTGCCCACCGTTTCGTGATACCAGCGCCAGACCTCGGGCTCGATGGGCTCTCCCACCGTGGTCATGTGCTTGAAATGGTAGTTGTACTTGTCGGGTTCATCGTGACCGGACTTGCGCAACATGCGAATCGCCGTGGGCGAGGTGTGGAAGATGTTGACATCCAGGCGCTCGGCGATTCTCCATACCCTGCCGGCGTCGGGGTATGTGGGAACACCTTCGTACATGACGCTGGTAGCGGCCAACGCCAGGGGACCGTAAACAATATACGAGTGGCCCGTGATCCAGCCGATGTCGGCCATGCACCAGTAAACATCCTCGGGATGAATGTCCTGAATGTACTTGGAGGTGCCGGTCACATAGGCGAGGTAGCCGCCCGTGCGATGTTGACAGCCTTTGGGCTTTCCGGTGCTGCCGCTGGTGTACATGAGAAACAGCGGCGCCTCCGCATCCATGGGGACGGGAGCCACCAGTTGGCCTTTGTATTTCGTGAGCACTTCATCAACGAAGAAATCGCGCCCTTTCACAAAAGGCGTAGCGGACGCATTCTGGCCCGCGTGCCGCCTCCAGACCAGGACCTTGTCCACGGTCTGGCCTTCCTTCTTGGCAATCTCCAGCGCGATATCGGCGCCCGCTTTGTGGTCGAGCAGCTTGCCATAGCGATAGTAACCATCCATCGTAATCAGGACTTGGCTTTGCGAATCGGCGGCACGCGTTCCACAAGCCTCGCCGCTGAACCCCCCAAACACAACCGAGTGGACCACTCCCAGGCGGGCGCAGGCCAGCATGGTGATGGGCAACTCGGGGACCATCGGCATATGGATGGTGACCCGATCTCCGGCTTTTAGGCCGCAGAAATCGCGCAGCAGCGCCGCGAATTCATTCACTCTCACATAGAGTTCGCGATAAGTAACGGCTACGGGCGCTTCGGATTCCGGCTCCGGTACAAAGATCAGCGCCGCTTTGTTCTTGTAATTGGCGAGGTGCCGGTCCACGCAGTTGTACGAGGCGTTGATCTTGCCGCCCACGAACCACTTCCAGAACGGCGGATCGCTGGTGTCGAGCGTGGTGTCCCAGTACTTGTCCCAGCTCAGCAGGTCGGCGTACTCGCGGAAGCATTCCGGGAAATTCTTCTCGCTGAAGCGTTCGATGACATCGGGATCGGTCAGATTCGCCTGGCCGATAAATTTCGCGGAAGGATAGTAATATTCCTCCTCCCGCCAATGGACTGCAATCTGAGCCTCGGTGGCTTCGCTGACGATTTGTGGTTTCTGACGTATTTCCGCCATATTGGTTACCCCTTAAATTTATGAATTTGTGATGCAACACTGGCGGTTCTCCGCCAGCACGGAGTCGAATCAAGGCCCGTACTCGGTCCCTAAGAACCCGCCGGTACTGCGCTCCCGGGCTCTCGCGCGGCGCCTGGAAGCGGTTTCTTGAACCTTACCTTAGGCTACCGCCGGCACCTTCTTTCCTGCCGCCGCTGCTGCCGGCACGGCCGGGCGTTTGGCTGCCAGTTCGCAGATCAGGGCAACTACCGCCAGAACCGCCGCCGCGTAGAACGCCATCTGGTAGTTCTTGTACTTGTCGAACAGTACCCCCGCGATCCGCGGACCAATGATGCCGGCTACTCCCCACGCGGTGAACAGCATTCCGTAGTTGATGCCGGCGTTCTTGGTACCCCAGAAATCCGCCGCAGTCGAGCCATTCACCGAAAGCTGCGTTCCGTAGCACCAGTACACGACGAACACGGTTACGTACAGCAGCGTCACATTGCCGCCCACTTGGTAGAGAATGGGCATGGCAATCATCGAGATGCCGATCATAAGTCGCAACACGTTCAGGCGACCGAGTGCATCCGACATCCAGCCGGACAGGATCCGGCCGGAGGCGTTGCCGCAAGCGCCCACCACCAGTGTCATGGTGGATAGCGCGGCGGCGGCGATGCCCACGCTCTTAGCGAACGGTACCAGTTGGCTCGTTACCATGAGACCGGCGGAGCAACCCAGCGCGTACGCAACCCACATCAGGTAAAACGTGGGAGTCCGCAGCATTTCGCCGGGCGTGAATTGGCGCGCCACTGCCGCGACTTTGGCTGCGGCAGGCGACCATCCTTTGGGCTGGTATCCCGCGGGAGGGTTGCGCAAGAGTAGCGCCCCCCCTATCGTCATCACAAAAATAATCGCGCTTAGAATCCGAAACGTCGCCGGAAGTCCGTAAGAGGGAATCAGCTTCAACTGGGCCAGCGGCCCGAAGATCGCCGAGCCTGCGCCGTACCCGCCCACCGCGAGTCCCACCGCCAGCCCGCGTTTATCAGGAAACCACTTGGCCATCACCGGAATGGGCGTGGCGTAGCCGAACCCGTTCCCCAATCCCCAGATCCCGAAGCACACATAAAGGTAGCTAAGGCTGGTGGTAAACGAACACAGGTAGAACCCCAGGCTCACCAGGATTCCGCCCACCAATGAGCACGGCAGCGGGCCGAATTTATCTTGAATCCTGCCCGCGACTGCGAAGCTCGCGGCCAGCGCTACCACGGCAATTGTGAACACCATGGAGGTATCGGCGCGCTTCCATCCGAAGCGTGCTTCGAACGGCGCGACGAAGACGCTCCACGCATAGAGCGTGCCCAAGGCAAGGTTCATCGACAATCCGCCGGCCACCCGCCACCAGCGGCTGGGCGCGCTTCGCGTGTTTGATTGCATTCTAGATAGGTTAGGCTATTCGGAATTCCCATGCCGGAGCAAGTGGCGGCGAATTAAAACGCTCGGCAGCGATATAGCGTGCCTCGTTCTGACGCATCATGCGTTCAGAGCAGCGTTCGACTTGCTCTTTGGAAAAAACGAAGCCATGGTCGGAGGGCTGCCAAGGAATGCCTTTGTGTTTATGGAGTTCGAGGATGGCGGCGGCGTCCCTGAGCTCGCGGCGTTGGTGCTGGCGGCGTTCGAACTGAATGTCGCGAAGCTGGTCGAGGGTCTTTTGAAATTGGCGCGAGAGGCGGGAGCCGTGGAGGCCCAAAGCGGCCAACTGGGGGACTAGGGACTGGGGGCTGGGGACTGGGGACTCGGGGCTGTCCCCTTGCTCACGCGCGGGGCTACAACGCAGGGCGCGGTCGAGGAGGGCGGCTTCGAGGATTGGGATGCGCTTGAGGCGCCAGGAGGTGTCGGCTAGTTCCTGGACTAGCTGGGTTTCAGTCTGGGTTGCGGGCTGGTACTCATTTTGGAACTGGCGGCAGTGTTGTTCGTAGGTGGCCGGGTCCTCGGAGGCTAGGACGGCGGTGCGGGCCGTGAGTCCGTGACGCAGAGCGTTTTGCGACGAACGTTGTTTGCCGGCCTCGGTGCGAGGGCCGGTGGAATATTGCGAATTGGCGCGGTTTATGGTGGCGCGGTCGGTCAGAACGGTTGCAGTCGCTGGCATGGAGGATCTCCTTGGGACCGGAATAGCACGAGGGGTGGGCGGAGAGAGCGATGGGTTTTTGGAGGTTGCTGATTGGGAAGGAATTAGGGGTTGGGGTGGGGCTGTGACCGGGAGCGCGAAATGTTTACCCTAGATCCTGTCTGGGCTATTTCGGCGCGCGATATGCCCCGGGCGATCGAGGAGGGGTGCGAGAGTAACGATGATCCCGATGCCGCGGCCGTATGAAGAAGAAACTTCCTGAATTCAAGAACGAAGACGCCGAGAGGAAATTCTGGGCTACTGCGGACTTGACGGAGTACGTGGATTGGCGGTCGGGAAAGCGGAGGAAGCTCGTTCACCTGAAACCGTCCGTGAAGATGATATCGCTGCGGCTTCCGGTCTCGATGATCGAGGATCTCAAGGTCTTGGCTCATCGGCGTGACGTTCCATATCAGTCCTTGCTTAAGGTTTTCTTGGCTGAGCGATTGGCGCGAGAACGCTTGGCGCGGGAATAGGCCTGGCCGTTGCATCGTGGTTCACGCTCGATGTATGTATAATTGCGACAGGTAGTCACCGCCTTTTCCCGCGTCCTAGGGAGCGTCCACATGAAGCTGTTGTTTCTCGCCTTAGTTCTTGGCGTAGTTCCGGGCATGGCCGCGAACCAGGTTCTTCTCCGTTATCTGGATATCGGGGACAATGGATCCGCCTTTGCGCTTACCTCCGATCAAGCTGGAAATCTATTCGCGATAACGCAGATCACGGACACCTCCGGGGTCTCGCGGACGCGCGTGATTAAGACCGATCCGAATGGAATTCAACTCGCCAGTTTCGATTTCGCAGCGACATTTCAAGTTGCGGCTACCACCGATGCACAGGGGAATTTGATCCTGGTGGGCTCCGCGGAGAAGCAGGGATTCCCGCTTAGCGCGGCAGCGAGCGGTCCAGCCGCAGACGTTGCGGCATTCGTGCTGAAGCTGGATTCCCAACTTCACGGAATCGTGTTTTCGATATTGCTGGCTGCGCCCTCGGAGGCTAACGCCGTAGCGTTGGACCAGAGCGGAAACATTTTCGTTGGCGGAGACACTAGCGCTCAGGATTTCCAGATCACGCCTGGCGCCTACCAGAGCACGCCACCTGTTCCGACATCTTTCGGCACTCAGACGTATGGATTTCTGACCGAGTTCTCGCCGGACGGAAGCAATATCGTCTATTCGACCTTTTTCGGCGGGAATAATGTGAACTGCATGGGCGGGAGTTCCTGTATTGGGGTCTTCGCGCGCACATCGATATCTGCGCTGGCTCTGGACGCATCCGGAGCGGTAGTGATGGCCGGGGGGACGGACGCTACAGATCTTCCGGTTACTGCTGGGGTACTGGGCGGAGCCTGCGTTTGCTCGAACCTCAATGGCGCGGGCTTTGTCGCCGACTTTTTGCCTGGGGGCGCGCCACAACTCATATGGTCTACTTTCTTGAATGCCGATATTGAGGTTCCGGGTCCGCAATTCGTCCAGATTAAGGCGATGGCTCTAGATTCCGCCGGTGATGTGATCGTGGGCGGGAACTCCCCTATGGCTTTTCCAACTACACCGGGGGTGGTGCAATCTGTATTGCCGGCGTCCTTCGAGGGTGATGCCGGATTCGTCGCGAAGGTGAACAATTTGGGTACCAGCTTGATCTGGGCAACGTATTTCGGTAGCCAGTACAAGGGGGGTGTGAACGGTCTGGCACTGGATCGGCAGGGAAACGTCGTCATTTCCGGGTATTCGGATTCGAGTCTGCTGCCCCCGACAACGAGCCATTCCTCGGGCGATTGTTATGCCGCCAGGCTCTCTGGAGACGCAACTGCGCTCTTGGATTTATACGTTGGGCCGGGCAACGCATGCGGTCAGGCGCTGGCGCTGAATCCGGCCGGGAGCTTCACGACGATGGGACAAGCCGGCTCGCTGTGGATCGAGACGCCGGCCAGCGGCGGATCTCTTCTCGCAGTAGCCAACGCGGCCAGCGGTCCGGTTTCCGGGCTGGTTGCTCCTAGCGAGCTGATCTCTTTGTATGGGATCGGCATTGGCCCGGCGGCTGCGCTCGGGGGCCAGGTAAAGGGCGGGCGCTTCACGTCCTCTCTGGGTGGATATCAAGTGATGTTCGACGGCATCGCCGCGCCGATGCTGTATGCCGGGCCCTCGCAGATCAATGCCATCGTTCCCAGCGAAGTGGCTATGGAGGATTCGACACACATTCAAATCGTTTCACCGTTGGGGACCATTGATGGGCCCACGATGTACGTGCGTCCGGCGGAGCCATCTGTTTTTGAGTCTGGTTTGATCAGTTTTGACGGCGTGCCTTTAGCCGCCGCGCTGAATGAGGATGGCACTCGCAACTCGTCGCAGAACCCGGCGATGCCAGGCTCCATTGTGACGATTTTTGCGACCGGCACTGGAGCTACGTCGTGGGGCGACGGCAACATAGTGCCAATCGCCAATTCCCAGTTGCCGCCGCGACTCTTGATTTCGGTTTTGGGTCAGAACGGTGAATCGCTGGAGGTGGTCTATGCCGGAGACGCTCCAGGGCTCGTCGCGGGCGTGATGCAGATCAACTTCCGGCTGCCGACTGTTTTGCCGCCCAAGCTCTTTAACCTTCAATTGGAGGCGGGCTCCGCGCTGGCGAACGGCTTCACGCTGGCGGTCCCGTGATACGGAAATCGGGGATTGAGTATCCTGTCGCCGGATTTAACCAAGCGTTCACACGAGTGTGAACGCGGCACCGAGGAGTGCGTGCGCTACGTCTATTGCGCCCAGTAGCCGCGCTTGGCGCTTACTGTCGCTTTGTTGTCGCGTACCCTAACCTCAATCTTGCGGAACTTGCCGTCTTGCGTTTCGTTCGTCGAGACGTAAGCCAGCATGTAATATTCACGTCCGTCCGCGAACGCTTTTTTCATACCGGCGAGGAGATCGTTGCTGTTTTGAAAAGCGGTTCCACCGGTGGCCTCGGCGATCTCGACGAGCGTTTGCCCTGCTTGCATCGCTATGGTGTTCAACGCGCTGTCCACTTGTGGTGTTAGTACGCCACGCGACACGTCGTAGCCTGGAGGTGTGTAGAGCCCGCGCGAGTCGATTGTATAGATCGGGACGTTTCCCTTCACGGCAAGTTTGTAAATCGGCTCAATGACATCCTGAATTCGTTCAATGGTGCGAGTGGAGCGAAATTCGGGGAAGTAAGCTTCGAGAAGCCCAAATGAGGTTCCGCCGGGCGCCAACGAAAAGCCATCGGAGATCAAAACGAGCATGCGCCGCCCGTTACCAGCCGCAAGTTGCTCGACTACGGAACGCAATTCGGCGGCAAATTTTGTAGTCCAGAACCTTTCATGTTCCGAGAGCTGATTCGCTTCGGTCGGCAGCGTAGGTTTTCGATTGCATTCTATATTGCCCACGTCGCAGGCTGCACGGACCTCTTGCACCTCCCCTTCAAACTGAGAGATTTCAGTTTGCGACGCGATTGCCTGACTCTGCTGATAGATTTTCTTGAATTCGGCCCCGCTCAGGGTTTCCAAAACCTTGGCTGGGTCGGAGGTGGTGTTTTGGACAATCTGGATGCTGCGGCCCAGCGCGATCACGGCGTATTGCGAATCACCTGGCTGTTCCTCGCGAAACAGTTTCTGCAGCGCTTCTCGAACATGCACGAAGTTGCCAAAAGAAGCGTGCATCAGGTCCAAGCAAATCACGTAGGCGTGGCGCTTTGGCAAGAGTTTTTGAGGTGCGGGCGCCACGGCATTAGACTGGCTTGGTTCCGCGGTGGGATTTGCCGGGGTGGAGACATCCGTCCGCTCACTCGAGAAGGCCGCGATCTTCTGTTCCACGCCATCTTCAAAAACCTTGAAGTCTGCCTGCTTCAAGCCGGTTACATGATGGCCTTGCTTATCGGTGACCACCACCGGGACAAGCACCTGCCGCACATTGACCTGGATGGTCACATCACCCGCCGCCGTCAGATTGTCGCGGATGCCCGCATTGGCAGGTTCCAGGCGCAGGGCTTCTTTAAACTCCGCCGCTGCTCCGGACTTGTCGCCGCGCGCAAAAAGCACCGCGCCAAGCTCGTTGTGGGCGACCGCTAGGCTTGGAGATCGCTTCACGGTTTCGCGAAATTGAGTTTCCGCGCCCGCCAAATCGTATGGCTCGTAGAGCGCCAGGCCCAGGTAAATGCCGGGCTCAATGCGATCCGCTAGTCGTCCCGCTGCATCTCTCAGAGGATTTACTGCGTCGTCTGGCTTGCCGGCATCGAGAGCCACTACGCCTTTGAGCAGAATTTCGAATGAATCGTCTGCCAGCGCGGCGGGCGAAGCCGTCTGGCCGGTATCGTTCTTCAGTTGGGTGCGATAATCGGAGAACCGGTGAACGGTGTGGAGTTCGCCGGCGGCAAATCGTGCGTGTACCGTTGCGCTGGAGGGCAGCCACAGCGTGGTATCGAGGGCGGGGAAATTCACCGGTATGAAGCGGATGTCGCGAGTGAAGTTATCGTCGGTTCGCAGACGCACGATTCGTTTGGTTGCCTCGTCCATCCACACGAGACCTTGCCGGGAGCCATCTTGCTGGATGAAGGCCACTACAAGACTGGGCGCGCCGCCTTCAGTAATGCGTCCGAGATAGCGGAAGCGCGACTTACTCTGATTCGCCGGCAGAAGGTCACCCAGCATGTCTATAAAACGGCCCGCTATGAGAAAGCCGCTTTGTGGATTTGGCGACTGGCTTCGTGACTCTGCTAGGGGACGCGTTTTGACCACATATCGGAATTGATCGCGGTGCTCTTTCCACAGCAGGTGCGTGCTATCGAAGCGCATTTCGTGGACGTCTTCGGCGATGGAGATGTTGATGAATCGCGCGAGCATGGTTTCCAGTTGTTGGCCGGATGCGCGCAGGAGTGGATCCAGAGTGCTCTGATCGGAGTCGAACTCTAGTGCGGTCAATTCAGGTGCGGCTTTTATCAGCTCGGTGCGGTTGCTATCGACAAAAGGCTGGCCCGGGGCCGCACCGGCGCGCGCAGCCAGCGCAATAGTCGCTATCAAGAGTCGAGGCAACATATGCACCTTGCAGAATTCTATCGCGTGGGTGCCCAGTAGCCGCCTTTGGCGTTTACTGTTGCTTTATTGTCGCGCACTTTGACTTCGATTTTGCGGAATTTGCCGTCTTGGGCTTCGTTGGTTGGGACGTAGGCTAGCATGTAATATTCACGCCCGTCGGCGAACGCTCTTTTCATACCGGCAGCCAGGTCGTTGCTGTTTTGAAAGGCCCTTCCACCGGTCGCCGCGGCGATCTCGGAAAGCGTTTGTCCCTGATCCATAGCTATGTTGTTCAGCGCCATCGTCACTTGGGTTGCGACGGATATATTGGCGCTCCGCGACGCGTCGAATGCCGCCTCGGTGTAGAGCCCGCGCGAATCGATGGTATAGACCGGCACATTTGCCTTGGCCGCAAGCCTGAAGATCGGCTCCATGACATCCTGCATTCCGTCTGCTTCCATGGCCTGCGTCGAGCGGAATTCCGGGAAGTACGCTTGGAGAAGGCCAAACGGGACTGCGCCGGGCGCCAGCGGGAAACCATCGGAGACCAAAACCAGCGTATGCCGGCCGTTTCCACGCGCCACTTGCTCGACCACGGCACGGAATTGTTTCGCAAATTGTGTGGTCCGGTATCTCTCATGGTCCGCTAGCATTTGCGCTTCACGCGGCAGCATTGGTTTCTGTATCCCGCAGGTTATATCACCCGCGTCGCACGCCGAGCGAATCTCTTGCAGTTTCCCCTCATAGACAGAGATTTCAGATTCCGACGAGCCTTGCTCACTCTGCTGATAGATTTTCTTGAATTCGGCGCCGCTCAGGGTTTCCAGAACCTTGGCCGGGTTGGAGGTGGTGTTTTGGACCACCTGGATGGTCTTGCCCAATGCGATCACTACGTATTGAGAATCCCCGGGCTGCTCTTCGCGAAACAATTTCTGCAGCGCTTCCCGGACATGCACGAAGTTGCTGAAAGAAGCGTGCAGCATGTCAAGGCAGATCACGTACGTGCGACGGGTGGGCAGAGGTTTGGGCGAGGCGGGCGCCGAGAGAGTAGGAGGCTGGCTTGGTGTTGCGCTGGAAATCGCCGGGGCGGAAATATCGGCCCGTTCGCTGGTGAAAGCGATGATCTTTTGTTCGACTCCGTCTTCAAAAATCTTGAAATCGTTTTGGGCCAAGCCAGTTATATAGCGCCCGTCCCGATCGGTCACGACGACGGGAACTAAGACCTGCCGCACATTCACCTTAACGTTGAGATCGCTCTCGGTGGCAGATGGTGTGGCAAAAGCCAGATTGGGATCGGCGGACTCCTTCGTGGCCTGTTCGAGATTGGCGAGCATTTTCTGATTCCCAGGTTCCAGGCGCAGGGCTTCTTGAAACTCCGCTACAGCTCCGGCTCGATCGCCGCGCTCGAACAGGACTGCACCGAGCTCGTTGTGAGCGGCCGCGAAAGCCGGAGCTCGCTTCACTGCTTCCCGAAACTGCGTTTCCGCTCCTGCCAAATCGTGGGTTTCGTATAGCGCCAGTCCGAGGTAATAGCCGGGCTCAATGCGCGCCGGCAATCGCGCCGAGGCATCGAGCAAAGGAGCTATTGCATCCGCGGCGGTGCCTGCCTCGAGAGCCGCTACGCCTTTGAGCAGAACTTCGAATGGATCGTCGGCCAGCGCGACTGGTGAGGGCGTCTCACCTGTGTCGTTCTCCAGTTTGGTGCGGTAATCGGAGAATCGGTGGACGCTGTGCAGCTCGCCGGTGGCGAATCGTGCGTGTACCGTTGCGCTGGAAGGCAGCCACAGCGTGGTATCGAGGGCGGGGAAATTCACCGGCACGAATCGGATATCGCGCGTGAAGCTATCATCCGTCCGCAGGCGCACGATTCGTTTGGTGGCGTCGTCCAACCAAACAAGGCCTTGCCGGGAGCCATCTTGCTGGATGAACGCTACTACAAGACTCGGCGCGCCGGCTTCGGTAATGCGTCCGAGATAGCGGAAGCGCGACTTACTCTGATTCGCCGGCAGCAAGTCGCCGAGCATGTCTATGAAACGGCCCGCTATGAGAAAGCCACTTTGTGGATTTGGTGTCTGGTTTCGTGACTCCACGAAGGGACGCGTCGCGATCACATATCGGAATTGATCGCGGTGCTCTTTCCACAGCAGGCGCGTGCTATCGAAGCGCATTTCGTGTACGTCTTCGGCGATGGAGATGTTGATGAATCGCGCTAGCATGCTTTCCAGTTGTTGGCCGGTTGCGCGCAGCAGCGGGTCTAGCGTGCTCTGATCGGGATCGAACTCGAGGGCGCTTAGTTCAGGAACGGCTTTTAGCAGCTCTGTTCGATTGCTATCGACAAAGGGCTGAGCGGGTGCGGCTAGTGCGCACACTGCCAGGGCGATAGTTGCCATCAAGAGCGGGGACGGCATGGTCTTTTTTATTGTATCGGGTCCGACTTTGTGGCCGACCATGAGCACCGACTCCCTCACGGTCGCGGTTCGGTAACGGGGTTCGGCTTACAAGCAGCTTGGGTCGTGCTCGCGGCTTTTGCTTTTGGAAGCCTGAGCGGCCTTAGGGCGGTGGCGATCGCCGTTGGGTTGATTCTGTTGGGACGCTGCGAAGAACGCTTTTCCGGAGGAGGAACAAAAGCGGAACGATCGTATTTTTGGAATAGTTAATGCCGTGACTTGGATTTCGGTATTTCTGGTTTTCCAGATTCTGCCGCGGCTGGGCCTTGCGGAATTGATATTTCCGGCAGTGGTGTTGATTGTGGGGCTGCACTTTTTTCCGGTGCCTCCGCTGTTTCGGCATCGCGCCAATCTGGTTACAGGAGCTGTGATGGTGGTGTGGGCTATTTTGTGCCCGCTGCTGTTTCATGGCGATAGAATGATCGGTTTTGTCGGTGCGGGTGCGGGAGTGGCGCTGTGGGTATCCGCTGTGTGGGCGCTTAATACAGCCAGGAAACTGCTTGGATCGGCTGGCGTGTGAAGATCCGGACCTGCGCCCCACTTGTGGCTGTCGTCGCTGACTACTGCCGTGCGTCGCCAGGAGTGGCGACGCGGCACGCAAAAGTGCGTGCGCTACGCGNNGGGCTGGCTGCGCCGTTGATTTTCAGGATCACGGGTTGATTGCCTGAGGTGAGGCCTGGCGGGACAACCACGTTCACTTGATTCAGGCCGACGAAGTCCGGCGCCAGGCCGCTGAAGGCTACCATGCTTGAAACTCCGCCGATGGTGACTTGCGGCATCACGAGAGTGCTTTGGCCGGTGGCGGCTGATCCGTCGGCTGGCGGCGATTGAACGGCGCCGAGTCCGGTGCAATAGATTAGGACGGTTTCGCCTGCCGTCACAGGATGATTGCTGTCGGCCAACTGATAATTTGAGTGAAGGATTACGCCGAAATTGTTTCCGTTGGAACTGTAGTTGATAATGCCCGGCTGAGCGGTCACAACTGGAACGGTGACGCTCTGGCTGACTATTCCGTTGTGCAGAACTTCGACTTGCGCGGTGGTTTGTTTTGCGACTTCCCACGGGACTTGAAAATTAATCTGCTGTTGGTTATTTACGTTATCGATGGCGAACAAGGGGACTAATGATCCATTGATGCTTATTGCGACGTTCTGGAATTCGGTGGGAAGCGGCAGCCCGGAAGTGTAATTCACTCCGGTTAACGAGGTAAGATTGCCGCCGAAGAGCGTTGCGATTTCGCCCGGGGCGACGGATCCTGCGGCGAAGCTGGCGCCGTTGGTGATGGATGCGATGGTGGGAACTGGCGTTTTACTATTCGAACGGAGTACGGCCGCGACCGACGCATACGCGGGCTTCGGTTGGTACTGAGTATCGAGCAGGAGTCCGGCGCCGAATCCGGGAAAGGTGCTGGGAATCCAGGAATATTTGTCCGTGAACCCCCATGTAAGGAACGCGGTGCAGTTGGGCGCAGCTTGACAGGCGGCCATCACGAACTGATAGATGGTGGCTTGCGATGCCAGATCGGCTGCGGACGCGTTGCCGTTCGAATCCACGGGAATTCTGACGTCCATTTCCGTGACGTGAACCTGCAGGCCCAATGCAGCCAGGCGCGCCATGTTGGAGGAGATATCGGATTGTGACGGCGGCGAGGTGAGATCCACGTGCATTTGAAGGCCGACGCCGTCGATGGGAACGCCGCTGCTCACGAGACCCTTGACGAGATTGTAGACAGCGTCGGATTTGGCGCCTAATCCCTCGCCACCGGTATCGTTGTAAAACAGTTTCACGTTGGGATCGGCCTGGTGGGCCCACTGGAAGGCCATCGCGATATAGTTGGAGCCGAGTTGCGTGAGCCAGTAAGAAGGCTGAGGTCCGTAGGGAGGGCTGTAAGCGATGGCTTCGTTCACCACATCCCAATCCACCAGTTGGCCGTTGAAATGGCCCATGACGGTGGAGATGTGTTCCTGCAGGATGGACGAGGCCTGGGCGCTGGAATAGTTTCCGGTAGTGAGCCAGGACGGAAGATCCTGCTGCCACACCAGGTTGTGCCCGCGAACCTTCATGCCGTTGGCCTGCGCGTAGGCGATGATCTGATCGCCCCCGCAAAAGTTGAATTGGTGAGGGGCGGGCTCAGTTTCGGCGAACTTCATGTCGTTTTCAGGGACCATCAAATTGAACTCGCGGCCGACAGCTTGCGCATAGCCGGGGTCGGAAAAGTCGTCGGGATTCACTGCGCCGCCCACGAGGAAGCCAGATGAATCCGCGATGTCGCGGAGGGCTGAGCCGGTGCGGGTCGCAACCTGCATATAGGGCGCGAACAAGTTGGTGGCGCCGCCGGTGGGCATGGCCGCGGCCATTGCGGACACGGTGAGTGTGTTTTGTGGAGCGACGTTGAATCCCAGATACACGACGCCGGAAGCGAAGAGGCCGGGATCGGGAAAACTGCCGACTTGGGAGCCGTTGACGAATACGGTGATCTCGGCGCCGATGCGCGCGACTTCGAGGGCGATAGTATCGGTGGCGCCCGACGGTAGCGGAAACGAATGGGAAGTCGCGTTGGCTGAATTGCCGGTCCAGTAATTCGCAAGGATGGTTTTGTTGTCGACTCCGACGTCCAGCCGTTTGAGTCCTTGCCAAAATGGTCCGCTGGTGCTCAAGGCGCCGACCAGGGTGAGGAATGTTCCGGAGCTGGAGGGCGCTGAGAGGTCGGCCAGGACACTGAAATCGCCCTGTGGGTGAAGTACGGGGCCGGTGGTGTTGCTGATGGTATTGTACGTGGTGGTGGCCGCGATGGTGAGCGAGGTGCTGGCTGCGGTGAGTCCAGTGACGCAGGTCCACATGCCTGCTTGAATGAGATCCTGAGCGCCGGGGACGAAGACCCAGCCGGTGCGTGGGGTGAGGGTTGCGGCTTCGGAGGCGGTGGCGATGAATAAGAGGGAATAAAGTAACGTGCGCACGCTGCAAAATCGCTTTCTGTTTGGATTTTAGCTTATTGGTTGAACAGCCGGACTAATGGGATGGTGGTGGTTCTTAGTTCAACGGGAGGAGGCGGAAACCGGTTGTGCTTAGTTCAACCAGACGAGGTTGGCCGTGGCCGCCGATGGGGCCGATCGGTTTTCCGTCCAAGCTAATTTCCACGCCCTTGGCGTTGCCGATGCGCAGCAGCGCTTTCTCCGAGAATTCGATTTCCCGAACGTCATCCTTGGCGAGTTTCTTGTTGAAAAGGCGTTTGCCGTCAGATGTGGCGAGTATCCACGTGGGCTCGGCAGCTTTGATGGTTGCATGCCGCACGGATGGGCTGGGAGCAAGTGCACGCGATTCTTTCGGAGATATCAACGCGGTGATGGAGGATTGCAGATGACCGGCTGCAGCGCTGGAACCGAAGGACCAGAAAAGGGCCGAGAGGCCCCAGCCAAGAATGGCAGAGGCGGCCAAGCCGATTGGAAGGCGCCATTGGCGAACGTTCGGTTTTTGTTTCGGAACGGAGGGAGTTTTCTGGAGTTTTTTGTCGGGGACCGGCTCTGGTTGCGGTGTGGGAGGGCGAGGTTTTTCCGCCAGATGAAAGGTCAAGCGATCCACGATCTCGCTGCGGCCGGTGGTAGCGTCGTGCGGCGAGGCGGGGATCTTCTCCCAACGCTCTATCACCCACGCGGCTGCGGCGTCCAGCAATTGCTCGCGTGTGGCGAATGGGGCGGGGTTGGGCGCTGGAGTTTCCGCGTTTCCGCATTTTTCTAATATCTGTTGGTTCAGCCGGGCGGAATCTACCTGGTTAGTATCCGGACGCTCGGCCGCGATTCCGGTGCGAATACGGTTGCGGTAGTCATCGATCAGCAGCCGGATTCGATCGACCTTTGCCTTTTCCTCAGGCAACGAGACTTTGTTGAGCACGTGGATGCGCTCACATCCGACGGTGAACTTGTCGCCGCGTGGTTGGGAATATCGCGCGTCGGCGAGCGCGAGATGGTCCTCGGCCTCGATTGCAATGATCTCGTCCACGGGGAGGCTCTCCGGGGCGATTAACTTGAGACCCGTCGCGGAGATATCCAGCAAGATGCAATCGAGCATGCGTTCCGGGCTGCTCAGCAACGTGACCTTGACGGGTCCGTAGATTGAGAAGCGAGGCTCACGCCGGGCGTCCATATAAGGAAAATCGGTACTTAAGGGTCAAGGCATTAGGGCGCGGACAGCTAAGGGTATAAGAATCTTTACTTTAGGGCAGCGCACGGCGCTCCCCCACGCGACGCTACACGGGGCCGGCTTCGCCCAGTTTTACGCGAACGTTGGTGGTTCGACCATTGCGGAAGATGGTGAGTTCGACCGTATCACCGGCATGTTTGTGCGCCAGGGCGCGGCTAATGGCATCGTCACGGTCGACCGGTTGGCCGTCGATCGCCATGATCAGGTCGCCGCCGACTGACAGTTGCGCGTTGCCGATCTGCACCGTCTGATGGCCACCGCGCAGGCCAGCGCGATCGGCCGCTGAGCCGGGCTCGACCTCGGTGATCAGCAATCCGCCTTGGGTGGGAAGGCTCAGAGCATCGGCGTAATCGCCGGCGACGGGCACTACCGATACGCCGAGGCGCGGCCGCTTTCTCCCTGCTTGTAGATCATCCAGCATCAGCTTGGCGCGATTGATGGGCATGGCGAAACCGATACCGATGTTGCCGCCGTTGGGACCCAGGATGGCGGTGTTGATGCCGATGACGTCGCCGGCAGAATCGAGCAGCGGACCGCCGCTATTGCCCATGTTGATGGCAGCATCGGTTTGGACCAGGCCTTCCAGCTTCTGACCGTTTTCGCCACGAATGTCGCGGGCGAGCGCGCTGACCACGCCCGTTGTCAAAGTTCCGTCCAGTCCGAAGGGATTGCCGATGGCGAGCACTTTTTGTCCCACTTGCAATCCGTCCGAATCGCCTAGACGGAGCCAGGGTAGTTTCTTACGCGGGGTGATCTGCAGAAGCGCCAGGTCATTTGATTCGTCACGGCTGAGAAGAGAAGCCTTATATTTGGACTGATCGGAGAGCGTGACCTCAAGCTGGCGTTCGTTCGCCACGACATGGCTGTTGGTCAGGATCTTTCCATCGCCACTGATGATGAATCCGGAGCCTTGATCCTTGGCCGGGTAGATCTCGAGGAAAATAGTGCGGCGGTAAACGGTGCTGGTAATGTTGACGGTGGCGAGGTGGGCTGACTTGTAGATGTCGATGTTATTCAGCTCATCGGAACTCAACCCGGCGCCGCGCGCCACATCGGGGCCGGACCAATAGCGGGTGGCGTGGGAGATGGGCTGGATAATCCTGCGCTGCCCCCAATTCGATCTGGAGGTGACTAAGAGGAAGGCGCTAACCAAAAAAGCGGTGACGTACAGAATGCGGTATCTCATGCTGATAAACCCCTGAGCGATGCATACATGGCCTGCACCTGTTCGAGCGTATTCTCCTTGGTGCCCGATGTGTCGATTACATAATCGGCCACACGCAACTTCTCTTCCAGAGGCAACTGGCGGCTAAGGCGGGCCAGGACCTCCTCTTTGGTATACGCACCTCGCTTGAGGGCGCGTTCCATTTGTTGTTGGGGTGTACAGACCACGACGATGAGCTTGTCGAACTTCTTATAACTACCAGTTTCAACCAGAATTGCGGCTTCCACAACTACGATGGCGGACGGGTTGGCCTGGGCGATCTCGGCGATGGCGCGTTCCTGGCGTTTTGCGACGGGGGGGTGAACCAGGCTGCTGAGCTTGGCGAGCAGCTCGGGCTTGCCGAAGACGCGCTCGCCGAGCTTGTGACGATCGATGAAGCGGTCGTCATCCAGGATGTCGTCGCCGAATTCGTGGATGACGGCGGCGTAGGCTTCGGCGCCGGGGAGGAGAACTTGGTGCCCGAGTTCGTCGGCTTCAATGAGGTAGCAGCCGAGATCGCGAAGTGCGTGGCCGACGAAAGTCTTGCCGCTGGCGAGGCCGCCGGTGAGTCCTACGTGGAGCATAAGGATGGCTGACCGGGGAGCGGGTCCTGGGGGACCCGCGCGGCCCAGGGGGTCCGCCCCACAAATCATGCACGAGTTTCTCCGCAGGCTCAACGAATCCATTGTGTCACGTAGTGTATACTGACCACTTCCGGATGTCCTCAACCCAACCACATCTCAGGCGCGCTCTTACTCTGTGGGACCTCATTCTCTACGGCGTGATCGTGCTACAGCCGGTGGCGCCCATGTCCGTGTTCGGCGTTATCAGCGATCGCGGCCACGGCCATGTGGTCACCACTCTGCTGTTGGCCATGGTCGGCATGCTGATTACCGCATTTAGCTATGGACGTATGGCGCGAGCCTACCCGAGCGCCGGATCCGCTTTCACATATGTGGGACAAGAGATCAGTCCCGCGCTCGGCTACATCACCGGTTGGAGCATGGTGATGGACTACATGCTCAATCCCCTGATCTGCATCCGATGGTGCAGTGAAGCGGCGTCCGCCTTCGCGCCCGAAGTGCGCCCCTGGATGTGGGCCATCGTGATCTTTTTTCTTTTCACCGGCCTCAATCTGCGCGGCGTCAAGACGTCGGCGCGCGTGAACGCCGGCCTCGCAACCGGAATGGGTTTGGTTGTGCTGGCTTTCTTCGTCGCGGCCGCGCGCTATATTTTCGGGAATCCGCACGACGGTTTCGCCTTTTTCACGCGGCCATTTTACGACCCGGCCACCTTCAATATCGGCGCCGTTATGGGAGGCACTTCCATCGCGGTGCTCACTTACATCGGCTTCGACGGCATCTCCACACTTTCGGAAGAAGTGGAAAATCCCCGGCGCAACATTCTTCTCGCCACTGTGTTGACGTGCCTGGTAATCGGCATTCTATCCGCTATGGAATGCTACGCCGGGCAACTGGTATGGCCGGCGTCGCAGCCGTTTCCCAATTCCGACACGGCGTTTGTGGACGTTGCCAAGCGCACGCTTGTTCCGCTGGGCTGGATAACGGCAGTCACATTGATTGTCGCCAACTTCGGTTCCGGCATGGCCGCGCAATTCGGAGCCGCCCGCTTGCTGTATGGCATGGGACGCAGCAACGCGCTTCCCGCAAAGTTCTTCGGAGCGGTGGAGCGGAAGCGTGGCATCCCACGGAATAATGTGATTTTCGTGGGCGTGATCGCGCTGGTCGGTGCTTTTCTAATTCCTTACAGTCTCGGGGCCGAGATGCTGAACTTCGGCGCATTGATCGCGTTCATGGGCGTCAATGCATCGGTGATCATGCACTATTACGTGCGGGCGAAGGAAAAGAAGCTGACCACCAACTTCATCCTGCCGCTGCTTGGATTTCTGGTGTGCCTGTTGCTGTGGCTAAATCTGAGCCGTCCCGCGCAGCTCCTCGGCGGCATCTGGATGCTGGTGGGAATCATTTTCGGCGCCTGGAAGACGCGCGGATTCCGCGGCAATTTGATCAACTTTGACTTGCCGCCCGAGTAAGATCGTTGTTCGGTTGTTCGGTTTTGATGTCTTGCACTGTTCGCAGGCGAAAGCGCCTGCACCACACGCTGCATCAACATTTTGCGGCACAAGTGGGGCAGGCATTTAGCCCAATGCCACTCGGTTTTCCCGAAGCTGGGCACTCAGATTCAGTGGTGGGGCAGACCCCCTGGTCTGCGCGGGTCCCCAGGACCCGCTGCTCCCCAGTGAAATCAGCTTCCTCCAAGCCCAGCAAGCCGACGAGGGCGTCGGCTGCGGACCAGGGGGTCCGCCTACCACCACTTCAGATCGTTCGGGCCCGTTCAAACCTAAGTGACATTGGGCATTGAGCCTGCCAGGTCGCCTCGCCCAGTCCCCATGCTTACGTTTGTGCTTCCGCGGCCCGACGGTTCGAAGAAAGCCTGAAAACCACCACGCCGGCTGCGAGCGTCGCGAGACCGAATCCTATATAGATCCATCCGGAAGTCGCAAAGATGTATATCCAGCCGAGAAACGCGATGATGCTCGGGATTGGATACAGCCACATGCGGAATGGCCGAGGGATCTCCGGCTTGTGCCGGCGTATGTAATCCAGTGCGATGATCTGTCCGATGAACTGGACCAGAATTCGCGAAGTCAGCAGCGCGGTGATCACCTGATCCAACGGCCACAGGCTGGCCACGATAGATAGCCCGCCCATCACCAGCAGCGAGACATATGGAAACCTTCCGGTGGGATGCAGGCGCGCGAAGCTCTTGAAGAAATGCCCGTTGATGGCTGCTGCGTAGGGGATGCGGCTATAGCCCAGCAGGAGCGCGAACAGCGAGGCGAAGGCGGTCCAGAGAACCAGTGCCGTTACCAATCCAGCGGCTTTGCCTCCGTAGAGTTTTTCAATAAACTCCGACGCGATGAACTTCGAGTGCATCGCCTCGCGCCAAGGGATTACCGAAATGATACTCAGCGTTGTGAGCAGGTAAATTGCGGCGATCCCGATCACAGAGTATATGATGGAGCGCGGGATCACGCGCTCGGGATTACGCACCTCGCCGCCTACGTAGCAAATGTCGTAGTAGCCCAGCAGATCGTACATCGCGATCAGCATGGCCGAGCCAAATCCGGCGAAGAAGCCAGTGGAAAAGGTAAACGCGCCGGGCGGAAAATCGAACGCGAGCTTGGGATTGAAATTGAGGAATCCGCTGACGATGACCCACAGGACCGTGACCAGCATTCCCACACAGAGCACGACCGCCATTTTGCCGATCGCCGTGATGCCGCGGTAAAGCAAGGCGATCACCAGCACTCCCACGGTTACGCTGACCAGACGCGTGCCAGTTACGCCCATGTTGTGCCAGAAATACCCGACGTACTGCGCAAAGCCGATGTACCCCGACGCGATTTCGAGCGGGCCGCTAAATACAAATTGCCAAATGAACAGGAACGGCAGAATCTCGCCGAGTCGGGTTTTCTGGAAAGCCGCACGTAGGTATAGATAAGTCCCGCCGGTTCCGGGCATGGCCGCGGCGAGCTCGCTCCAAACTAGTCCGTCGCACAGCGCCAGGATCGCACCCACTACCCAGCCCAGCATGCATTGCGGTCCACCCATGGCCGCGATGATGAGCGGGATGGTAACAAAAATTCCGACGCCCACCATGTTGCTCATGTTGAGCGCGGTGGCCTGCAATAGCCCGATGCCCCGGACCAGGCCTTGGCCTTCTGTTGTCTGTTCGCTCATTATGCGGGTTGGATTCCGAGCTGGCGGATAGAATCATCCAACGCGTCCACGAATGCGTCAGCTTCCGGCTCCCGCATGGGCGTGGAAAGGCATCCGAAGACGCCGCGTGGAGAGATGATCATGCCACGCTGTAGCATTTCGTGACACAAGTTTCCGTAAGCCGGGCTGGTGCGTGAGAAACCTCGCAACGAGCGATAATCCACCAGTTCTCCGCTTGTGAGATGCGCAACGAACATGGAGCCTCGCCCGCAGACTTGGCCGGCGATGCCACGGTCGCGGAACATGCGTGTCAGACGATCACGAATGTAGTCGCCCAAACCATTCAAGCGGTCGAAAGCTTCCGGAGTCATCTGCCGCATGGTTTCCAGGCCCGCCGTCATTGTGACGGGGTTTGCGTTGAACGTTCCGCCGTGATGGACTTTCAGGCTGCCGGTGTGATCGAAGACCGACATCACGCGACGCGATCCGCCCACCGCGCCCACCGGAAATCCGCCGCCGATAATTTTGCCGAAACTCGCGAGATCGGGCTCGATGCCGAAAGCGTGAGCGGCTCCGTGATAAGAAATACGGAAGTTGAGGACCTCATCGGCAACCAGCAGTATCCCATGGCGAGCAGTCTCGTCGCGCAGGAATTCGAGAAAGCCTTCGCGAGGCTGGATCATGCCGATGCCGAGCGGCATGGGGTCAACCAAAATAGCCGCGAGATCTTTACTGTGCCGGGCGATCAGCTCGCGGCAAGCATCCAAGCGATTCCATGGCAGAATCACGACGTCCGCGGCCACACTCGGCGGCGTACCAGTCTCAGTGATGGAGCGGGGTGCATCGGCTTCGCCCCACTCATCGGCGGTGGGGCCTTCGCTAACCTCGACGTAATCGTAAATTCCGTGATAGGCACCCTCGAACTTCGCGATCTTGTGGCGTCCCGTGAATGCGCGCGCGGCTTTGATGGCCAACATCACTGCTTCGCTTCCGGAGTTGCAAAAGCGGATCTGGTCCACGTAGGGAATCCGGGCAGCCAGCAACTCGGCCAGTTCCACGTCTTCAGGCGCAGGCATCGTAAATGCGGTGCCTAGCGCGACGCGCCGTTGGACGGCAGCGGTCACTTGCGGATCAGCGTGGCCCAGTATGAGCGAGGTGTAGTTGTTCAGAAAATCGATGCGTTCATCTCCCTCGACGTCCGTGACGCGGCAACCGCTGGCGCTCGCGGCGTAGATCGGGTAGGGCGCCATCGCGATGGAGTGGCGCGTGTTTCCGCCAGGCATCACCACCGATGCGCGCTTATAAAGCTCGCGCGAGCGGGAATGCGCGGAGCGATAAGACGTGGCCAGTTTGGCTGAAATGGCAGACTCTGGCGGATGGTTCATGCTGAGAAAAGAATACCGCATCGTGAGTGGCAGTCCGGTTCGTAGGCGAAAGCGCCTGCGCCACTTCTTCCACAGATGGCTAGACGACCGTGTTACAAAGTTGATCGAAGCTACCGTGGGGCAGACCCCCAGGTCT
>PMUN01000313.1 GCA_003166875.1 Bryobacterales bacterium | reverse complement strand
TTTTAGACACAGGCTGCTAGGGGACTTGGTACGATCAAAGACAGAAGACACCCTATGCAGAATGTCTCGATTCAAAAAGCCAGCGAGCTCTCACCACCCTTGAAGTCCGCTATCGAGCAACTGTTGGGCCGGCCGATTGACGCCGCCGAAGAAGTTAGCATAGCTGCTGTTCCTCCGCAGCAAGTTCCTCCTTCCGAGAATCGTGCGGCGGTCGCGCGAAAGCTGGAAGCGTTCCTAAATCGACGAGCAGAAAAGACCGGAGATGTCTCTGATCAGGAGATTGATGCCGCTGTCGATGAAGCCGTTGATCATGTGCGGCACAGCCGCGGATGAGAATCGTCCTCGATACCAATATCCTTGTTCGAGCTAACGCAAGAGCCAGAGGCCCTGCCAGGGAACTTCTTCAGCTCATCGCTGGTTCGCCGCATCACACACTGCTTTTGTCTCCTTTCCTGCTGCAGGAGTTGGAGCGAGTATTCTCCTATGAACGGGTCCGTTTGTCATCGCGACTCACGGACGAAGAGATAGCCGAATACCTCAGTTATCTTCGATCAAAGGATATGTCGGAGGTTATCTTCCCCGGCCCTGCTCCCCGTGTCGTGCCGTCCGACCCCGATGATGACCCAGTCGTTCACACCGCCGTTATGGGCCGAGCCGATGTCCTCTGCACCCTGAACCGCGATTTCTACAATCGCTCGGTCCTCGATTACTGTCGAGAGCGCGGCGTAATTGTCGCAAGTGACGTGGACGTTCTCAGGTTGCTTCGAGGCCACAAACAATCGTCAGAGTAACGACCAGGGCCACGATAAAGTCGGTGCCGGCACGTTGGAGGGGACGCCTTAATGACGGCCGCTCCCTTACTGACAACGCGCCGAATGTCCTGTTCTCGATTGCAGCGAATGGTCCGGTGAGCCTGGGGATCGGCAAGGAGTCGGTCACCTTGAAGCCGTCGAAGACTTTTCCGTATGTTCCTGCGTACGACTGAAGTCAGGCGTTGTGTCACCTTCCCTCAATCGCCAGCCGGCTAGCGGATCCACTCGTCGCGCCACTCGTCACGGGCGGCGCGATGTACAGCGGCAATCGCTTCGTCGATGTGCTTGATCGCACGGTTCCGCCAAGCTCTGGCGGCGGGGTTGTCTTCCTCCCGTTCAATGTCGCGTTTGGCGCCGGACAGAAAACGCGCAATCGCATGCAAGCGGCCGGCGCGATCCGGATAAGTGTCGAGTCGTGGGTTGTCTTCGAGATCCTTACGGTCCCAGGCGGCGGCAGCGTCGATTTCGTGGATCGCCTCGCGAATATGGCGCGCCGACTCGTCCAGATCGTGCCTAACGTTGCGGAACTCGGGCCACTCCATCAAGTGTTCCGCGCGCCGCAGGTCGGCGCGAGCGTGCAAGTACGCCGGATGCCGTCCCGGCGCGTCGCCGAAAGCGGCGGGAACCGCCACCAGAAATGTAATGGCGAGAGCCGAAAATCCAATCGTTGTTCGTGTCATTGTCCTGATAAACTCCGAGTCCTGATACTTCCTCCTAACCTGCAAACGCATTTTGCGCGCAGGAGTCTCGCAAAAGATCCATTAAAATCCACTCACAGGAACCGGCTAAACCATTAAGCCATTTCGCCGCGAACACTAGTGGGCTGTCGGCGAAAGAACTTTAGCATCGAAATCCNNTTCAGCAACGACAGCCTACTAGGGCGCCAGGACTCCGGTAGAACGCTTGGCTTCCTTCGTGAAGCGTTGGCGTTTCAAGCGTGGCCGCGGTCTCCTCAAGCGCCTGCTGGCCCCTGTGAATTTCTGGTGCGCCAGATGCGTTACACCGTTCCGCGCTTTCGAAGTGAGATTTCCATTGACATGGTACCGGCACTGATGTAACCTGAATACGCCATTTGTCTGCCGCAGGGCAGGTCCTCCGAGTGCCACCTCGAAGCTTCCAAAACAGACCAATCCAACGATGCACTGACGCGACAAGGGCGAAGTGCGCCGCTGCAAGGACAAGTGTCGCGATGTGAGTATTCCGGCGGTAGTGTGCCCAAAACACCGCTTGATCTCGCGATCCGCTTCATCCTGAACCACGATCAAACTAAACCAAACGTCACGGGTGTCTGTATGCCGCGCCTATTTCGCCACCAAGGAATCTGAGCGCACCGGATTCACTCGCGTGCGTTCCTTGCGTACGAATACTGTTTCGAATCTTGTCGCAAGGGCATGGACCGCGGTGCTGGCGATAATTTGTGTTCCTCAATACATCCGGCTGATCGGAGTGGAAGCATACGGGCTCGTGGGGTTTTTCGCGAGTGCTCAGCTTCTCCTAGCGTTCTTTGATTTCGGCCTCGGGGCAACGCTCAACCGGGAACTTGCCATAGCATTGACGAAACAGTCGCGTGTCCAAAGTGTCCGCCACCTGTCTCGAACGCTCGAGTCCATCTATTGGAGCGTCGCGGTCATATTAGGCGTTTCTTGGATCGCGCTGGCGCCCTGGCTGTCGCACAGCTGGATCCACGCTAAGCATTTAGCACCTGATCAGGTTCAATGGGCGATCACGCTGATGGGGATCGTGCTGATCTTCCAATGGCCATTCAACCTGTACCTCAACGGTCTAATGGGGTTGCAGCATCAGGCGATGGCCAATGCAGTGTTGATGGTGGTGGCCACCCTACGATCGTTCGGTGCTGTCGCCGTACTCTGGGTATTCACTCCCACCCTCAAAGTGTTCTTTACCTGGCAGGCCGTGGTAGCAGTGCCCGGGACGGCAATGATGGCCGTAGTCTTTTGGAAATGTCTGCCCCGGGGAAGTCTACCTCACTTCTCCATGGTCGAGCTTAGACGAGTATCCGCTTTCAGCGCTGGATTGATTCGCATCTCCGTAGTATCGTTCTTGCTCACGGGTTTGGACAAAATCCTCCTGAGCCGGCTTCTACCATTGGAATCGTTCAGCTACTATATGCTGGCCATGATGGTAGCCTCGGGACTTTACGTGTTCGCATCTGCGCTGTATGGAGCGCTGTACCCACGGTTTTCACAGTATTATGCGAGCGGCGATTCCACCAGGCTTGCTGGCCTTTACCACATCGCCAGCCAAGGACTTACGGTCGCATTAGGGCCATTGGGCCTTTGCATTGCGCTCTTCCCCCGCGAGACCCTGCTGCTTTGGACTGGTAACCAGGCGACGGCGCTACACGCTGGGCGCGTGCTGACGGTGTTGGTCATCGCCTGCATGCTGAACGCATTCATGTACCTGCCGTATGCACTCACCTTGTCGCACGGCTGGACCTCGTTTATCGTCAGGCAGAATCTCGTGGCGCTGGTGTTCTTCGTTCCGTTGCTGTTGATTGCTGTTAGGTGGTATGGCGCGCTGGGTGCAGCCGGTGCATATTTGGCGCTGAACGCCGGTTACGTTTTCGTCGCCGCGCCGCTAATGCACAGGAAGCTGTTGTGCGGACAATTCTGGACTTGGTTTATCGGCGATGTCACTACCCCGCTGGCGGCGGCGCTCGCGCCTATCCTCGTCATTCGCCTGTCGGCGCCGCAGGTGAGTTCGAGATACTCCTCTGCGATCGTATTAACTATCGGTTTCACTGCGGCGCTTATCACATCCTGTTTCGCTGCCCGACTGGTTTTATTGCAGGTTGTGGAGACTCTGCGACGGCTCACCAGACCGCAGGGCTCCTCGCTAGTTACGCCTGTCTAGCCGATCTCCGGCCCACACATCTAGCATGCGCGCACAGTGTACTGTAGCTGGACGGCTATCCTCCCGGGTGCGCGGTGTTAGGTGCATGATCTCCAGTCGAACTGCGAGGGGAATGTGACGCTGGCGCTACCCGGCCATACGAAGGGCTTGTTAGAGAGAGGATTGTTTCGATGCCCGCTCTGCCTTTCAAGGAATTTCGAAGCACTCGCGACGAGTCTGAGGTGCATAGCGTGCGATCACTCGTATTTGGTCGAACAAGGGATCCCGATTCTCGTTCGAAATCCGGGCCAGCTTGAAAACGCACTGGAAAGTGCGCGCGAGCGCCTCCCCGACTGGTATCTCCGTGAGCAGCCCACCGAGGAGATTAGCCCATGGCGACACCACCTCAGACGACGGCGCGAGTACGTGGAGGCATTGATTGACCAACACCTTGGAACTTGTGGAGGCACGCCGGTTGAAACTCTGCTCGACCTGGGGTGCGGCGATGGTAACCATCTCCAGTACTTGCATCGTTTCGCACGATTGGTCTGCGGCAGCGATTACAATCTGCAGCGGCTCCAGAGAGCGCGGCATCGTTTTCCGCATCTGACCCTGTTCTTAGCCGACATCCTCGACTATCCAGTGCATGAAGGCGTGTTCGATATCATCTTCTTCAATCACGTCCTGGAACATATTGCCGAGGACACGGAGGCCTTACAAACCGTGTTTCGCATTCTGAAACGGAATGGTTTGCTGATCCTGGGCGTTCCCAACGAGGGTGCCTGGTGGTGGAAGTTAGCCCTTAAACTGCAGCCCGCAGCGAAAGCGAACACCGACCATGTACACTTCTACACTGCAAAAACTGTCTGCCAACAGTTAGGAGCGGCAGGGTTTACAGTTCTGGAAATCAAGCACCTTGGTTGGGGGCCCCCACACTACGGGCTCGATCAACGTCTTCGGAGATTCAAGTTTCTTGACGCGTGTTTTGAGGGCGTGGGCCGCACTCTTCTGCCGCGACAGGCAACCTCGCTGTACATACGGGCCACGAAGGGATAGCTGGGTCACTGGCATCGAATTCATGCACCCTACATTCGCGAAAGCGATCCACGACGACATGCATAGGCCGATTGAGCGAGGAGCTAGATGACGGCCCGCGGAGTAGGCGCGCACCCGGCCCTCAGCATTGGGCTGGCTGTGTACAACGGGCAGCGATTCCTTGCCCGTGCCCTGGACAGTCTGCTGGCGCAGTCGTTTCCCAATTACGAGCTCATCATCTCGGATGATGCCTCCACAGACCGCTCGAACGAAATCTGCCAGTCTTATGTGGCTCGGGACGCCCGGATCCGATATATCCGGCAACCGTCGAATCTCGGGATGTACAGGAACTTCGATTTTCTGGTCAACGAATCGCGCGGCTCCTTCTACATGTGGGCAGCTCAAGACGATGAGTGGGATCCGGACTGGTGCAAGGTTCTGATGGAGAACATGACCGAGGATGCAATCATTTCCTTCGGCCATGTGAAGCTCCTGGGACCAGCCCGCTCAATTCTGCAATTGTACAAGCGTCCCCAGTTCAGCAAGAACGAGATCCGGAGGACATTCCAACTGTTCTTTCAGGATTTCCCGTGATCCATTGGCAGCAGTCCGATTTACGGGATCTGCCGGCGTCAAAGCATTCTCGACTGTCAGATCAGCAAGATCGAGAAGCTCAGTCGCGACAGCACCGACTCACTGTGGGTGTTCACTGTCGGCCAGCGCGGCCACATCCTGACCGATGATCGCGTCTACCACTACAAGCATGCCGGCTATCCGAAAAGCAACCGGCCCCGCATCCTCCAACGCATCCGGGAGCAGGTTGTGGTCCTACACCAGGTACGCATGTTGACCTGCTTTCCGTTGCTGGCCCGCCTCTGGTGGTTACGTCCAGTGTTCGCGCTCTTGACGCCGGTTCGATATCTGATACGCGTGTGCGTGTCGAATATTGGCTTGATCCGTAAGGTTATCGCACGGGCTCAGGGAAGTCCGCTTCCGGATAGATCTTCGCGATGAATGGCTCGTTTCATTTCAGCTTTCAAATGACACTCAACATCGCGCCTCCGGGCTGGGATGACTTCTACCGCGGCTGCGGCCACGTGCACCCGTACCAGACAGCCGGATTTGGCGCGTGGGAACGCTTTCGAGGCAATTGGGTGGCCTACTTGAGCCTTATGAATGGCTCGGAGAAAGTTGGGCAGTGCCTGGTCACGATTAGCCCGAGCCGCGTCGCAACCTGGTGTTTCGGTCCGGTGCTGAAAGCCTCTGTGACGTTCAGCCTGGCATCCGCTGTGCACGGGCTAATTCAGTATCTGAGGAGTCTTGGCGTGATCGCGATTGAGAACGCGTCAACCCCGCCCGCCTACAACAGTGGGCCGCCCGGTGACGGGCTGCGGAGTGGGCTGCATCGCCAGACGTTGGTCATCGATTTGACTCAACCGGATCCGGATCTGCAAAGGTCGTTTGACCGGTCGGTACGGAAGAACCTGCGGAAGTGCCGCGAGGGACGGGCGCGGTTCAGCTTCTCGGAAGCGAAGGCCAAGGCTTTGACTGAATACCTCGAGTTGCTCGCCGAGCACCGGAAGAAACTCGGGTTTCCCATGCCGCCCTTCTATCCAAATCACAACAGCGTTCAGTGTTTTCGAGGCACGGGCAGCCGCTTGTTTGTCGCTCTGGCATACGTCGATGAAGCACCTGTTGCCGGACTAGGTTTTGCAGTGTTCCAAGAACTTGCCGTCGAGGTTGGTGTGGCCCAATCGTCCAGCTACAATGCACTGAAGCTTCCCCTTCACGACTACATCAAGGTCGAAGCCGGCCGTGAGCTGGCGGCCTGTGGCGCGAAGATCTACGATCTGGCAGGCATCTCCACCCAGCCGCGCAACGCAAAAGAGGAGAACATCCGTCGCTTTAAGCAGAAGTTCAGCAGCCACCGCGTGGATTATCAAGCGTTGACGATTAGATTTCAGCCCATCCAGTATTACTACGTTCGAGCCGTGGCCAAACTGGCTCGGGTCTGCCAAACGGCCGCCGGCCGGACGTCCGCCTAGAAAGAAGAATGCAATCTCTTGGGACGCGGCGCTGAATACTCCTTCGTTCGGCATCTGCTTGTGGAACTCAGCCAGGATGCTAGGTGTGTTCTGGAACTGGGGTGCGGCGCCGCGGTTTATCGCCCGCTATTCTCGTCCAAGCACTACGTTGCCACCGATATACCTAATTCCTGGTATCAGTCCAAAGGCGACGTCGATGTGTTTGCAAGCGCCAACCATCTGCCGTTTGCGCCTGAGTCCTTCGATCTGATCTTCAGCCAGGCAGCACTTGATTACATGCCCGACACTCGGCGTGTATTCAGGGAATCCTACCGCGTACTACGGCCGGGTGGCCGGTTCCTGGTAATCACATATCGAAAGAGCGTTCTCAAACGCATCCATCGCGATTCTGCCAACACGGGCATCCCTCATTGTGCAATCTACACGCCCGGCGATTTGGTCGAATGGCTACAGGAAGCCGCATTCAACGCCGTGGAAGTGCCGAGGCCTTCAGTCTACGACGGCGCCGCCAAACAGGCTTGGATCAAAATGACGCTGGCCAGCATCCGGCCGTTCGGAACAGTCCTGCGGATGATTTCGAATTGGCGAATTGTGCTCGGTACCAAGAGCGGAAGCGCGGCTCAATGATATCCACCGAACGCGAGCTGCACGCTCTGAGTCCGCGTGCCACGCCGCGTTGGGCGCAAATCGCGCGGCGGCTAGCCAGGGCCACCAGAGCGGCCTGGAGGCTTCGTGAACTCAGACACCTGACGCGGCCCGAGCAATCCATCGAGGAAATCGTCGACGCGGTGTTCACGTTCAGTGGCGGTTTCTTCGTGCCTCTGCAGATCAAGTCCGAGGTTGTAGCATTCTTGCGGATGGTTGAGCAGGCGCGGCCCAAAGCCGTGATCGAGATCGGTACTGCACGCGGCGGCACTCTCTTTCTCCTGTCGCGAGTCGCGGCGCCGGATGCAACCATTATCAGTGTCGACCTGCCTGGAGGGCCTTGGGGCGGTGGGTATTCTTACGCACGGGTGCCCTTCTATCGGGCCTTCCGATGGGCGTCGCAGAAGTTTCACTTCGTGCGTGCCGATTCCCACCAGATACGATCTCTTGACCGGGTTCGGAAACTGCTGCCGGACGGGCAGTGCGACCTTTGCCTGATAGACGGAGACCACTCCTACGAAGGGGCCAAGCAGGACTTTGCCATGTACGGTAGCCTCGTCAGAAGCGCCGGCCTGGTGGCCTTCCATGACATCGTCAAGCACGCTGCCCGTTACAGAGCCGGCGTAGACCGATTGTGGGCAGAGCTGAAACTGGCGCACCGTCATGTCGAACTCGTCGAGGACTGGGGCCAAGGCAGTTGCGGGATCGGCGTCGTTATCCGCGACTGACGACGGATTTGCCAAATGACACGGCGTCTGCTGGTAATCATCAACGATCGTCTTTCGGACTTGGTGCGCAAGGGTGAGATCACGCCTCGATACTACAATCCCGGAGAAGTGTTCGACGAAGTTCATATTCTCATGACTAACGATGATCGTCCCGATCCGGAAGCGCTGCAGGAGACCGCTGGGAAAGCCCATCTGTTTCTTCACAACTTGCCCGCAGGCAGATCGCTCTTTCTGAAATCCCTCGGATGGCGGCCCTGGCTATTGCGGCCATGGGCCAATGGTGCAGTGCGCTTGGCGGAACAGATTCGGCCGGTTTTCGTGCGCTGCCACGGTAACCACCTCAACGCGTTCGCCGCGCGCGAGATTAAGCGCCGGCTGAACATCCCCTTTGTTATTTCGCTGCACATTAACGCGGACGAGGATCTTCGCGGCCGCGCGTCTGGCTGGCGCGACTGGCTCGTCTCTCGCGCCCCACTATCGATGGAGCGTATGAATCTCAGGGCAGCCGAGTTGGCGATGCCGGTGTATAAACCCATCCTGCCTTACCTCAAACGCATGCAAGCGCTCAATGTCAGGGTGCTTTACAATGTTCTGAACAACGATCACCTGCGTCCCAAGACCGACTACCGGCTCCACCACCCAATTCGCGTTGTCTCCGTCGGAAGGCAGTTTCGCGAGAAAGACCCGGCGCATCTGCTGGAAGCCGTCGCCGAGCTTGGTAACGTCACACTGACGCTGGTCGGGAGTGGGCCTTTGCACAACCAGCTTCGCGACATGGCCCGCGGTCTCGGCATCGGCCACCGAGTCGAGTTTCGGACAGCGATCCCCAACAGCACTCTGTGCGAATCCTTGGCTGACTATGACTTGTTTGCCGTCCACTCGGAGTATGCCGAGATCAGCAAGGCGGTGCTGGAGGCCCTGCTCGTGGGTTTGCCGGTCGTGATCAACCGCCGCCGGGGGCAGCCTGTCCCGGAACTGGACGACGGGATTGTACAAACAGTCGACAATTCAAAGCTCGGCTACCTCAAGGCGCTCAGCAATCTGATCAATGACAACTTGGCAAGGGAAGCCCTGGGACGCGCGGCTTTCTCCGAGGCGCAGCAGCGCTATGCCCCGTTACGCACGGAAGCAGAATACGCCAAAGTCTATCAGTGCCTTCTCGATCAGTCCTGATGCAGCGCCTTCCGAGCGCGCGACATAAAAATGGAAAGCATGTAGGAACGTACGAAAAACCGAGCCGCGACCGGCAGGAAGCGCTACCACGAACTCGAGAACTAGCGGCACTCGTGGTATCACTCCCTCCCGGTCGCGGCTCGGCTACACCCTCGAAAGGTTCCACATTTATGTCGCACACCTAGTGATGGGAGGCTGGATGTTCTCTTCTGCCGCTGGAAAACATCACGTAAGCACAGTTGACCGGTTCGAGTTTGGAAGAAACTGGCAGCAATTTGCTGCCAAGGTTACTCCCGAGCGCATAGCGGACGCCGAGGAGTCGCTTCGTTCGATGCTTCAAATGCGGGGATTGGAGGGCCAGAGATTCTTGGATGTGGGCTGCGGCTCCGGGCTGTTCAGCCTCGCCGCTCGTCGCCTTGGTGCTGAAGTCCACTCCTTTGATTTCGATAGACTATCCGTCGCGGCGGCAATTGAATTACGGGGGCGGTTCTTTCCTGAGGACCGGAAATGGAACATCGAATACGGGTCTGTCCTTGATCGTTCGTATCTAGAGATCCTCGGGCACTTCGACGTTGTGTATGCGTGGGGCGTGCTGCATCACACGGGAGCATTATGGGACGCCCTTGTGAATACGGTTTCCTGCGTGGGGGAGCGAGGGAGCCTTTTCATCGCAATCTACAACGACCAAGGTTGGACCAGCCGTTACTGGACGGGAGTAAAGCGTCTTTACAATTACCAATGTTGGACCCGCCCGATCCTCGTCGGCCTGCATGCGCCTTATCTGATCGCTGTGCCCACCGTTGTGCGGAGTCTCACCGGAAGACCCGCAAAAGCCGACCGCGGGATGTCGCTATGGCACGACCTGGTTGACTGGCTTGGGGGGTGGCCATTCGAGGTTGCCAGACCCGATGAGATAGCAGGCTTCATGTCCAGGTGCGGCCTCGTGATGACTGGCCAGAGGCTTTGTGGGCGGCGCCAGGGCTGCAACCAATTTGTTTTTCAACGCATGCCTTGAGATCGGGCCGCTTGAGAATATGGCTAGCTTCGCTTCGTTCAGAAATGCGCTTCTCGATCCGGTTCTGGGCGTGTATCACTGGCGTGCCCTGCACGGGCGGACGGCTCTGTTCAACCAATACTGCCGCCAGGCCTTGGCTGCCGGAATCGACCGGCTTTATTATGTTCTGTCCTTCGATTGCGACGCTCCGGAAGACATCGAGGCCGCTATGAGCCTGCACCAGAAACTGCTAAGGATCGGCGTACACTGCGCGTATGCCGTACCCGGAGAGCTGCTGGAGCGAGGAGCAAAGGTATACCGTGAAATCGCCGAGTCCGGCGCCGAATTCCTGAATCACGGTTATCGCCAGCACGTGAGTTGGGACGCCGGCCAGAATTGCTATTCGAGTTTGTACTTCTATGATCGTTTGTCTTACACGGAAATTCTGGAAGACATTCGCTTGGGAGACCTCGCCATCCGTCACATACTGGGAAGGCGCGCCCGGGGATTTCGAACACCGCATTTCGGCACCTTCCAGAGGCCTTCCCAGCTCCGCCTGCTACATTCCATCCTGCGCCGGCTCGGCTATCAATTCTCCAGCTCCACCACCCCCTATTTGGGATTCCGCTCTGGGCCGGTATTCAGCCGATTCGGCCTGCCGGAGTTTCCGGTATCGGGAATGTTTACGTATCCACTACGGATCCTCGACAGTTGGGGCTGTTGCGAGGCTCCGCAACGGAACATGACGATGGAAAACTACCTCGAAGAAAGCCGGCGGATGACGGTTGCCCTCACCTCAGCGGGCCAAGCAGGCATTGCAAATTTCTACGTCGATCCTCGGCATGTCGAGCAAGAGCCTTTGTTTATCGAAGCCGTCGAACGGTGGCTGGAAGTCGCCGAGAGTACAACGTACTCTCGGATACTCGCATCTTGTTGCTCGAACCAGGCTGAATCCGCCGTGGGCGTAGCATGCTGAAACGATTGCTGGTGGTGAGCTATGCTTTTCCACCGCTGTGCGTCGCGGAGGCCGAGCAGACGGCTCGCACTGTCCACCAGCTCGCAACACTCGGCTGGGAAATGACCGTGCTCACCATCCAGCCTCGGTCGACTACAGAACGCTTTGATGCGGACCGGTCCCTGGCCGTGCCCGACTCCGTGAAGATTGTGAGAGCAGCCAGCCCCGAGCGCTTCCTGTTCGGGTGGATCAAGAACCGCACTGCCGAGCGCTTCGCACGCCACGGATTGCAGTTCCTGGGTCTGCCGGAAAAGCAGTTCTTATGGTTTCCGAAAGCTGTCCAGGCGGGCATCGCGATTCTGGCCGCTGAGCGGTTCACGGCCATTTACTCGCGGGCCTGCTACCACACCGGTAACGTCGTTGGCCTGGCGTTGCACCGAGCCACTGGCCTACCCTTCGTAGCCCATTTCAGCGACCCTTGGATTGACAATCCCTACCACCAACTCTGGCCGCTTCAGAAGCTTGCCTGCATGCGGCTAGAGCATAGTATTATCTCCAGGGCAGCCCTGGTCATCTTCGTCACCCAGCAGGCGGCCGAGAGAGTCATGGCCAGGTATCCCGCTCGGTGGCGATCCAAAGTCGCTGTCATACCACACGGCTACGATCCTCAGGAGCCCCTCGCACCCGCTCTGATCCGGAACCCGGTGGACCGGCTGCGAGTGGTCTACACGGGAAGCTTCTACCGCCAGCGAACGCCCATGAATCTCCTCTTGGCTCTTCGGGAACTGGCGCGAGTGGAGCGCCTGCCAGGCATCCTGGAGGTTTTTCTGATCGGCCCCGGCGCTCTCGAGTACCGTTCGACGGTGCGAAAATTCGGGCTCGACGGCGTCGTTCGCCTCCATGGTCCTCAGACACGCCTTGAGTGCCTTCAGGCCACCGCTGGCGCCGATGTTCTTCTTCTGCTCGGTTCATCCGCGAAAGACGAAGGGCTCTTCCTCCCGAGCAAGCTGGTGGATTATATTGCCTTGCGAAAGCCCATTCTGGGTTTGACGCCTCTCGAAGGTGCGTCCGCCGATCTGCTGCGCAGGCTTCAATGCCCAGTGGTTCCACCCGACAACATTGCAGCCGTAGCGGACAACATTGCGACAACCATTCATCGCTGGCGTGCCGGGGTCCTCACCGTCGGCCACGACTTCGAGCGAGTTGCGCGCGACTACTCTATCCGGGCGACAACTGCAAAACTCGAATCCTTTCTGACCAAGGCCGCCCTTCCAGACGCGCCGGCCGATTCGCACCTATGAGAAAAACGGCAACCCGCCCGGCACTCGTGCTGCGGCGGCCGGCAGTCCTCGACGGCAGCTCTGTTCTACCCTCAAAACTGAGATGGTCCTTAGACACCATTCTCAACTACCTGATCGTCGCGTCATTGATGATTGTGCCCTGGTCGGTATTCGTCGCCTACCAAATATCGCCGTTCCCCACCCTGTTCTTCCAGCGGATTTGTTTCTTTGCTTTGCCAGCCTTGTTAGTGGCTGCGAAGGTAGCTACTTGTCCACGTATGCAGCAGGCCCGTTTTCGCCCGTTGTCAAAGTACTTCGCCTATGTCGCATACGGGCTGCTGGCATCGCAGCTATTCGGATCACGCGCCGCTTGGGTGAACATTGAACACTACTTCCAACTGCTCTACTGGATGGCGCTCGGGGCAGTCTATATCTCCGTGACCGATCGTCCGGCAAGCTACCACTTGAACTTGATACGCATCCTCTTTACCCATGTCCCTTACTTTGCGCTCATCTTCGCGACGGTATACCTGTTGACTCCGTACCGGCCGGCCCTGTTGACAATCGTGAACTCCCAATACTCCGCGACGCTTGGAAACATCGATTATTCCTACAACCTATTGCTCAATGGGGCCTTGCCGCGATTCTGCTTCTTTTACGTAGAGCCACGGGTAGCCGGTACCATGATGACCCTGGGCCTCTTTCTGCAACTCGGCTGGATGATGGCCAGGCGGCGCTCGCGCCTTCCAATTCGCCGGTCGGTTGTCGAGTTGGCGATGATGGGCGGCACCCTCTTGCTGATTTTCTCGCACTTGGCGTTTCTGGGTCTGGCCGTCGCCATCCTGTGTGGGCTTGTGATCTGGCTCGTACGGTCGGAAAGCGGGGGCTGGTCGTCGCTATTGCTGGGTGGCGCCGTGATCGTTGTCGTAGCCGCTCTCTACGTCAACATGACCACCAGCATGCTGGCAGATCTTTACCTGCGAACGGAATCGGCTCACGCTTCTGAGCAAATCGGAGAAATGCTCGAGGCGCATGGCGGCAAGATTGGCGCCGAAAGTACAATTCGCACATACTTCGATACCTGGCTCGATGGCATGCCAACTCTGACATCCAGCCCTTTGGGGCGTGGAGTTCGCTACTACCGGGCCGGTACCAAAGATCCCGCGGAATTCACAGCCAGCAACAACAGCTTAGAGAACGTGTACCTCCACGCAGGCATCGTCGGCCTCTTTTGCTCAGCTTGGCTGGCCCGACATCTATTGACCACCTTGAGGATAGCTGCCCGGCGGAACAACCTGATGGTTTTGTGGGCCTGCCGCTTTGCAATCTTTATGATGGTCTTCGGCCTTGCGATCGACAGCATCAGCCTTGCTACCTGGTATTACTTCTTGCTGTTCCTGATCGAGCGCGGCCGGTGGGACAGTATCCGGCGAGAACACTTCGCCATCTGGCACGCTACTGGTTGCTGGTCTCCATGAAACGCTCATGGATTCCTTAGTTCAAGCGCTCACCTCAAGGTAGGGCAAGTGTTGGACTCACAGGTACGGATCGTCCACGTCATCACCAGCACGCGCGTAGGCGGCGCCGAGATGATGCTTTACAAGGTGCTCTCACGCCTGGACCATAAACGATTCCAGTCCATCGTGGTATCCCTCGAATCCCCAGGAACGCTCAGCGAGTGGATCGAACGGCTCGGGTATCCGGTCTACAGCCTGCATGTAAGATCCGGACGCCTCAGGGTCCGGAACACCATCAAGGAGATTCGCAGGTTCCAGCCGGACATTATCCAGGGGTGGATGGTTCACGGCAATATCGCTGCGCAATTGATGACTGTGCTCCTCCCCCGGGACGTGCCGGTGCTCTGGAACGTCCGTCACTCTCTTCCATTCCCAAACAATCCCATGACTGCGGCCCTGGTCCGGTTAATGGCTTACACTTCTTCACGGGCGCGGTGGATCCTATACAATTCTCATGCCAGCGCCCTGAAACATGAGGCGCTGGGATACGATCCCAGGCGCACGCTCGTCATTCCCAACGGCTTCGACTGCTCCGCGTTCCGCCCCGATGCCGAAGCTCGGGCATCCATACGGAATGAACTGGGGCTATCGGACGGGGTACCTCTTATCGGGCTGGTCGCCCGGGTCCATCCCGATAAGGATCATGGCAACTTCTTAAGAGCGGCCGAACAGCTCGTCTCGCCGGGGGAGCCCGCACATTTCCTGATGGTTGGTAGAGGGACCAAGGCCTACCTGGCTGCTCAATCTGCGGCCCTGAAGCTCACTGGGAGGTATCATGCCCTGGACGAGGGCCGGGACATGCCGGCCATCATGAACGCCCTCGACATCGCTACCTGCAGTTCCCAGACGGAGGCCTTCCCCAACGTCATCGGAGAGGCGATGGCATGCGGTGTGCCGGCCGTGGTCACGGATGTGGGAGATTCGGCCAGGTTGGTTGGCGGCATTGGGCGCGTTGTTCCCGCTCGAAATTCAGCGGCGCTGGCCGAAGCGTGGCGGGAGTTACTTGACCTCGGCCAAGTTGCCTGTCGTGAACTAGGCGAAGCCTCGCGCCGGCGCATCCTTTCCGAGTTCTCTCTGGAGCGGGTCGTGCCTTGCTACGAACACCTGTACTGGGATGTGGCTCATGGCGGAAACTCCAACGCCGCCGAACAGCACGCCGAGTTCCGGCAGCCGGTTAATCTGAAACGGTAGCGGATAAGTCAAATGTGCGGTATCGCAGGCTCACTCGACTTCACGCGTCATAAGCCACGTCAGGAATTAGTGGAAATCATTACAGGAATGTGCAGCGTCCTGAGTCATCGGGGCCCCGATGGATGGGGTGTTTGGGCCGACGAGCAGGCTGGGATAGCCTTGGGGCACCGGCGTCTCGCAATCCTGGATCTGTCCGACGCCGCGAGCCAGCCGATGATCTCTCAGAGTGGCCGCTACATCCTGGTGTTCAATGGCGAGATTTACAACTTCATCCAGCTCCGTGCCCTGCTAATCGGGCATACCAGTTTCCGCGGTCACTCGGACACGGAAGTCATGCTGGCCGCTTTCGAACGCTGGGAGGTAACTGAGGCCCTGCGACGATTCAACGGCATGTTCGCTCTCGCCCTATGGGACCGCCGGGAGCGCGTGCTCCACTTGGCCCGCGACCGCTTTGGCGAAAAACCCCTGTATTACGGTTGGGCTGGAACCTCCTTTGTGTTCGGCTCAGAACTGAAAGCGCTTCGCCTTTACCCTGGGTTTCCTGCCCAGATCAATCGAGATGCGCTCGTACTCTTGCTCCGGCACGGATACATTCCCGGACCCCATTCCATTTACGAAGGCGTATCGAAGCTGGCGCCCGCAACTTGTCTGACGGTCGATCTGAAGGTCTCCGGTGGCGCTCCGAGAACCAGTAGCTATTGGGCGGCGAGGGGAATCGCCGAGCAGGGCTCCCGCCGCGTATTCGAGGGCAACGAGCTGGACGCTAAATCCACCCTGGAGTCTCTGCTTCTGGATGCGGTCAAGCTCCGCATGATCGCCGACGTCCCGCTCGGGGCGCTGCTATCGGGAGGCATCGACTCCTCCCTGCTGGTGGCCCTGATGCAAGCGCAAAGTAGCCGGCCTGTCAGGACATTCACCATCGGCTTCAAGGAAAGCGAATTTGACGAGGCCCCTTACGCTCGCGAGATCGCTCGCCACCTGGGCACCGATCACACCGAACTTTATGTCACACCCGCGGAGGCGATGGAGGTCATCCCCCGGCTTCCATCCTTATATGACGAGCCGTTTGCCGACTCGTCCCAGATCCCTGCGTTCCTGGTCTCACAGCTTGCTCGGCGCGACGTTACGGTGGTTGTTTCCGGCGACGGCGCCGACGAGGTATTCGGCGGATACCCTTGCTATTTGTGGGGAAATTCGGTTTGGGAATTCATGACCCGGCTGCCGCGCCCTCTGCGCACGGCTTTCGCAACGATGCTGCAGCGCGTTGTACCCCGGGTTTCGGATCTCATATTATTGGGACTCCGGCCGATGCTGCCCCAACGCCTGCGCATGCTCGGGGTTCCGCACAAAATCCGCAAGCTGGGCACGATGCTGGCGCAAGAACGTCCTGAGGCCATGTATTCCCATCTGATTTCCCAATGGAACGATCCGGAATCCCTGGTGCCCGGCGCAAGCGGCCTGGAGTCGGCCTCTGGCGTCAACGCAGCCGCCGGAATTCCGGACGCCATTGGCAAGATGATGCTGCTCGACACCCTCACCTATCTCCCCGACGACATTCTCGTAAAAGTCGACCGGGCCAGCATGGCCGTCGGTCTCGAATCGCGAGCGCCCTATCTGGATCATCGTGTGTTCGAGTTTGCCTGGACTCTCCCCAACCACTTCCGCTGCCATAACCGGCAAGGCAAACGGATCCTCCGCTGGATTCTTTCGAAATATACCCCGCCGGAGCTGTTCGAACGGCCGAAGCGCGGCTTTGCGATTCCGCTCGGTGGATGGCTGCGAGGACCTCTCAGGATCTGGGCCGACGACCTCCTCGATGAATCACGAATGCGTCGCCAGGGTTATCTCAACCCAACGCAGATCACCCAAAAGTGGAAGGAACATCGCGCGCGGACGAACAATTGGAGCTCTCTGTTGTGGACTGTTTTGATGTTTCAGGCGTGGGTCGCGGAAGAGGCCGTAACCGCCCGGGTGCGCGACATAGATATGGCAAGCATGTAGGCATATACGAAAAACAGAGCCGCGACCGGCAGGAAGCGCTACCACGAACGCCAGAACTAGCGGCACTGGTGCTATCGCTCCGTTGAAGACGCCTGTCCAGAAATATTGATTCTACGGGACCCGCCCGTGGCGCACGCATTCTTGCGTGCCGTGTTCGCACTCTTGCGAACACCCGTGACGACCGAATCCCAAGCGGTCACAGGAGTGTGAACGCGGCACGCGGGAGTGCGTGCGCTACGACGTGTCTTCATCACCTTTAGTGGGC
>PMUN01000363.1 GCA_003166875.1 Bryobacterales bacterium | reverse complement strand
AAAGTAGTTGACGCCGGACACAGCGAGAAGTGGGATGTTTACCGTGCTAAGCCTGAAATATACGGCTGGGTTAAAAACTGGCTTGTAAATAGCCACGATAAGGAAGGTCAGGTTGTTGTAAGCGCTATCGCCGATGTGATGCGGGATCTTATGAACTTGCGGGAACGTTATGCGGCAGATTTGGAAAGGGCCGTGGGGCAGGCAAGCGCAACGATCTCTTGAATAGACCACACATGATCGCTCAAGCCAGCTTCCATCGCCGGAGTAACGCGCAGCGTCTGATGCACACGCGCGAAGTTGTAGTGCATGTGGAACAGAGCAACCGAGTGAATGAGATTGTCAATCTTCTTGCTGAACGCATTGGTCAGCCGAGTGAAGCGCCGCATGCCCATCCGCATGTTGAGGTTCTGGCGTTCCACGAAGCTGGTGGAGATGTGAGCCTGATCCGGGTTGCCGATGACTTCGACGCGTTGGGTGCCCAGACACTGCGCGGGGCTGTAGCGTTGTTGTCCTTCAGGATCGTTGCCGTAAACCTTTACCAGTTGCGCGTAGTCGATCTGATTTCCAAACGCGTCAGGAACGGCAGTCAGGTACATCCGATGGCCGTCCGTGGTCAACTGGATTCGATTCGACAACCTGCCAGCTACATCCTGAAGGAAGTCCGCTGCACACCCCGCATCCCTCCGACCTACAGCCCAACTGATAACCAGCTTCGTATCCGCGTCAATTGCAGTGAAGGTCCAAACGTCGCCAGCATAGCCTACGCGGTCCCACAATTGAGGCGTTACGTTCTTTTGCTTGGCGTAGCAAAAGTTCCAGATCTCATCAACCTGGACCCGCTTCGCCGCTACGTTGCGAATAGTAACGTTCAGGTAATCGGCACACGCTTTGCCGACTTCAGCCAACAAGCGGAGAATAGTACCCTTCGCAACGCCCGTCATGCGCGACGTGGAGCGAATGGAGCAACCCTCCACAAGCGCCGTGATGACCGCCGTTTTCTTTGCCATGCTGAGCACATATGCCATACACAAAGTCTGCCATACCGTCTTAGCATAGTCAACAGAAAAGTGGGCCTAGCTGTTCTTTTTCTTAGACTTCTTAGCCCAACGTTTCTTGGCTGCAAGGGATGCGACTTCGCTACGGCGCTCTGGTGTCATGGTAACCAATCGCATCTTTCCGCCTTTAGATCCGCCCTTCTTGCCCATCTGGGACATAACAAGGGAGATCATGCTCTGGCTAACGATTTCCGTCGAAGCTATGACGGTATCAAACACGCGACGTGCGGATTGCACCTCGTCTTCTTTAGGTTTCTTAGGAATGCTTTTACGGCTTGGCATAACTCAAGCGTGACATGGATCGGCCAAAGTCGTCAAGAGGGTGGATTTCAAATTGACCCACTACCGTGGCGTCGGACAGAATCTCGAACAGGCATGCGAAATCAGCCTGACTTTTGCCCGCCTGGATCGCTCGCTCCATGAGGTTAACGTACGCATCAGGAATAGTGTGGTCCGAACCTCGATCTTGGCACCAGCTTACAAGCTGCTTGGTGACCACAGAATACGCTTCGAGCGAAGCTTGATCGCCGCTATAATTTTTTGACGAAACTCTCCGCGACATGTCGGTGAAGACTGATTCCATGGCTGGCATCAACCCCTTGATCGTCTCCAGAAATCCTCCAGCGGGCAGGTTTTCGCTCTCCCAAACAACCTGCCCTAGGAGAAAGCCCAACATCGCACTTACGCCGAAGGTGAGGACAGCAACATCGAATGCCGAGGCATGACCGATTTCATGCCCTACGAACACCGTCCTATCGCCAAAGGTCATCAGAACCGGCTTCGCGCGGTTGAAGACTTCCGCCGGCCCGGAATAGAAGATCGTGCAGGCTGGTGTTCCGATCCCTACCGGACTGCCCAGAATGGCGCCCTCAAGATACGATATTCCGCATCGGCGGGCCCAGGAGTCCATTTCCCTGGCATCTTTGGGCGTGCCGCTGCTCAGTTGCACGACGATCTTGCCGCGGAGGGCGGTTTCAATGTCAGGTTGTCGCAACAACTGTCGCGTTGAACTGTAATCGCTGACGCTAACAACAACGATATCCGCTTCTCGAACCGATTCCTCGACGCTCTGGGCTACGCTGAGACCGAGCCTTGACAAGACCTCCGTTTTCGCGCTCGTCCGGTTCCACACCGTCGTGGCAAATCCCTTATGGAACAGCACCGTCGCAAGAGCGGATCCCATGCGTCCGGCGCCGATAACCGTCACCTTGTAGTTCATGCCGCGGGCCGACCTTTCATCCACAATCTATTCCGGCGTTCACGCCCCGACACCCATTGTCGTGGCCGCTTGCCCTTCTCGCCACCAGCGGGCTCATTTCCCCGGCTCCTCCGTCTGCTCCTCCGCCAGCGCCTCAACTGTCACGGTCTCCCCAGCTTCCAAACGGCGCCCAACTTCCGCTACCGCCTGCGCATCACTGCGTAAGCTATTCTCTTTCAGCACCTTCTGAATCAGATGATCAGCCAGTTTATCAAGTATCTCAGGTGTGAGCTTGTCTGGATCAATGTCCATCAGGTTCGGATTCTTGACGCGCGGTTTGTACTTCTCGGGCATGCGCGCCTCGGCGATTCGCATGAGAATCATCTCCGATCGCTTGTTCTCAAACAGCGGTTTTCCCTCGATGTAAACCTGCTTTCCTTTGTGCACAATCGGCCGCTCAACCCCGTGGACGCCCACTAGGTGCAGCGTATCCTCTACCTTTTGCGTGAACTTGTCGCCGGCTTCTTTGAAGCGCTGGGCGTAGACGGGGTCCTTCATCCACTCCTGGTGGGACCACCGCGTCGTCTTGGCGACCCTCGCCGCTCGGCTGATCATCCCATATTCGGCATATGCAGCAAGGAAACGAGCTTGGCGGCGCTCAACGAAGCCCTTCGGTGGCGTCGCCATTCGGGAAGTGGTGGGTTCGTATCCTAGGGCAGACATTTCAAGATGTTGTGCCGATGCTGATTACCGTTCATTGATTCCAATGTGAAACACTCAGGTTGCCGCCACGCTTCATGCGTTTGCTTCTAGCCCTCGGATAGCCATTTGAGGTTTCCTTTCCCTTGCTCGTCCTCGCGAATGCTCTGATTGGACATTCAACGTCCTCACTTCCGATGATGCGGCACTGGCTTCGTAGGGTCAAGCGATCAGATCTGCTGACGTGGGCAGCTCAGGGCAGGGCCTCTGTCACTTCTGTCACTGGTTCCCTAGACATTCAACATGCAACTTATCCCCTGATCGCGTTGGCTTGCTCAAGATCTCAATTCGGCTTCTTACCCTCGCCCTCTTTCGATTTCAAGCGCTTCGTCGCGACCCTCCGCACGATTCGATTTATTACGACGCTGGCGGCTCCCGTCTGCTTCTGAATCTGGCGTCCCACCTCGGTTTGCGCCTCCGGTGCTGGTGGCTGGTTGCTCCAAAGCCGCTTCCGCTCGGATTCGACCGCTTCTCGGATTCGGACGCGGCTGTCAGCCGAGTAGGCTACGCCCGTGTCATCCCATTCGGCTGTTTCGAGAGCCTTTTCAAGTTCTGGATAGCAGGTCCGCATCAGGTGGTCATGGGTAGCTTCGCCAATGTCCGCCAGTTCAAGCTGCCCTTCGACATCGAGCCGAAAATCGAACATGCAGTCTGACATACGGGTCAAGGATGCTTGTTCGGCATTTCCCCACTCATCGAGCAGTTCAATTGCGTCGTTCTTGGATTTTGCACTGACCACAGAAAACTCGCCGTTGGGCCATCGACACAGGTAGATCGCCATGACCCGAGCGTAGCAACCTACCGGCTCGGTTTCATTGCCGGCCTCGCCCGGAGATGTACGGAAAGATGTACGGAAGGAAGCGCTCTACCCACGATTACCAAGCGAATTTTAGAAGTGCTCAGGGTGACTAAGCAAACGCGTCATCACCCTGTATCTAAAGCACTATTTATTAATAGTGAGCAATGTCGAATAACTCACACTGATAATTCACACGCAGGAGGTCGCAGGTTCGAGTCCTGCCGCGCCCACCATTCCCGCACTTGCGAATCAGCAACTTGGAGGGCCCAGCCGCCTTCGATACGCTCAGGACGCTTCTCATGCAGAAGTATGGCACTCCCGCACGCGATGAAACGAAAACAAAGTTCGGTGATCTCATGCATGATGTGCTTTGGACCTTCCCTTCTACGTCGATCCTCTTAGAGTTAGGCAAGGTCTCGGTGGATGTGGACTACATGGCAACCGACAAGAAAGCGCTGGACGTGCTGTGAAACGTTGTGTGTTTATGTGTTGTAGGACATCTGCACAGCTTATCAACTACTCGGCTTGCTTACGCGGCCTTCCGCCGCCCCGCGTCTTGCGCGCAGCGGCCATGCGTCGGCAATGCTCAACCCCAATCCTCTTGGCCGTCGTGCTTCCGCCCTTGTGTCCCAGCACGGCAGCGGCAGTCATCCTTTGTTGCTTGATGAGATCATCAGTCAGGGCGAGCGCCGCGCGAAGGTTCTCCCGGCAATGCGCCGTCCGGTTCTGCGGAAGGTCCTGGATGGTTTCCAAGGTGAGATCGGTGTCGGCGATTAGGTCACGAAGTGCCACCAGCGAAGCGCGGTTAGATGCCATACTTCAACGGTACGGCGGGATCGGCGAATGCAATCGTTTGCTGTTTTCCTTTCAACGCACACTTCAGACAATACCCGCCAGGGCCTTTCAGACGAAGGGAGTAGAATATTGGCATGTCACGGCGGCATGATTCACTCGCCATTCCCTGATGATGACGGCTGGTTTTTGTGTTTTGCGCGGGGTCGGCTCAGACTTAATTGGAGGTTCGATGACCTCACACTTGGTATTTTTTCAGGTTTGCTCCTCGGCGTCGGTTTTCTGTTTTACCCCGATGTTCTGCGCCGCTATTACAGAGGAATGTTAAAACAATGTTGAGATAGCAAGCCATCTCGCGGTGTGGTGGCGTCGCAGCGTTCATAGGAGGGTAGGAAATCAGGATGCCTTTTCGAACGGGGTTCTGGACCGCAACAAGACTTATTGCGTTACCGCTGTGCTTGGGTGTGGCTTTGAATGGCACTACTGGTGTCTCCGTGCCCCAACTCTCCGCCTTTGACGACTTCATGAGCGGCTTACTTGAGAAGTGGCAGATCCCAGGCGCTGCTCTTGGGGTTTCTCGCCATGGCCGCCTGATGCTGGCACGCGGGTACGGCTTGGCTGAATCACCGTCTAGAGGTCCACGGCGGCGCTCGGCCAGCCGGGAAGCTGAGGAGTTAGTCCAGCCTGACTCGCTCTTCAGGATCGCCGGAATCTCAAAGACATTGACTGCATCGGCCATCCTGCGGCTCGTTGAAGACGGGAGGCTCTCTCTGGACGCGAAAGCCTTTTCTGTGCTGACCGGGTTCGGCGTGCCAGCGGATTTGCGCACTAACAACGCTACCGTTCGCGATCTGCTAGGGATGACAAACAAGTGGGGCAGTGACAAGATATTTGATCCGTTTTTGGAGAGTGGAATCGTCTCAAACGCACTTGGGCGGACGACGCCGGTGAGTTGCATCGATACGATCCGCTACATGCTGAAACTGCCGCTTGATAGGTCACCCGATCCGCAGTACGCCTCAAATTACGAATACTGCATCCTCGGCCGGATTATAGAAGAGGCCAGTGGCCAACGGTACGAAGACTACGTTAAGTCGGCTGTGTTATTACCATTAGGCATCACTCGTATGCAGATCGGGCATACGACCGTGGCCGGACGCGCGCCGGGCGAAGTGCGCTATTACGATTTTCCTGGCGCGCCCCTGATCCGATCGACCATCCCCAATCCTGGCGACGTTCCACGGCCATACGGAGCAGTGTCTATTGAGACCCTAGACGCGGCTGGCGGATGGATCGCATCGGTGTCCGATCTTCTCCGGCTGTTCAACGCGCTCGATGGGCGGCGCCCTCCGACGTTTCTGAAGCAGGCAAGTCTTCCAGCACTGATGGCGCACCCGGGGGCACTGGTTTCGGTTGGCGCGGCCTCTTACACGGGTTTGGGATGGGTCATCCCGCCGAGGAACGAAGACGCGGATTGGTGGAATTACGGGGCATCTAACGGTGTCAGCGCGTACGTATTTCGGCAAGCTGCAACGGGAGTCGATGCCGTGCTTCTATTCAATTCCCGACCTCGAGAAAGCGGCGCCTTCGACACAGATTTATCGGAAGGTGTAATACGGACAGTCAACTCCATTCTGAATTGGCCGGCGCTCGACCTTTTCGCCACGGGACCGGAGTTGTTCGCGCGCGATGTCGTCAACGCAGCCGACTATAGCGGTGGTGGGGTGGTGCCCGGCGAGATCGTAGTTATGTTTCCGTCCAACGCCGGGCCACCTGAAATTGCGGAATGGCCGACGGGCTCGACAGGCTCTACGCGTGTCTTTTTCGACAACATGGCGGCACCGATAGTTTACACGGTAGCGGGGCAGGTCTCCGCTATCGTCCCGCATGAGGTCTCTAAAAAAGCGGCGACCGAGGTAGTGATCGAATACCAGGGTGTGCGCTCGCCCCCGGTGACACTACCAGTCATCAGCAGTGCCCCAGCGCTCTTTACCCGAGATGCATCGGGTAAAGGACAAGCCGCGATGTTGAATGTCACGGGCTGCTGTAACTCAGCCCGCAACCCTGCGATGCGTGGTGCAATCGCATACCTATTTGCAACCGGCGAGGGCCTTTCACTCACGCCTGAAGACAGGAAGTTTGCCGCGGAGACACCTTCGGCCGTTCCAGTGCCGGTGTCCGTGGATGTGAAGGTAACCGTGGGTGGAGTGCCCGCCGAAGTCCTTTATGCTGGTGACGCCGGAGTTCTGCAGGTTAATATTCGGGTTCCTAAGAATGCCCCGATCGGTGGAGCGGTTCCACTGGTGTTGATGGTGGGCAACTCCCAAAGCTCGAATGGGGTAACCATGGCTGTCCGGACCTCTGCTCTTCGAATACTCGTCGTCGACCATGATGCCTCGATGCTTCGCCGCCTCAAGAAGATCCTCCAGGGCGCCGGCTATGAGGTCTTAACAGCGCTCGACAGCGTCCAAGCCGGAGCGCGGGTCAACGAAGGCCCTATCGACTTGGTGATTACCGATCTCGCGATGCCCAAGGAAGCGGGCACGAAAATGATTGGCACAATACAAAACGAAAATCCTCAACTCAAAATCATGGCCATGTCGGGAGAGTCCACGCCCAACGTTCTCAGAGCCGCCGACATCCTCGGAGCACAGGCTGTCTTGAGGAAGCCTCTGACGGAAAAGATGGTGCTACGACGTGTTCACGACATCCTGCAGGCGCATTTCGTCGCATTCTAAATTAGACCTATTGGTCGAAACGGTACGGCACTTAGATTGGTATCTCTCCTGTGCTGTCGCCGACACGGTCGATCCCCACGCCGAGTTTATGCATGACGGTCAACAGCGCATTGGCCTGCGGAGTGTCGGCCTTACACGCGCAGTGCAAATTACCCTTAACCCCACCGCACGCATGGCCCGCCAAGAACAACGGAACGCGCCGATGGCTGTGAGTATGCGAGTCACCCATTGGGCTGCCGTACAGGATCAGCGAATGATCCAGAAGGCTGCCATCGCCGTCGGGAGTACTTTTCAATTTCTCGAGGAAGTACGGAATCAAGCCAACGTGATAGCGATTGAGTTTGGCAAACTCCGCGATTTCGGACGGCTTCTCGAAATGATGCGACAACGAGTGGAACGGACGTTTCACGCCACTTTCTGGGAAAACCCGGTCGCTCACGTCCTGGCTCATCTTGAAGGTGGACACGCGGGTGATCTCGGCGGCGAAGGCCAGTACCTGCAAGTCGAACATCAGCTTTACATGTTGTTCCCAGGAGTCTGGTACGCCAATGGGAGCGGCAGCCAGCTCTCTTTTCTCCCCGCTGGAGTTGTGCTTCTCTATGGTCTCGATTCGCTCCTCAATTTCGCGAATGTCCCCCAGATATTTGTTGAGTCGACTGCGGTCACTCGCGCCAAGCTGGCCTTGAAGGCGGGTTGCATCGGGTGTTATCCCGTCCAGAATGCTCCGGTTGGCGGGCCGCTCACGCCCACGGGCGGCACGGGCCGCCGGTCCTTCGCCACCAAACAGATTCTCAAACGCCACGCGAGGGTTAATCGTCATTGGTAGAGGCGTGGTTGGTGAAGCCCAACTGATCGTGTTTGTGTAAACACAGCCATAGGCCCAACCGCAAGTGTTCCCGGGGTCCACGTTTTCGATACAAAGTTCGATCGAAGGCAACGGTGTATCCTGTCCGAACTGTTGCGCATACAACTGATCGATCGAGACGCTGTTAAAAACGTCGGAGCCTGCGGTCTGTTTCGGATGCGCGGCGGTAAGGAACACCGCGCTCGAACGAAAATGGTCGGCACCCACCTCTTTGGGCGCGAAGGCCTCCGCCTGGCGGGAATCTGTACCGCTAACAATCGTGATAAATTCCCGAAACGGAGCTAGGGGCTCAAGGATATACGAAAAGTCGAAATTAGATCCATCCTGGGCAGGACTCCAGTAGTGCTTACCCGCCTCCGAGCTGCCGGCTGAGCCATGCACCATTTCAAGGCACGCCAGGCGACTGCGCGGATATGCCGCCGTCCTGCGCAAGGGCGTTTGTGCAGGTACCATCGAATCCAAAAGGGGCAGAGCCAGAGTTACGCCCATCCCACGAAGAACCGATCGGCGCGAAATATGTTTCTTCGTGATAAACATTCTTTGCCTCTCCAGACGACGCTTTGTTGCCGGTTTGACTTTAGCACTATAGCATCTGCAGCCTGTTCCCGGTGCCACACAAGGTGTATGGCGCTCCCCGCGCGTCGCGCGGCCCGTTTCGCGTAGAGAGCCGGGTTGTAGTTTCATCCGCGGCAAGTTGATGCGTTTTGATGAATTACTCCTCCTTTGGCTCCAACATTCCATGGCTTTTGCGGTCGCGCGTCCTGTTAACTCGTTGGGCCTACCACGCCGATTCGTCCGGGGACCCGAATGGAAAAGCCCACCCTGTCGTTAACGCGCTTTGGACCGCTGCGGCAGAACGACGCCCCCGTCGAGGGAGGCGCATGAACCGGCGCTTGTCGCGCCGATCCAAGCCAGCTTGAAACTAGGTTGATCCGATTTTTGGAGGGCGTTTCAGCCCTCGAACTGGTAATAAAACCGGATGTGACAAACAAACGAAGCATTGTCAACTCTCGCCGCGTGGCGAGTTGCCTGACAGGCTCGCAGAATCATCCGCCGCGCACCGCTAGCTTGAATTCTTCGGGAACTGCCTTCGAAACTTGGCAATGTCTTCATGCGAGGGAGGCCAGTCCGTGTCGCATGTATTGCAGTGGAACACCAACGCACCGGATTTCAACATCTCTTCGAATTCTTTCTGACTGAATGTAACCGTCTGGTTGTGGTCGTTCGGGCATACAATTTCGAAATCCACGCGGTCGCTCATGAGTCTCCTGCTGCTCGGGCAATCCGCCGCTGCGCCTGCTCGATCAGTCTTGTCAATTCTTGATGGTAGCGCGAGCCTGCGCCCTGGCTATCTGGGCGGCGTGCCTTCCGCCCTGATCATGACCCGCGACGCTTGTCTTCCAACTGCCGCCGAGTCTCGGCGATCGCCGCGGGGTCGCTCGATAACCCATGTCCGCGATGTAGCGGGCAAATTGAACATTGAACAGGGTCTCTACGTATGCTCAGCATGCTGTCACCGGTACACATCGCCGCAGGCGGAATGGCGATAATCTTTGGCGGTGTGGCGCTAGCGGCCTCGAAAGGGGCGACGCTACATCGGCGAAGCGGCCTGCTGTTCGTCTATGCGATGCTCACGATGGGAATCAGCGGGTCGATCCTGGCGCTGCGTCAGAGTCTGACGAACCCGAATGTATTGGGCGGCTTCATGTCGGCCTACTTCGTGATCACCGCGCTCACTACCGTCCGTCCTGTCTCTACGTGGACCCGGTGGCTGAATTCGGCGGCTTTACTGGTTGTGATCGCGCTCACGCTCATCGAGGTCGGTCTGGGGTTCAAGGCGCTCGCCAGTCCCGGCGGCACACTCAACGGCGTCCCGTTTTTCATGCCGTTCTTTCTCGCGATAGTCACGACATTGGCGGCCGCCGGCGATATTCGCATGCTGCGGTCGGGAGCGTTACGAGCAGCTCCTCGGCTCGCGCGGCACCTGTGGCGCATGTGCTTCGCGCTGTTTATTGCAGCCGGATCGTTTTTCTCGATCCGCGAGCGCGTCGCCAAGATCCTTCCCGAGCCGTTTACGACCCCTGCGATGCGCGCCCTTCCCGTAGCGTTGGTGTTCGTGGCGATGTTCTATTGGCTGTGGCGTGTTCGTGCCCGGCGCATATTCGCGCAGGCGCGATAAACACGGCGACGCCCCTTCCGAGACTGACGGAGGTGTGATGCTCCTCTCTGCTCAAAATCATTTGCGTTGAAGGATGATTAAGTAGGTGAGCGGTTTGGCGAATCTCGTTCGGGTCTTGAGCATTTTGCTCGACGGTCAAGAATAACGACCCGCGCGCCGCTTCGCCGAGCCAGATGGGTCACCCGGATTACTTGCGGATCAGTCATATGGTCTCTTCACCTCCGTCTCGTCCTGCGCGAACTTTTCCGCCGTCACCGTCTCCCCAGCTTCCAGTCGGCGTTTTAGCTTCTGCCAATACCTCGGGCCTACCGTCTGGCTCGCGTGCGTGTGGCACAATGAACTCTGCGGTCATGACCGGCACCGACACGACAGACACAGAGCTGATCCGCTGCTCCAGCTGTGGCGCGAACAATCGCGTGCCGCGGGAAAAGATCGAACATGGCCTGCAACCGGTGTGCGGGCGGTGCAAAACGCCGCTGGTGATCTCTTCAGCGCCGCTCACGATCACGGATGCCAATTTCTCCGCCCAGGTGGAACGCCCGCCGCTGCCGGTACTGCTGGATATGTGGGCGCCGTGGTGCGGCCCGTGCAAGATGATTGCGCCGGCTATCGAGCAACTGGCGGCTGAGAACCGGGGGCGTCTGCGGGTGGGGAAATTGAACGTAGACGAGAATCCTGTGACGGCGGAACGCTTCAATGTCCGCAGCATTCCCGCTCTTCTGGTGTTTAAGGCAGGCCGGGAGGTGGATCGTATTGTGGGAGCGCAGCCCAAAGCGGCCATCGCCAGGCGGCTGGAGCCATTCTTAGCCTGAGCCCACGAAGCCATGACGCGCGAAGATACCGCCGCGATCTGGGAACCTGAATGCGCACGCCGTCGTTGCGGACAGCCATTTCCAATTTCGTCGCCCATTATCACGCCGAGCGCAATCACCAGGGGCTCGCCAACCGGTTGATCAGCCCCGAGGCGGGGCATCTTGGCAAGGCAGGGCCGGTCCAGCGGCGTCAGCGCCTAGGAGGCATGCTGAACTACTACTACCGCACCGCAGCCTGAGTTGGTGAAAATATGTCCGGCCCACCGAAGCGCTCACGGTGCCGTAGCTGCGCCGACGCCAAGCCGATTCTTGCGATTTGAATCATTGGGACCAACAGTCCGACTCGTTTCTCCTCCGTTCGGTGATTCAGGTGGTAATCACTTCCACGCCGGCAACCCTGAGAGCGTGCAGGTATTTCTCATCCGCGCCTTTGTCGGTGATCAGGCGATGCACCGCACCGACCTTATCGATCACCGAGAGACTCCGCCGGCCGAGCTTGCTGGAGTCGGCAACCGCAGTCGCTTCCTTCGAGACTGCAATCATCAGGCGATTGAGTTGGGCTTCCAGAATATCCGGGGTGGTGAAACCGACCTCCGGGTCGATCCCGTCGACGCCTAGAAACAGATGATCGGTGACCAGGCCGCGCAAGGTGAACTCGGCTTGCGGCCCGACCAGCGAGTACGATCTCGGCCGAACCATGCCACCGAGCATCACGACCGCGATGTCGGCGGTGTTGGTCAGCTCCATCGCGATGTTCAACGCATTGGTGATGACCGTGACGGGCCGTATCCGCGACGCCTTCAGGCAGCGCGCAATCTCGACGGTGGTGGTACCGGAATCGAGAATGACGGTTTGGTTGGGATGGATCAGCCTGGTGGCCGCCTCGGCTATGCGGACTTTTTCCGCGTGATGCAGCGTTTGCTTGAACTCGATCGGGTAATCCACGCGTGGATCGGTTCGTTTCACGGCGCCGCCATGGGTACGGACCAGCGCGCCCGCATCGGCTAATGTATCCAGGTCGGCGCGCACGGTAACCGCCGAGATCTGGTAGCGCTCCGCAAGTTCTTCCACCATTACCCGATCCTTGGTTTCGAGGGTGGCGAGGATATTCCGGTGCCGCTCCTGAACAAGCATCCGCTTTCGACCGGGGGTTGCCATCGCTTCTAATCTACCTGAAAACGCAGAAAAACGAAACCAAATCCAGCTGCAAGGGAAAGCGGATGCGTACGGCAACCGTTTCTAAATGCCCTTCCGCCAGCCGGACGCGTCATGCGGTTCGAACTCGATCGGAAACCCCTCCGCCGGCGTCGAGCCGGATTGACCGGAGCGCGTGGTGTGGCCAGAGTCCGACAGCCTTGATCCTGCTCGATCAGGAACGGCCCCTGGTTGAGGCGGCCGTAGGATTTGGGCGCGGGTCCAGGACGTCGGCTTCGAGGCCGGTGGCCGCGATCGCCGCGGCTCCGGCGCCCAGCAGGTTTCGTCGTGTGACAATGTTCTTCCTTCCTCTCAAGGTTGCCGCAACGAGGCCAGACCTTGCCGGCCGAGCAGTTGGGAGAGGCCGCGGTCAGGGGCCAGCACGGCGGATCGGAATTCCGCCTCCGCTTCACTGGTTCTTCCCAGCTCGCGCAGCAAAGCGCCGCGCGTGAAGTGAGGGAGCCCCGCTTGTCCACCGGTTCGCTGCAATGCCGACTCGGCGCGGCCGCGCCAGGATTGGTCGTCGGGATTCAGGCGTTTCGCCGCCAACAGCGCGAATGCAGTGGGCTGTCCGCCGGTGGCTTTTTGCCAATGTTGGCGGGCCTGATCCCGGTCGCCGAGGGCGGCGTAGATCTCGCCGGCGGCGAACTGGTAACGCGGCTCATTGAGCAGCGGACTCAGGCTATCGCTCGGGAACGGCATACCAGCCGGCGCCTGTCCGATGGATTGCATCAAGGCGCGCGCTTCGTCGCGCTTTCCCGCTCGCGTCAACGCACTGGCGCGCATCAACTCGACTNNGCCCGCGCATAGACGAGACTGGTGGGCATGTTCCGAGGATCGGGGAACTTGGCCAACGCCAGAGCCCTCTCGCTCGCCGGACGCTGGAGCACGGCCAGGGCCTGATCGAGGCCCAGGTAGAGGGCGACGTTCGACGGGTCGACGCCCAGCCCTTCGCGCAGAACGGCGGAGGCCTCTTGCGGATTGTTCTCGAAGAACAGCAGGCCGTAGCCGAGATTACGGTGAAGGGTCGGAATGGCGGCCTGTAATGCCCGAGCTTTTTGCCATTCTTCGATTGCGCGCTCGGTCAAGCCTCCGGACATCCACAAGTTGCCCAACAGAAAATGAGCCGTCGCATCGCTGGAATTTGCTGTCAGCGCGGCGCGCAATACATACAATTGCCAAACAAAGCAACACTATGGCTACCACTACCTGATATTTACGCGGCCTGGTTGTGGGAATGGTTTCCTTTTCCACCTTTGCGTCCGCAGTGGAGTCCGCAGTCGAGTCAGTGGGCAATTCTTGCTGGCCTGGTCGTGTCGAGTCCTGCCGTATGGCGACTACGAGCGTGGATATAACCAGCAAGAATCCAGCAGATATGAGGACTATCAAAAACCTCCAACCCCAATCTAATTGCGAGAACCATGCGACAGTAAATCCGAGCACTATCTCGCCCCCCAGACCGACCCACTTCCATATTCCCAACAGTTCCAAGAGCGTTTTGAAAGAAGACCATCCTCGAAAATGCTCAAATGCTTTAGATAAGACTGGCCACATCCGCCGCATGCTTTATTGTCGCATACACATCCGCTTTCGCATGTCAATGCCAAAGCGCTGTGGAAAAATCGTAACGGACCCACTACCCGATTTTGCTGGGCCAATCCCCGCCCAGGGTGGCCGAGCTGTTGGAGTCGTTAAACCGGTTGTAGCCGAAGGCGAAGTGATTGAGCAGCGTAGGTCCGATCATCCAGGTCTCGCTGATGCGGATCATATCGCCGTGGATGTTCTGCAGGGCGAACGATCCGGAGGCGCTGCCGGGAACCGGAAAGTAACCCTTACCGGCTCCGTTGTAGCGGAACCGGTCGTTGTCGTTGATGAAGAATGACAACTTGTGCTTCTCGCTGATGTTCTGATCGAACTTGCCTCCGAACGTGTCGAGGTTGAATATCGGCTGGTTGGCGGATCCGAGCGCATTGCGGACGAATCCCGGCAGAGTCGGGTTGGGAACGGGCGCCAGCTTCAAAATGTTCTCCGAGACTTTGCTGATATCGGAGGCGGGAATCACGTTGCCGGGGAACGGCGTTCGGGAATAGAGGCCTCCACCGAGTGAGACCGTGCTGTTCGGATCATAGATCGCTTGTGGAATGGCGGAGAAATCGCCATCCTTGAAAGCGGCGGTGGGCAGCGAGCGGAAACCGCTGATGGTTCCGGTGCGACGCCGGTCGCCCTCATAACTGAAGAACAAAAAACTCTTGTTCTTGCCGTTGTATATTTTCGGGATCCACAATGGACCGCCCACGGCGCCGCCGAAGCTGTTCTGCTTAAACGGCGACTTGGCGTTGCCGAATGCGTTGTTGTCATAGCCGTTGGCGTTCAACACCGTGTTTTCGATGTAATCGTAGCCCGTGCCGTGGAATTCGTTGGTGCCGGATTTGATATTAAAGTTGGCGACTGCCGTCAGCCCGCCGCCGTAAGCGGCATTGAGTCCGCCGGTCTGAAGCCGGAATTCGCTGATCGCGTCCACGCTCGGCTCGAATTCATCGCTGTCTCCGGCAATGTCTGCGCGGCCGATGGAAATACCCTCGATATATACTTCATGGGAACCTGTTGGAGATCCGTTGATGCTCCCGAGGTAAGAATCGCCCGTTGCTCCAGGCAGGCTGTTGTAGATGAATGCCTGAATCTGGCGCTGCCCATCGTCGTTGCTGTCGATCGGCCAGTCGTGAAATCCTGGGTCGAAACCGTGTAGCCGAGTTCGGAGCTCGATGACTCTAGTTGCGATGCCGCGGAGGTGACGGTTATCGATTCGGAAGCCGAGCCCACTTCCAACTTCAGATCCACGGTCACCACCGTGGCCACCGCCGCCGTCACTTGATCTAGTACAGAAGTCTTGAAACCTTTGACGTCGGAAGAAACCCGGTATGTGCCGGCCGGCACATAGGGAATCCGGTATATGCCCCCGCTGGTCGTCGTCGCCTTGAAGGCGGCCTTTGTTTCCAGATGCAACGCGGTTACTTCCACGCCGGGAACCACGGCGCCCGTGCTGTCCGTAATCACCCAGTGATGGCGCCCTGGCCGCCCTGCCCAAACGCAGGCGCTGCCAGAGACAAGCTGGCAACCAAAATGATTGCCATGCAGAACAGTCTGGTTCTCATAATCCCCCTTTTGTTGATTGCTGAGGCGGACAGACCCAAACGCTCGACCGCCAATCCCGTGCAATCCCTGGTGAGGAACGTATCATGAAACGCAGGCGAACGCAATATCAAAAGACAGTGAACGGAAGTGTGATCCTCGGCGCGGCTAGCGGCATAACTGAGTCAGGAATATGCACAAAGCATGATAAATTATCCGTTTGAACATCTAAAGACGGCCGGTTCGAGGGAGCGCATGACGCGATGAGGGAGCGACACAAAACGAAAGATGTACTCAAGCAAACGAAAACAGCAGCCATTCATCGGAAGATGGACTGACCTTTCATCTCTGAGGGGGGAGCGAGGGAGAATTCGTCGAGTATCGTGACGGTGAGGTCGGCCAAACCAGGATGGCCGAGCCGGATTGTCCGGTTGGTGAGTAGTGTGCCGGGCACGCGCAAAGGATCGACGCGGTGGTCGCCGATCCAGAGGTCGTTGTTGTCTTCGAGGATGCTTTCGGGCGTCGCGCCCAGTGCGGTCTGCCACGATCCGCGGTTAACCGGAGGCGTAACCGATGATCAGATCGGGAGCGAACTCCAGATCCCGGCCATGAAACACCGCCCGTGGCTCATAGACGGCGTCGACGACAGCCCCACCATTTTTCGGATCCCGGAGGGCAAGCAACCGCTGTTTGACGGCGCGCAGCACACTCAAGCGCTCTGTTTCATCCACCGAACCGTACTTTTCCCGGCCCCGCAGGTTCACGTACAAGCCGTTCAAACCGATCGCATACGCCTTTGTCCGGGACCAATCGACGTGCGCGAAGCCGTCACCGCCGGCGGCCGCCGCCGGCGGNNGGCCGCCGCCGGACTGTCCAGTTGCAACAAACCCTCGCTGCGAAGCCACGCGTTGACGTGAAAAGCGCGGTCGAAACGGGTGAAGCCATGATCGGACATGACCATCACGGTGGCCGGCCCGGCGCGTGCCATGACCCATCCGACGGCAGCGTCCACCCGCCGGTAGCTATCGAGTAGCTCGTCTTCGTGCTGCCCCCACAGCATGTGCGAGTTCTGATCGA
>PMUN01000410.1 GCA_003166875.1 Bryobacterales bacterium | reverse complement strand
AGGGGGTCCGCCCCACCATTAGTCGAAGTTTTCATTCCATTGAATGGGCTGCAATGCTACGTCGCAACCGAATGCAGGGCTCCTTGTTGTTGAAACCAGCGATAGGTATCCGCAATGCCCTCTTCCAGACCAATGCGTGCGCGCCAGCCCAGCCCCGACAGCCGCGAGACATCCAGCAACTTTCGCGGCATGCCATCCGGCTTGGAAGCGTCGAACTTGAGGCGGCCTTCAAAACCGGTCACGCGACAAATCAACTGGGCCAGCTCGCGGATGGTGATATCAGTCCCCACGCCGACGTTGATTATGCCAGGTTCATCATAGTGCAGCATCAAAAAGACCGCTGCGTCCGCCAGATCATCTACGTGCATGAACTCTCGCCGCGGATTGCCGCTTCCCCACACCACCATCTCCGGAGAATTGCTGACGCGGGCCTCGTGCGCTTTGCGTAAAAGCGCCGGCAGCACGTGCGACGCTTTCAGATCGAATTGATCGCCGGGTCCATACAGGTTGGTCGGCATCAGGCTGATGGCGCGGAACCCGTATTGTTGCCAGTAAGCCTGCGCCAGCTTGATGCCGGCGATTTTGGCGATGGCGTACCATTCATTGGTAGGCTCGAGCGGTCCGGTGAGCAGATACTCTTCCTTGATGGGCTGCGGCGCCAGCGTCGGATAGATGCAGGAAGATCCGAGCATCTCGATTTTCTTCACACCGTGCCGATGGGCCGCGTCCATCACATTGATCGCGATGGCCAAGTTGTCGCGCAGAAACTCCACCGGATAGGTGCTGTTGGCCAGGATGCCGCCCACTTTGGCAGCGGCCAGAAAAACATACTCTGGTTTTTCCGAAGCGAAAAAAGCGTCCACTGCCGGCCGATCGAAAAGATCCAACTCCCGCCGTTCGCGCACAATCAGGTTGGAATAGCCCTCCTCGCGTAAGCGGCGGCATATGGCCGATCCCACCAAGCCGCGATGCCCGGCAACATAAATGCGACTCGACCTATCCATGGGATGATCCCCGGACCACCACTTTGTGGCCGGCTTTGGCCAGCGTCAATTCCTGCAGGGCCAGTTCCAGATCGTGATCCACCATCAGGTGCACCAGCTCCTCGAAACTCACTTTCGGCTTCCACCCCAGGGTCTTCCTGATTTTCGAAGAATCGCCCATCAAGTAGTCCACTTCCGTGGGGCGCAAATATCGCGGATCGGTTTCGACTACACTTTTCCAATCGAGCCCGCAGCGATCCCCTGCCGCCTCCAGAAACTCACGGACCGAATGCGATTCGCCCGTAGCCACCACGTAATCGCCGGGATCAGCGGCGTCGAGCATCATCCACATGGCTTCCACGTAATCGGCTGCGTAACCCCAGTCGCGCCGGGCGTCGAGATTACCCAGAAACAGCTTCTGCTGAAGGCCTAGTTTGATGCGTGCCAGCGCTCGCGTAATTTTGCGCGTGACAAATGTTTCCCCGCGCCGCTCCGATTCGTGATTAAACAAAATACCGTTCGAAATGAACAGCCCGTAGGCCTCGCGATAATTGACGGCGTACCAATGCGCGGCCACTTTGCTGACCGCATAAGGACTGCGCGGATAGAACGGAGTAGCTTCGCTTTGGGGCGGCTTGGAAGCTCCGAACATTTCAGACGAACCCGCCTGGTAGAAACGTATCTGTTGGCCTGTGTTTTGGATGTAGTCGCGCACCGCATCCAGCAAGCGCAAGGTCCCGATCGCCACCACATCCCCGGTGTATTCCGGTTGATCGAAGCTCACCCGCACATGCGATTGCGCCGCGAGATTGTAGATTTCGTGCGGCTGCACCTTCGCGATTACGTGGCGGAGTCCGGACCCATCGGTAACATCGCCGTAGTGGAGATACAAGCGGGCGCTCTGCTCGTGAGGATCGGCATAGATCGAGTCCAACCGTTCGGTATTGAACGTTGAGGCGCGCCGCACGATGCCGTGCACCTGATAACCCTTGGCCAGCAGAAACTCCGCCAGGAAAGAGCCATCCTGGCCTGTGATTCCGGAGATGAGAGCCTTCTTGATCATTGCGCGGCCCCGTTGAAAGCGGACGGTTCCAGAGAACCATTCACCAACGCCATCAATGGAATGCCGCTGGCCTGAATGCGCTCGATTGTTTCGGCGCTCTGTTTCTGAGCCAGCACCAGATGATCTGCCCACGTAAGCACCTGCTCCAAACTGCCGGCCAGCAAACGTCCGATATGCGGGATGCTCTCCAGAATGAAGTGCCGGTTGCTTCCATAAATTGCGTCCATCTGGATGTGCGGATCGAATACGCGCACTTCGCGGCCTTTGCCGAGCAGTTGCTCGAGCAACGTCACCACCGGGCTTTCGCGCAGGTCGTCCGTATTTTCTTTGAACGCCAATCCGATCACGCCGATCCGTTTGGCCGGCAGATCCACAACGGCGTCAATGGCGCGCTTCAAATGTTGCTCGTTACTAGGTAGAGCGGATTCAAGCAGCGGGAGCTTCAAATCCAGCGAGTGAACGCGATAGATCAACGCCCGCAGGTCCTTGGGCAGGCACGATCCTCCGAAGGCGAACCCCGGTTTCAGATATGCCGGCGAAACGTTCAGCTTCACGTCCTGGCACAGCGTGCTCATCACCTCTTGAGCATCGATGCCCAGCCTTCCGCTCAACGCTCCCACCTCGTTAGCGAAAGAGATCTTGACGGCGTGGAATGCGTTACAGGCATACTTGATCATCTCAGCGGTGCCGAGCGAAACCAGGCAAGCGCGTACACCGAGCGGCGCGTAGAGATCCGCCACCTGCTCGACGGCCGCTTGTTGGGACCCTCCCACCACCACCAGCGATGGTTCCATGAAATCCTTCACCGCCGAGCCTTCGCGCAGGAACTCCGGGTTAGACACCACGCTCACTTGTTTGTGACCGGACAACGCAGGCAGGACAACCTCTTCCGAGGTCCCGGGAAAAACCGTACTGCGTATGGCGACAATCAGAGGTTTGGAACCTTCGGAAATTTGAGCCGCAATCTCTTCTATTGCCCGGCGCAATTGCGAAAGTCCCAGATTTCCGTTCTTTTCCGACGGCGTTCCGACGCAAACCATAACAACCGCGGCGTTCGCGATTCCATCGGCGCTGGTGGAGGCGGACAATCGGCCGGCAGCGACATTTTCGCGAACCAGATCCTCAAGTCCGGGCTCATAAAAAGGAGCACGGCCGGCCAGCACGTTGTCTACCTTGTGCTGGTCGCGGTCGATACCCATCACGCGATGTCCCAAGCTGGCGAAACAGGCCGCCGTCACGCACCCGACATAACCCAGACCGAGTACGGCAATTTGGGTTGGATCCCCAGTTCTCACCGACAATTCCTTAGAATTTCAAGTATGACACGAGCGGCTGTCCCTTTGAACCCGTGAAAATCGGCGCAGGCACCGGCTCCCTCACGGTCGCGGTTCGGTAACACTCTCTAAACATGAGCCATCTTTGAAGAACCGCGATAGACTAGTTGCATCGTATGCCAAGCGCAACGGCCACCATAGCGGAAATTCTCGAAGAGAAAATCAAGCTCCGCACCGCCCGCGTCGGAATCATCGGGCTCGGATATGTAGGGCTGCCGCTCGCGGTGGAATTCGCGAAGGCCGGCTTTTCCGTCACGGGAATCGACGTGCAGGAATCCAAAGTCGCCCGACTGGGCCGCGGCGAATCTTATATACAAGACGTTTCCTCCGATGTCCTGCGGCCGCTAGTGGAAGCCGGGAAATTTCGTGCCACCACGGACTTCTCAGCGGTCCGGGATCTCGACACCATCAACATCGCCGTACCCACTCCGCTGCGGAAAACCAAGGATCCGGACATGAGTTTCATCGTGTCCGCCTGTCAGGAGACCGCGAAATATTTCGGCCCGGGCAAGCTGGTTATCTTGGAATCCACCACCTATCCGGGAACCACCGACGAATTGGTGCTGCCCATGCTGGAAGGGCCCAATCTCAAAGTGGGCGAGCATTTTTTCCTGTGCTTCTCTCCGGAGCGCGTCGATCCGGGCAACTCGAGATATCAAACCGTGAACATTCCGAAAGTAGTGGGAGGCATCACACCGGCGTGCACGCGGCTGGGAGCATTGTTCTACTCGCAGGCGCTCGAGACAGTGGTTCCGGTCAGTTCCACCAGCGTGGCCGAAATGGTGAAGCTGCTGGAGAACACTTTCCGGATGATCAATATCGGGCTGGTAAACGAAATGGCGCTGATGTGCGATCGTATGGGCATCAACGTTTGGGAAGTGATCGATGCTGCGGCCACCAAGCCGTTCGGGTTCATGCCCTTTTATCCTGGCCCCGGCTTGGGTGGCCACTGCATTCCGATTGACCCGTTCTACCTGTCCTGGAAAACCAAACAGGCCGGTATCGAAGCCCGCTTCATCGAACTGGCGGGCTATATTAACGGACAGATGCCGCACTTCGTGGTGGACAAAATTCAAAACGCGCTGAACGATCACGCGAAGCCCGTGAAAGGCTCGCACGTTCATATTTTAGGAGTGGCCTACAAACGCGACATTGACGATGTGCGCGAATCGCCGGCGCTCGACATCATTCTGCTGCTGGAGCGCCGCGGCGCCCGCGTCACCTACAGCGATCCATTCGTTCCATCCATCAAGCTGGACGGCCGCGAGCTACGCGCCGAAGACGCCAACCGAATGTCCACCGAAGCCGATTGCGTGGTAGTGGTAACCGACCACGCCGCCTTCGATTACGCCGCCATCGCAAAAAACGCCCGCTTGATAGTAGACACGCGTAACGCCTTGAAGACTTATCCGTCGGCGAAAGTAGTCAGGCTATAGAGCAGGCGGCAGGAGGCAGGCGCCTGCGCCGCCTGCCGCGTCTTCTCGCCAGCCCCCAGTTCCCAGCCCCCAGCCCCATCGCCAGCCACCAAGCGAGCCGCGTCATGGTAGCATCATCTCAATGAGAGGGCCGGTTTGCTCGATTTCCTGAAGCCATCCGTTGCTGCCCTCCAAGATTTCTGCATACTGGCCGGGCGTGCTCTGCGCAACGTCTTCCGGCCTCCCCATTACGAAAGTGACATCCTGCTCCAGATGGACGTCATCGGGGTCGGCAGTCTTCCCATCGTTATCCTGATCGGGTTTTTCACCGGCGTTGTCATCACCATGCAGATGGCCCGCGCGCTGGCCCAATATGGCGCGGTGGATCAGGTGGGGCCCATCGTCGCCATTACTCTGGTGCGTGAACTCGGTCCGGTCCTGACCGCTATCCTGGTGGCCGGCCGCAACGCCTCCGGCATCGCCAGCGAACTCGGCTCCATGAAAGTCACCGAGCAGATCGATGCCATGCGCGCCCTCGGAACCGACCCCATCCAGAAGCTGGTGACCCCTCGCATGATCGCCACCGCTGTGATGCTGCCGCTGCTGACTATCGTGGCCGATTTCTTGGGCCTGATCGGTGGTTGGGCTATTGCCCGGCTTTCCATCGGCCTCACCACCAGCCAGTATTGGACCAGCGCCTACCAAGCGTTAGAATATAACGACATCACGCAAGGTCTTCTTAAGCCGTTCGTTTTCGCCTTCATGGTCTCCCTGGTCGGTTGTTTCTATGGCCTGAGAACCACCGGTGGAACGCAGGGTGTAGGCCACGCCACCACCCAGGCCGTGGTTGTATCGTCGGTCTGGATCTTTGTCATCACCTCTCTGCTCACGCGGATCTTCGTGAATCTGCATTGATGAGCACCAGCATGCAGAACCAATCTTCATCCGATACCTTGCTTCGTTTTGAGAACGTCACCATTCGTTTCGACGAAGTGGTAGCCGTTGACAATGTGTCGTTCGAAATGAGCGCCGGTGAGACCCGCGTCGTGCTGGGCTCGGCCGGCAGCGGGAAGACAACGCTGCTCAAAGCCGCCATCGGACTGATCCGGGTTGACTCGGGCCGCGTGTTTCTGCTGGGCCGCGACATCACAAACATGGCCGAACGCCAGCTTTTCGAGATCCGCAGCCAGGTGGGCGTGCTCTTTCAAGAGGGCGGCTTGTTCGATTCGATCAACATCGCCGAAAACGTCGCTTACCCATTGGTCAATCGCAAGACACATGAACTTTCCCCGGAGGCGGTGGAAACCAAAGTGGAAGACGCGCTGCGGTTCGTGGAACTCGCGCACACGCTGGAAAAATATCCGAACGAGCTGTCCGGCGGAATGCGGCGAAGGGTTGGAATCGCCCGCGCCGTGATCACCGAACCGCCGCTGGTGCTCTACGATTCGCCCACCGCCGGTCTCGATCCCATCACTGCCACCACCATCATGGCGCTCATCGCCAAGGAGCGCGATTCGCTCAACGCCGCCAACCTGATCGTGACCCAACGCTATCAGGACGGGCAACTGATGGCCAATTTTCGATACAATCGCATGAATGGACACCTGGAGCCGGTTCCCCATAATGGCGGCGGTGACTCGGAGGGCTCAAATCCAACTCGCACTGTCTTTATGGTCATGAAAGAAGGGCATCTCATTTTTGAGGGCACCCAAGCGCGGCTTGAAGCGTCCACCGACGCTTATATCTCCAAGTTCGTGCCGCAACACTACAACTAATGGCGATCCAGACCAAAGTAAAATGGGCAAAATTGAGGGTTGGGATACTGGCGCTCGCCGCCATGGTTATTCTGACCATCCTTATTTTCCTGATCACCGGCAAGGTCAACTTCTTCGAATCAAAAGTGACCTTGTTTACCTACTTGAGCGATGCCGCCGCGCTGACGGAGGCCGCTCCGGTGAATCTGGATGGTATTCAGATCGGCAAAGTGAAATCCATCGGCCTGTCCGGGCTCAAGGATCCCAAGCGCCTGGTCCGCATCGCGATGGAAGTTCCCGAGAGCAGCTTGAAGAACATTCCGGTGGATTCGGTTTCCTCTATCAGCTCCGCGAACCTCTTGGGCGCCAAGTACATCAATATCAAGTCCGGCAAGAGCGAGACCATGGTTCGGGCCGGTGAGGAGATTCCGAGCCTCAACGCCGAGGGGTTCGACAGCTTGATGGAGGAAGGTAATACCGTGATGACCTCCTTGCAAGCCACCGTCGATCGCATCGATAAGATGCTTGGGGACATACAGGCGGGCAAAGGCAGCGTCGGCAAACTGTTGGTGGACGAAACTCTCTACAACCATGTCCTGGCCGTAGTGGATCAAGTCAGCAAGCTCGCTGAAGCGTTGAACAGCAAGGAAAGCACCTTCGGAAAACTAATCTACGATCACGAGCTGTATGACGATTTCCGTAAGACCTTGGGCCGCGTCGACAAAATGGTGGACGATCTTCAACAAGGCCAAGGCACAGCCGGGAAGCTCCTGAAAGATCCGGCGCTCTACGACGAAACACAGAAGACCGTCGCAGGCATCCACAAACTGGTCGACGATCTGAATGCCGGACAGGGCACCGCGGGCAAGCTCCTCAAGAGCGACGAGCTGCATAAGCAGTTGTCGGATACCATCGCCAAGCTCGACCTGATGCTGGATAAACTGAATTCCGGGCAGGGCACCCTCGGACAATTGCTGGTCAATCAGCAGTTGTACGACAATCTGAGCGGCGCCACGCGCGAGATGCATTTGCTGATGAAGGATTTCCGCGCCAATCCGAAAAAGTTCCTCCGCATCAAGCTCGGCCTGTTTTGAAATACCTGATTCCGAACGCCGATGACTTCGGCTTCACTCGCGACGTCAACGACGGCATCGTCGAAGCCCATCGCAACGGGATTCTCACGGCCACTACGCTCATGGCTAACGGCGCCGCCTTCGAACACGCCGTGGAGCTGGCGTGCCAGAATCCGGAGCTCGACATAGGCGTTCACCTGGTGCTGGTCGACTTGGAAGGATTCCCGCCGACGATACCGCGCTTGCTTTTTTCCATGGGCCGAATCCGCATTTATGACGAACTGGTCCGTCAGGTGAGAAAGGTGCTGGATGCGGGCCTAAAGCCCTCGCATCTCGATACGCATAAGCATACGCACCTGTTGCCGCAAGTTTTCAATGCGGTGACACGCATCGCCGAGGAGTTTCACATCCCCTGGGTGCGCCGCCGATTCGGGCCGTTTCGCTGGCTTCCAACTCGCGGTTGCCGGACCACAGGTTGCAAAAGTACGGACCACTTCACCGGATTCCGATTGACCGGCCGTTACGGAGCCGCTGAATTGGCTGAGCTGATTAGCCGCCTTCCGGAAGGCTCCACCGAATTCATGTGTCACCCCGGTTTGTGCACCGAGGAGCTTCGCGCCGCGCGAACGCGCCTGAAGGAAAGCCGCCGCCGGGAACTGGACGCCCTAGTGAGCCCGGAAGTCCGCGCAGCGATCGATGAGTCAGGAGTAAAGCTGGCGCGCTATCGCGATCTGTAAGCACCTCTTCCTTTAGTACTTTGGGTTCCCCGTTCCCCGCCGCAGTATACGGGAAAATCGTCCTCAAACGACTGATCTCCCGCGTCGATGAGCTCAGTAATGAAACGCTTCTACTGGCTCATCATATTCGCACTGCTTATCTCTGGAATCATCTCGATCGATCAAAATCTCAATGCTCAAACGCTCGCCGCCGATCGCGTCACCGCACCGGTGGATGACAGCCTTACCGTTTCGCGCCCCGGCAATCGCTATCCACTCTCCCGCCCGGAATACGACGCTGGCGCAGTCTCGCCCGGCCATCGCATGGACAGAATGATGCTGGTTCTTCAGCCGGACGCTGATCAGGAGCGCGCCCTACAGGCTCTGCTCGCGGCGCAGCAAGATCCGCAATCGCCCCAATATCACCAGTGGCTGACGCCAGAAAGCTTTGGTAAATTGTTCGGTATTTCGGACCACGATCTCCTCCAGGTGACTGATTGGCTTCACAGCCAAGGCTTCGAAGTGGAGCCGGTATCCAGTGGGCGAGGGACGCTCGTGTTTAGCGGCACGGCCGCACAGGTGGAAGCGGCGTTTCATACGCAAATCCATACTTACATCGTGAACGGCGAAACCCATTACGCGAACTCCTCCGATCCTGAAATCCCGCTGGCCTTGGCCGCGGTGATCAACGGTGTGGCCTCGCTCAATGATTTCCAATCGATGCCGCTGCATCAAGGTCTCCAGCCGCTCGCTACGCCCGCTCCTGAGTTTTCGCAAGGCAGCACTCATTACATGGCGCCGGCCGACTTCGCCACTATTTACGATGTGGCCGCATTGTATAGCAGCTCCATAGATGGCACCGGACAATCCATCGCCATCGTGGGCCGCACTAATTTCCCTATCGCGGACGTATCGAATTTCCGCTCCACCTTCGGACTTCCCGCCAACACTCCGACGGTCGTCCTGAACGGGCCGAATCCCGGCATTGTTTCTTCCAACGAACAGACCGAAGCCGAGTTGGACGTCGAGTGGTCGGGCGCCGTGGCCAAGAACGCCTCCATCCAGTTCGTGCTTTCGGCATCCACCAGCTCGACCGATGGCGCGCTGCTTTCGGCGCAGTATATCGTCAACCACAATCTGGCGCCCGTCATGAGCTCCAGCTTCGGCCTGTGCGAGGCAGCCATCGGAACATCCGGGAATCAAGTTTGGAACAGCTTGTGGCAACAGGCGGCGGCACAGGGCATCAGCGTATTCGTTGCCTCCGGGGACAGTGGCGCGGCGGGATGTGACAGTCCCAGCGCCACGCGAGCCGTCAGCGGAGCCGCGGTGAACGGGATTTGTTCTTCGCCCTATAGCACCTGCGTAGGAGGCACTCAATTCAACGACACCTCGAACCCCGGTGTCTACTGGGCCACCAGCAACTCCCCGAACCAAGGCTCCGCGTTGAGCTATATTCCGGAATTGGTGTGGAACGCGAGTGCCGGAACGCCCAACGGCGGGGGGCTCTGGGCTAGCGGAGGGGGCGCCAGCAGCATCTACCCGAAGCCAACCTGGCAGACTGGACTCGGAGTGCCAGCCGATGGAAAGCGCGACGTGCCCGACGTGTCGCTCAACGCCTCTGTCTATGACGGGTACCTGTTCTGCTTGAGTGGGCAGATGTACCTGGTGGGCGGAACGTCGGCGGCCACTCCCTCTTTCGCGGGTTTGATGGCCATGGTTGTTCAACACGCCGGCGCGAGACAAGGAAACGCGAACCCGACGCTGTATGGCCTGGCAGCCAATCAGTGGAATGGAGGAGCGGCAGTCTTCCACGACATTACGACCGGCAACAACTCAGTTCCTGGAGTTTCGGGATTTAGCGCGGGCCCCGGCTACGATCTCGCTACTGGCCTTGGCTCGGCGGACGCGTTTCTTCTCGTCAACCACTGGTCCGGTGTTACACCTCCTACCAGCCCCACCACGCCTGGAATTCAGTTGACCACGTCCGCGCCCTCCATTAGTCTTGTGCAGGGCGCGAGCTCAGCGGTCCAGGTGAATGTGGCCGTGAAGGGAGGGTTCAGCTCCGCGGTTGCCATTTCATGGAGCACCTTGCCATCCGGCCTAACCGCCAATTTAGCACCGCCCAGTTACCCGGCGCCTGGATCGGGATCGAGCACGTTCACGTTGAATGCCGCCTCGACAGTGGCCGCCGGACCCTACACCGTCTATCTGACGGCGACTGGTGGTGGAATCAACCAAACTCTACCGCTGGCCGTTACCATTCAACCCAAGTGTAGTTACGCGATCAACCCCATTAGCGCGACGCCTGCCGCGGCCGGTGGAAATTTCACAGCCACCATTACTGCCACCAGCGGCTGTGGCTGGTCCGCTTCAAGCGGCGCCAGTTGGATCGCCATCGCATCGGGCGCATCCGGTACCGGAAACGGCACTGTGATGTACTCGGTCCAGGCGAATACCTCTACCGCGTCCCGGTTGGGATCGCTTTCCATCGCCGGCCTCACACTGGCCGTGACACAATCCGGCGCGGCGCCAACCGTACCTCCATTGAATCCGGCTTCAGCTACATTCACCTCAGCCGCTGGAAAGGGCAGTGTCACAGTCACGCTGCCACAGGCCAACGCTACCTGGACCGCTTCAAGTAACGCCGCTTGGATCACTGTCACCAGCGGCCAATCCAGCAGCGGCGGAAATAAGACCGTCAACTATGCGGTGGCCGCGAACACGGGTGGCGCCCGCTCGGGAACCATCACAATCGCGGGTCTCGCGTTCATAGTCACCCAGGCTGGATCGTCGTGCTCCTACAACCTCACCTTGGGGAACATGACGGCCGCTTCCGGAGGGTTCAATGATACGGCCAAAATCGTGACCTCTGCATCCTGTTCGTGGACGGCGGCGAGTAACGTCAGCTGGATCTCGGTGACCTCCGGCAGCGCAACCACCGGTACTGGAGCGACGGGCTTTTTCGTGGCCACCAACCCGAATTCCACTACCCGCGTGGGAATCCTCACCGTAGCCGGATTCACCGTCGAGATAACAGAAGGTCCCAAGGGAGAGATCAAACTCGAAAAACCGGTTCGTTAGGAACCGGTTCTTCGGTTCTTCAGTTCTTCGGTTCCTGTTACGGGAGGGTCGGTACTCTGCGAACCGAAGAACCGATGAACCGATGAACCGAAGAACCTGAATCATCGCCTCCGATCGAAAAAGCCTTTGACGATCGACAAACACTCAGCGGCACAGACTCCTTCGACGACGTCGACCCGATGATTCAATAATTCAGAGTCCGCTAGCCGGAACTTGCTCCGTACTCCGCCGAACCGCAAATCGCGCGCCCCGAATACTAGCCTTCGCAGCCTGGCCGCCACCAACGCGCCCGCGCACATCACGCACGGCTCCAGTGTTGAATACAGCGTCGCGCCCTCCAGCCGATAGTTTCCGATATCTGCGGCCGCCTCCCGTAACGCAAGCATTTCCGCATGTGCCGTAGGATCCACTAGCCGGATCGGCGAGTTAAGGCCTCTCCCGCGGACCCGGCCCTCGATCACCACCACCGCGCCCACCGGGACTTCCCCGTTCGATTCCGCCTGCCGGGCCAATTCCAACGCCTCGGCCATGAACAATTCATCGCTAGACATCGTACCTGTAGAATAGTAAGCAAGCCCTATGTTCCGCTATCTGTCCCTCATAGTGAAGAACAGTCTGCGCAACCGCCGCCGCAGCATTCTGACCATCGGCAGCATCGCAGTGTCTCTGTGCATCCTGGGCGTGCTGATTGCCATGTACAGCGCCATGTTCAAAGGAGCGCCCACCGAGGCCCAAGCTCTGCGCCTGGTTTGCCGGAATCGCGTTTCTTTGACCCAGCCGATTCCCATCTACTTCCGCGACAAGATCCAGCGCATTCCCGGGGTCCACGACGTGATGGCCTGGCAATGGTTCGGAGGCGTCTACAAAGACAGCCGCGATCCCAACAACATGTTCCCTCGCTTCGGCGCCGAGCCGGACCACCTGTTCAACGTGAACACCGAATTCCAGCTTCCTGATGACCAGAAGCTTGCATTTAAGAATCTACGAACCGGGTGCGTCATTTCACGTACCCTGGCGGACAAATTGAACTTCAACCTCGGCGATCGCATTACGTTAGTGGGTGACATTTTCCCCGTAACCTTGGAGCTGAAAGTGGTGGGAATATTCGATGAACCTTCCCACGTGATGATCCTCTATTTCAACCGCGAGTACCTGCGGGAGGCGCTTCCAGTAAACAGCCCGCAGCGCGATACCGTGGGCGCCTTCCTGATTCAGGCTGACAGCCCCGCCGATGTCCCGCGAGTTGCCGAGGCTGTGGATCGCGAGTTTGAGACCACGCCATTCCAGACCAAGAGCGAATCGGAGAAAGCCTTCATGCTCAGCTTCCTGGCTTTCCTGGGGAATTTGAAGCTGTTCATCATGGCAATTTTTGGCGCGGTCACATTCACCATCCTGTTGGTCTCAGGCAATACCATTTCCATGTCTGTTCGCGAGCGTATTCGTGAAGTGGGCATCTTGAAGACGCTCGGATTCACTCCGGGTGCGATTTTAGGAATCGTGCTCGGTGAATCTGCCGTCATCTCCGTCATTGGAGGCGCAATCGGCTGTTTGCTGGCGGCTGGGATGTGCTCCATGATCGCCAACAGTCCCGGGAGCATGTTCATGCCTGCGCTGAAGACTCTCGGGATAACGCCGCTGGTCGGATTGTTGAGTTTGGGAGTGGCGCTGGCGATCGGCGTTTTGAGCTCTTTTGTCCCGGCCTGGAACGCTTCCCGCACCAGCATCCTCGAGGCTTTGCGATTTAGCGGTTAACCATTCAGCGTCTAATCATGGCCATTCCTGTTTCCTACAATTTGCGCAACCTGGTGGTTCGGAAGACCACCACCGTAATCACCGCTCTCGGGATTGCGTTAACAGTCGCCGTGCTCCTGGCTGTTCTCGCGTTGGTGAACGGACTGAAAACGGCGTTCCAGTCTTCCGGGAATCCACTGCAGATTCTAGTGATGCGCAAAGGCGCCACCGCAGAACTTAGCAGCGGAGTCACGCGGGAGGTCTTCCAGGATTTGAAATCGATGGCTGGTATCGCGCGCGAAGGCGACGAACCCAGGGCATCGCTCGAAATGGTCACAGTGATCAATTTGCCGAGCGTCGACAGCCCGACGGGAATGAATGTGACGTTGCGAGGGATTCTGCCGGTCGGCGTCAAGATGCGTGATAACCTCAAGCTCCAGGACGGCCGTTGGTTTCAAGCCGGGCAGCGAGAAATTGTAGTAGGAAAGTCCATCGCCAAGCGTTACCCGGGCGCGCACATGGGAGACAAGCTGCGTTTTGGCCGCGGTGAATGGGAAGTGGTGGGAGTGATGGATGGCGGCCAATCCGCCGTCAATAGCGAGATCTTTGGCGATCTGAATCAGATCAGCTCCGATTTCAACCGCGCCGATGGCCTCAGCTCAGTCCTGTTGCGCGCTACCGATGCAAACACCGTTCCGGCGTTGATCAATTCGCTCAATGACGACCGGCGGCTGGCGGTGCTGGCGCAGACCGAAAAGGCCTATTACGAGTCGCAAACCAACTCCGGCGCGCTATTGCAATTTCTCGGAGTATTCATCGCCATCATCATGGCGGTGGGCAGCAGCTTCGCCGCCATGAACACCATGTACGCGGCCGTAGCGCGTCGCGCCACCGAGATCGGCACACTGCGCGTGCTCGGCTTTTCGAAATCCAGCATCATGCTGAGCTTTCTTATGGAATCGCTGCTGCTTTCGGGGCTCGGTGGTCTGGTAGGTTGCCTGCTGGTGCTGCCGCTCAATAACATCACTACCGGAATCGGCAGCTTTGTCACGTTTAGCGAGATCGCGTTCAACTTCCGCGTCGGTCCCGAGATCATGCTGATTGGCGTTACCTTCGCGCTTGTAATGGGAGCCGTCGGAGGACTCTTCCCAGCCAGGATGGCCGCGAGAAAGGAAATTCTTGTGGCGTTACGGGAGATTTGATAGCCATGCCAACGGAACTCAAAAACCTCCAGATTGACCGGGGAAAACGTAGGACGCACGAACCTTCGCCCTGGGCCGTGCGGTGGATCGTCGCCGGCGTAGCCATCTTCGTGCTGCTGGGCGCGGCCCGTTTCATTTATGCCAAGCTGACCGAGGCCACGGGAGTGGACATTGTGCGGGTTCACGCGGCCGCTCCGCTTACAACCAGCGGAGGCACCGTCATCCTGAACGCCACCGGCTACATCGTGGCCGCCCACAAGATCGAGCTGGCCGCCAAAGTGGTCGGTAAGGTGTCCTGGATCGGAGTCGACAAGGGCTATAAGGTGAAAGCCGGCGATGTGCTGGTGCGTTTGGAAGACGACGAATACCGCGCCCACGTGCTGGAATCCAAGGGCAACCTCGAGATGCTGAAGGCGAAGCTTGCCGAAGCCGAACATGGTTCGCGCCCCGAAGAAATCGCCAAAGCCAAAGCCGATCTGGAACAAGCCAAGGCCGATCAGGAAAATGCCCGCGTCACGCTCGAACGCACGCGTGACCTGGTGCATCAAAAAGTGCTTTCCACGCAAGCCTTGGATGACGCTCAGGCTCGCTACGACGGCGCAGTCGCCAAAGTTGGCTCTTTCGATCGCGCGTATGAGTTGGTCCGCCTAGGGCCGCGCCACGAGCAGATCGATGCTCTCCGCGCGCAGGTGGAGCAGGCCCAGGGCACGCTCGACTATTCTCAGGTGCAACTGGAAAACACCGTGATCCGCGCCCCTATCGATGGCACCATCCTCGAGCGCAACGTCGAGAAGGGCGAGTTTGTCACCACCGGATTCGTGGGCGACAAGGGCGCCAAAGGCTATGTCGTTTCCATGGCCAACCTGCGCGAGCTGGATGTGGAACTCGATATCAACCAGAACGATTTCGGCAAACTCGGCCCCACCCAGCCCGGCATCGTCACCACGGATGCTTATCCCGATCGTAAATACGAAGGTGTGATTCGCGAGATCTCACCGGAAGCGAACCGCCAGAAGGCCACCGTCCAGGTGAAGGTGAAGGTGGTCAATCCGGACGATTATCTGCGGCCCGAGATGAACGCGAGCGTCGCGTTTTATTCAACCGAAAAGGCCGGAAGCCACGTGGAGGCGAAGCCGATTGTCGTCGTACCTGCGTCCACCCTGAGAGATAATGGTGTATTCGTTGTCGTGAATGGAAGGGCTGTTCGAAGAGCCGTGAAAGTGGGTGGAACCACTTCGCAAGGAGTTCAAATCGCCGATGGTCTAATCGGCGGGGAAGACATCATCGCGAATCCCCCCGCGGATTTGAAGGACGGGCAGCGGGTTCGCCCCAAAACTTAAAATGGCTGAGACCGTAATCCAAACCAAGCAACTACAGAAGGAATTCATTCGCGACGAATTTCATGTCGTTGCGCTCAAGGACGTGGACATCACCATCTCCCGCGGCGAATTCGTCGCGCTGATGGGGCCATCCGGTTCGGGCAAATCCACTTTGCTTCACCTAATCGCGGCCATGGACCGTCCTTCCGGCGGCGAGATTCTGGTGCTCGGTGAAAACTTGCGAACCCTGAGCGATCGGGCCATCGCCCATTGGCGCAACGCCCACATCGGCTTCGTGTTCCAATCCTTCAACCTGATTCCAGTGCTCAGCGCTCTCGAAAACGTCGAACTCCCGCTCAAACTCACCAACCTCAAGAAGAAGGAACGCCTGGAGCACGCCGAGACAGCGCTGAATCTGGTGGGATTAGGCGACCGCATGCATCACCTGCCACGCCAGCTCTCGGGCGGCCAGGAGCAGCGTGTCGCCATCGCGCGCGCCATCGTAACCGATCCCGACCTGATTCTCGCCGACGAGCCAACAGGCAACCTGGACGCCACCTCCGCGCAGGACGTCCTCACCTTGCTCTCGCGCCTGAACAAGGAATTCGGCAAAACCATCGTAATGGTGACGCACGACCCCCACGCCGCCCACTTCGCCACCAAATCCCGCCACCTTGAAAAAGGTGAGTTACTGCCCGAAGGACAGGTCCCGGTGGACTGGACGGTTCCGGCCAAAGCTTAATTAGCCGCGGATGAACGCAAATAAACGCGAATAGGACGTCTTAAATATTTGCGTTCATTCGCGTTCATTCGCGGCCTAAACTTGCAGCGGCCTTCACATCCATCTCCACTTTATCCTCTACCTTCAACAAAAAGTTACTCGGATTCTTCATCCCCCACTGGACGTAAGGAATCGTGAAATGCGTAGACACCGCGTATTGTCCACTTTCCGCCACCACCTTGAAATGCAGCGTCAACTCATGATCGGCGCCGTGAATATTGATCCTTCCGTGCACGTCCACTTCCGATGGCCCCTGCGCCGCCAAGCGCCCATCCACGTGATCGGGAGTAAAAACAGCTTCCGGATATTTCTGGCTTTTCAGGATCTCCTTCTGCATGCGCTTATCGCGCATTCCACTGCCGCTCGCGCCGCTCGGGACATCGATCACGATCTCACCTGACGCCTTGCCGGTTTCGGGATCGAATCGAATGCTGCCGCGCTTCAGCTTGAACGTGCCGTGCACGGTGTGCAATGTATCGGAAACCGTGAATGCGATCTCAGTTTTCGCTGGATTGAGTTCCAAGACCGTATCAGCGCCAACCAGCGCTCCGGCGCAAGCCAGCCCCAGAATAAATTTCTTCACGACGCCGTCAGAATCTGCCGCCCCAGCGGCAGCATTCCGTGCATCAGAAAATCAACCGGCGAGATCGATCCCACGTGCATGGCCAGCATATTGGCGAAGATCTCCGGCTCGGACGCAAGCGCGCGCAGCACCCGCCTGCGCAGCACCGGAAAGCGGTCGAGCGAAAGCATCAGATTCGCCATAAAATTGGGACGCCGCACCAAGCGCCGATGCTCGGCCTGATAGCTTCGAAGGTCACCCACGGCCAGTGCATCGGCCAGCGTAATAGCCTGGTGAAATGAAAGCGACAAGCCTTCACCTGTGATAGCATCCACCGATCCGGAAGCATCGCCGATCAGTACGGTGCGGCCTCGAAACACTCGCCGTAAACTGCGGGATGCGGTAACCGCGCCCCGTTCCGTGGTGGAGGGAGACGCGCCATCCAGCCTCCGGCTCAAATCCGGGAATTGCGGCAGCGCACGCTCCAGCCGGAGGTGGGCGTCGCGCGTTATCAAAACTACGCAGACTTCCGACCGGTTTACCGGCGTTACGTACATCTGTGAGCCGGAGCCCCAATAGATCTCCATATAATCGGTCCACGGCGATATGCGGTAATGCCGGCGAAATCCAAAGCGGAACGATTCGTGACGTGCGCCGTTCAATCCGGCCCAGCGGCGAACTCTTGAATTCTGACCATCCGCGCCAATCACCCAACGGCATCGGATGCTGCCGCTGTCCAGAGCCACACCCTCGGCGGTGAGTCCAACCACGCGCTTCCCCCACCCAAGCGTCACTCCCGTTTCCTCCGCCCGATCGATCAGCGCCTGATGCAGGCACGGACGGCGCATCCCAATGCCAGATCCGCTGGGAAAGTTCGCCTCCACCGACGCGCCCGCGCCCAGAAAACGGATTCCGCGGAATGCGAACGATTCATCTGTATCGAACCGGATGCCGAGCCGGTGCACCGCGCCGAATGAATCCGGCATCAAGCCCTCGCCGCAAGCCTTGTCGATGGGTAGGTGTCCTCCATCCACCACCGTTACGTCGAAGCCTTTGAGACGCGCTGCGATCGCAGCCGCGAGCCCAGCCGGCCCACCGCCAACCACCACCGCGTCCGTCTTGTCCGGCACTCCCGTCAAACTACCACCTCAACAGAACCAATTCGGAACAAAATCCGGGGCCCATGGCCGCCAAAATACTGTACGTTCCCGCGGCCGGGCGACGTTTCATCATCACTTCTTCCAACACCAACAACACAGATGCCGACGACAGATTGCCCGTCCGGCGCAGGCAATCCCACGATGCGGCCAGCGCATCTTCCGGAAGGTCGAGCGCCGTGGCCGTTGCTTCCAGCACCCGCGGACCGCCGGTGTGCAGTATCCAGCTCCCGATGTCGGAACGCGAGAGACCTTCGTCTTCCAAAAACACGTCCACGTCGGACGCCAGATGATCATGCACTACTTCCGGCACTTCGCGCGACAACACAATCCGAAAACCCTTTTCGGAAATATCCCATCCCATTACGTGTTCGGAATTCGGATAGAACACCGATCGCGTGGCCAATATTTCAGGGCCATCCGATTCACGCTCTGCTCCCGCCACCAGCACAGCACCCGCGCCATCGCCAAAAAGTCCGGAGGAAATCAGATTGGCAACTGAAAGATCCTCCAGTTGCAGCGTGAGCGAGCAGAGCTCCACCGCCAGCACAGCCGCCACCTGCTTGGGATACGCCAGAACGTAATCAGCCGCGCGCGAGATGCCCGCCGCGCCGGCCACGCATCCCAATCCAAAAATGGGAACGCGCTTGATGTTCACCGGCAGGTTCATTTTGTTGATCAGCCGGGCGTCGATGGATGGGCTCGAAATGCCCGTAATGGAAACGAAGAAGATCGCGCCCAGGTCCGACGGCGCAAAGCCCGCTCGCGTCAATGCCCCGCACAGCGCCTTCTCTCCGAGTTCCGTCGCCACGTCAATCCAATGATTGTTGGCTTTCCCCCAGCTCTTCAGCTCATAATATTCCTCAATCGGAAGCGCCAAATGCCGCGTGTTCACTCCGACGCGAGCCTGCAGCCGTTGCATGAATACGGGGTTATCCACCTTCGGTCCCCAGTGCCGTTGCAGTGCAGACAATAGAACCCCTTGATCGTATTGATGCTTGGGAAGCGCGCTTTGGACGCCCGCGATGGTCATTTGAGTATTCTACTGAAGTCGAGCCAGTTCCTCGGAATAGAGCCGGTTGCGCGGGAAATCAGTGACTAGCTTGCTGAGGATGTCTCGAGCCTGCGTCAGATCCTTGTTGCGCAGCGCCGCCACCGCCAGCAGCAGCCGCGCGTAAGGAGAAAGATAGTGACCTTTCTCGGCCGTCAGGCGCAAATTTTGGATGCCGCGGTCGCGGTCCGTTTCGGCGCCGTTCATCTGCAGGAACCAACGTATAGGAGCGGGCTTGAGGCTGAGCATGTAGTTTTCAACACCCACTGCCAAATACGCGTCGTAATAGGCTGGCTCAATCGCGAGCAGCTGTTCGGCGGTAGCCCGGCTGGTCTTCAGAACCTTCAGGGAGTCCAGATAATGCCGGTCTATCAACGCATCGAAATCCGCGCGCAGCCCCAGCGCCATGATCTTGACGAACAAGGCATCCGTATCGCGCGGAGACTTCGCCAGAGTAGCATCGGAAAGTTGCAGGGTTTTCGCGAGCTCGGCATCGAACGCCTTGCGGACGGCCGGATCGGCAGTCACCTTCGGCCTGTGGCGGAAGATGCTGTCCTCCACGAAGAACTCCGAGTGCAGGATATTCAGCCGGTCGAATTCCGCAAACAGGTATGCTGCCGCGTTGGACACCGCACCCATTGGATCTTTGGGGTGGTCCCGCTCCCATGCGCCAAAAGTATTGTGCGCTTCACCGAAGTCCAGGTTGTACATCTGCCGGTAGCCCGATTCGACCATCGGAATCGAAGTCACCGAACCGGCCAAGCACGGCAGGCAAATCACGAGCGCTACCGCCCATCGCGCCCGCGTTATCCCCTGCCTTACCGAACCGCGACCGTAAGGGAGTCGGTGCCTTGAATAAATTGAAAACAGCTTCATGCCTCAAACATCCATCACCCGCCGCGCCAATCCCAAAGCTTCCGTCCAAAAGGCGCTGGACGAATGCATCAACTCCACCACATCCCGCAGAGCGTTCGCGAACGCGTCAATCTCTCGCTCTTCCACCACCAAAGGCGGCGCTGCCTTCAACACCATGAAGTTGTTTCCGCAGATCTGAGTCAGGAAGCCGTGATCGCGGAAAAGCCGCATCACAATAACCTGCCCAAACATTCCCGAATGAATCTTCATGAAAGCTTCAAAAGGAACCCGCAATATTAATTTTCGCGGCGCGGTAAATTCAATTCCATTCAGCAGCCCCGTGCCTCGAATTTCTTTCACCATCTCATATCCGGATAATGTATGGCGCAGACGATCGCGCAGATAATCTCCTATCCGGATGGCGCGCTCACCCAGATGTTCTTGCTCCAGTACACGTAAGGTTGCGAGCCCCGCACGCATGGCAAGAGCATTTTCACTGAATGTCGACGTGTGTACAATGGCGCGCTTCAGCGACCCATATACCGAATCATAAATATCGTCCGACATCAAAACCGCGCCGCAAGGAATCAATCCGCCGCTCAGCGCTTTCGCCAGCACCACCATGTCGGGGTCGGTGCGGAAGTTCTGCGACGCGAGAAACGGTCCGGTTCGATACATGCCCGTTTGCACTTCATCCAGCACAAAAAGGCTCCCGTACCGGCGGCACAACGTTTGGGCCGATTCGAGATATCCGGATGGCGGCAAGCGAATACCGGCCTCCGCTTGCATAGGTTCCACAATGAAAGCCGCGAACTGCCGCGTAGCCAGTTTCTGCTCCAGCGCACCGAGGTCGCCGAACGGTACTTCCTCAGTCCCAGCCAGCATGGGCCCGAAGCCATCGCGCCAGAACGGATCGCCCATCAGCGAAAGCGCGCCGCAGGTGAGTCCGTGGAACGCTCCACTCGCGTAGATCAAGCCAGTGCGGCCAGTACGCGCTCGAGAAAATTTGATGGCGGCTTCCACGCCCTCGCTGCCAGAACTGCAGAAGAATGTTTTCTTCAGACGCCCACCCGCGCGCGAGCACAGCTGCCCCGCTAATTCGCCCGCCAGCTCGGGCACATGGCTCTGTAGCATCGCCGGACCGTTTCGGTCCAATTCTTCCTTCAGCGCCTCAATCACGCCGGGATGATTGTGCCCCACGTTGTGGACACAGTAGCCCGACAGAAAATCCACAATGCGCCGGCCATCTTCGGTATAAAGCTCGGCTCCCTGACAGCGCGTGTAACGCACGTTCATCTGCAGCACGTTCAGCAGCCGCACCCATTGCGGATTCACGCGCTCCTGAT
>PMUN01000092.1 GCA_003166875.1 Bryobacterales bacterium | reverse complement strand
CGGGCTCGAATCCGAAGCGGTCGGAGCGAATGGGGATGCTCTTGAGCAGGTCTGTGCGGAAAACCTTATAGCAGGTTTCCATGTCCGTGAGATTCAAGTTACAGAACATGTTGGAAAGCAGCGTCAGGTATTTGTTGATCATCGAATGCCAGAAGGGCAGCACACGAGTCTGCTCATCCACTAAATAGCGTGAGCCGAACACCGCATCGGCATTGCCGTCCAGCAGGGGCCGCAGAAGCCGGGGATATTCAGAAGGATCGTATTCGAGATCGGCGTCCTGCACCAGGCAGAAATCGCCGGACGCGTGTTCGATTGCGGTTCGCACGGCGGCGCCCTTGCCCTCGTTCACGGTCTTGCGGATCAGGCGGATGCTGGGTTCTTGGGACGCCATACGGTCAAGAATGGCGGAGGTTCCATCGGTAGAGCAATCGTCCACGATGATCAGCTCCCGATCCATGTTTTCGGGAAGAGGGGCGGCCAATACCTGGGCCAGACTTCGCTCCACCACCGTGCGCTCGTTGTAGACAGGGATGAGGATCGACAGCCGCAATTCCCAGTATAGTGGGAGCAGCAAAAAAAGGCCGCCCGAAGGCGGCCAACATTTAATCAATGAGGATCAGGAAGTATGACGTTTCAGGGTCTGCCGGAAGTGTGCAGATGTGCTTCGCGTTCGTCGATGGCTTGCGCCTTCACCCACTCGTCGGCTTCCTTCTGCGCTTCGTCTTTGCTGATTCCGTAGCGTTCTTGAATACGCCCGACCAGCTGGTCCTTCTTGCCCGCAATCGTTTCGAAGTCGCTATCAGTGAGTTTGCCCCACTTCTCGCGTGCTTTGCCTTTCAACTGTTTCCAGTTGCCTTCCACTCTGTCCCAATTCATAGTTGGTTTTGCTCCTTCGCCGATTTGATGGCACGGCGAAGGCCATTCGTAAGTGATTGATCCATCGTTGCTATCTGATCGCTAACCCAAGAAAATATTACGAAGCGCCTGCGAGCTATTACCGTTACGTGATAACACTAAGTATTGGAACCCCTATTTGAGACGAACCTGACCGGTATCGAGCCCCTGGTCCGGGGCAAGGTGCGGGACATTTACGACGCCGGCGATTTCCTGGTTATTGTCGCCACTGATCGTTTGTCCGCGTTCGACTATGTGTTGCAGACCCCCATTCCGGACAAAGGCCGGGTGTTGACCCAGCTCACCATCTTCTGGTTGGACCTGTTGCGCGACATAGTGCCGAACCATTTCGTTTCGGCTAACGTCGACGAGTATCCCTCCGGATTCCATCCCTATCGCGATCAGTTGGAGGGCCGTTCCATGCTGGTCCGGCGCGCCAAGATGATCGAAGTGGAGTGCGTCGCGCGAGGCTATGTGGCGGGCTCCGCATGGAAGGATTACCGGCGTGACGGGAGCATTTGCGGCATTCCGCTTCCCGCCGGTTTGCGCGAGAGCGACCGGCTTTCTGAACCGGTGTTCACGCCCGCCACCAAAGCGCAGTCTGGGCACCACGATGAGAACATTTCGTTTGAAGCGGCGTCGGCGCAGTTGGGTGAATCGCTGGCTGACCGCGTCCGCGCGTTGACGCTGGCGCTTTACTCCCGTGCCGCCAAATATGCCGAAACGCGCGGCATCATCATTGCCGATACTAAGTTCGAGTTCGGGTTCATCGGCGATCAACTCGTTCTAGCGGATGAGGTACTGACGCCGGATTCTTCGCGCTTCTGGCCCCGCGCGAGCTATCAACCCGGCGGGCCGCAGGCGTCCTACGACAAGCAGTACGTTCGAGATTACCTGGAATCCATCCATTGGAACAAACAGCCTCCGGCGCCCTCACTTCCGCCCGATGTGGTGCGCGAGACCAGCGAAAAATACCGCGAAGCCTATCGCGAGCTGACGGGGAAGCCGCTGTGAACTGGATCGACATTCTGTTAGTGCTGGTGATCGGGTTCTCCATTCTCTCGGGTTTCACGGCAGGATTCGCCCGCGTCGGCGTCGGTTTTATCGCCACTATACTTGGTATCTTTCTGGGCTTCTGGTGTTATGGGATCGCGGCTGCTTACGTGCTGGATTACGTCAGTTCCCGCGCGATCGCAAACCTGATCGGTTTCTTCGTCATCTTCATCGGCGTCGTGTTCGTGGGGGCCGTCATCGGCCAGTTGCTTGCCAAGCTGTTCAAGTGGATCGGCCTGTCGTGGCTGGATCGGCTGTTGGGCGGTGGCTTCGGATTCATACGTGGCGTGGTTATCGCGGTAGCGCTGATCACGGTGTTGGTCGCCTTTGCGCCCTCGCCGCCACCGCGCTCGGTGGTAGATTCAAGGCTGATGCCATACATGCTGGGGGCATCCAACATACTTGCCAGCCTTACGCCGCGCGAACTGAAAGACGCTTTCCGGGATGCCACGGAAAAAATAAAGAAGGCCTGGTCGGAGCATGCTCCCTCTGAACACACTGCTGAGACCCCCAAGGTACGGCACGAATGAACTTACTCATTTTCGATCTGGACGGTACGCTGGTGGACTCAAAGCTGGACTTGGTCCACTCCGTGAATGCCGCGCGCGGGCTCATGAACCTGGCGCCAATTTCCGAAGAACTGGTGTCTTCCTATGTCGGCAGTGGTGTTGTGGTCCTGATGCGCCGCGCCTTAGGACCGGACGCGAGCGAAGCAGAGGTTCAGCGTGCTGTGGAATTCTTCCTGGGCTACTATCGCGATCACATGCTCGACAACACGCGGCTCTATCCGAGTGTGAAGGAGGGTCTTGACCGATTGCTCGAAAGCGGCGCGCGGATGGCCGTGCTCACCAACAAGCCTGTGCGGTTCAGCCGAGCTATTGTTCAGGGGCTCGGATTAGGTGGTCATTTCTTTCAGGTTTATGGCGGCAACAGTTTCGATCAGAAGAAGCCGGACCCAATCGGCATTGAGAAGCTGCTGGAAGAAAGCGGAGTCTCGCGCGAGCGCGCCATCATGGTGGGAGACAGCGGCGTAGATGTTCGCACGGCACGCAACGCGATGGTGAGAGCCTGCGGCGTCTCGTATGGGTTCCAGCCCGAGACTTTCGAACAAGACCCGCCCGATATCGTTGTCGACGATATGAACCAGCTCGCGGACTATGTAGTCGCCGGTTTCTAGTTCTTCGTTTCTCGTTTCTCGTTTCTCGTTTCTCGTTCAGGGGCGGTCGTGAACGATGCGAGGCGCTCCACCTTTTCCCAGGCTGCGCCGGAATCCACTGAATCGGTCGCGCGCTGCATTCCTTCCTTCAGATCGTTGGCTCGCCCGGCGGCTACCAAGGCGGCTGCGGCGTTCACCAGTACGATGTCGCGTTGCGCGCCACGCTGGCTGTGTAGAATCGCGGTCGCTATGCCGCAGTTCACTGCGCGATCGCCGCCGGCCAGATCTGATGGCTTAGCTTGATCAATGCTGAAATCCGACGGGCTCCACTCGAGCCGCCGGACTTCTTTACCTGTCACTTCGAAGACCGCCGTGGGGCCTGTGGTAGTCACTTCATCCAAGCCGTCCGAGCCATGCACTACAAATGCGCGTTCAGGTTCCAGACCCGCCAGTGCCTGGGCCATCAGTTCGGCTGCGTGCACGGATGGCGCGCCGATCAATTGCCGCGTGGCTCCCGCAGGGTTGGTGAGCGGTCCGAGAAGATTGAATACCGTGCGCATCTTCAACTCCAGCCGCGCCGGTTGTGCATGCTTCATCGCGGGATGAAACAATGGCGCAAATAGAAACCCAATGCCGACTTCGCGGATGGACCGGCCGACCTGTTCAGGTGAAATGAAAATGTGAATGCCAAGGGCTTCCAGAACGTCGGCGCTTCCGCAGGCGCTCGAAAGCGAGCGGTTCCCGTGCTTGGCTACGCGCACGCCCGCGCCCGCAACCACGAACGCAGCAATGGTCGAGATGTTGAACGTCCGGCCGCCATCGCCGCCCGTCCCGCAGGTGTCGAGCAGCGGTTCGGGGCCAACATCCACAGGCGCTGCTTTCTCGCGCATGGCACGGGCAAAGCCCAACAATTCGTCCGCAGTCTCGCCCTTGGTTCGAAGACCGATCAGGAACGCGGCGATCTGCGGGGTGGTGGCTTCCCCACTCAGTATCGCCAGCATGGCCTGCCGCGCTTCTTCTGAAGAAAGATTTTCTCGCGCAGCTATGCGGTGCAGGTAGGGCAACAGCATGGAGGGCTTAGATCAGTGAGTTTAGCACGCGCATGGAAGCCCACACCTGGAAGCCCACGCCTGGACAACCGAGCGGGAGTGGGCATGGGCCTTTGCCTACAAAAGGTGATGAAGACGCGCCGTAGCGCACGTACTCCTGCGTGCCGCGTTCACANNGAGTGCGTGCGCTACGGCGCGCGGGTCGGTTGTTGGAAGGTTGAGCGTCTTCACGATAAGATGAAATGTCGCTCCAGGAGAGATCAATTGCGCAATCGCTTCCTCAGAATTCTCGCTACCGTGTCGATGCTGATTCCGGTGCTCTGCGCCCAGGGCCGCCGTCCGGGAGGTCAAGCTCCCGCCGCCGCGGCCTCGACGTCCGACTCAGCCGCTAAGCCCGCCGCCGGAGCCGAACAGTTCCCGGCTCCTCCGGCTGTGGAGACAACGTCCAAAACCAAGCATGAGATCACGGTCAATGGTAAGAAGATCCCGTACACCGCGACTGCGGGAACATTGGTCCTGAAGAAGGACGACGGCAAACCTTGGGCGAACATTTTCTACGTCGCCTATACGCGTGACGATGTCACCGACGCTACCAAGCGCCCGCTGACGTTCACCTTCAACGGCGGACCGGGCTCCTCTTCGGTTTGGCTGCACATGGGCGCGCTGGGGCCGAAACGCGTCGCTATGGGACCGGATGGCGAGCAGCCGGCGCCGCCGTATCATCTGGTGGACAACGAGGACACCGCGCTCGCTTTCACCGACCTGGTTTTCATCGATCCGGTTACAACAGGTTTCAGCCGCGAAGCGCCCGGCGAGAACCCGGCGCAATTCCATAGCTTCGACGGCGATCTGGAGTCGGTCGGCGAGTTCATCCGTCTTTGGACCACCCGCTCCCAACGTTGGGATTCGCCGAAATTCCTGGCCGGCGAAAGTTACGGCACGACGCGCGCTTCCGCGCTGTCCCAATACCTGTTACAACATCACGGAATTTATCTCAACGGCATCACGTTGATTTCTTCCGTTCTGAATTTCGCAACCATCTTATTTGCGCCGGGAAATGACTTGCCTTATATTCTCTACCTGCCCAGTTATACGGCCACGGCGTGGTATCACAAGAAGCTTCCCAAGGATCTGGGCGATCTGGAGAAAGCTCTCGGCGAATCGCGCCGCTTCGCCAGCAACGAGTACACGGTGGCGTTGATGAAAGGCGATAAGCTTACGGCCGCTGAACGAACCACAGTTGCACGCCAGCTCGCGCGTCTCACGGGACTGTCGGAGGAATTTGTGGACGAAGCCAACCTACGTATCTCTATTTCACGCTTCACCAAAGAGCTGATGCGCAAGGAGCGCCGCACCGTGGGACGTTACGACAGCCGGTTGGAAGGTGTGGATTTCGATGCCGCCGGCGAGAATCCCGACTACGACCCCAGCTACGCTTCGGTGCAAGGCGCGTATACGGCTGCGTTTAACGAATATCTGAGCCAGGAGCTGAAGTATGAAAGCGATCTGCCCTACGAGATCCTCACGGGTAAAGTGCGTCCGTGGAGCTACAAGAGATTCGAGAACCAATACGTAAACACGGCGGAGATGATGCGCGAGGCGATGAGTCAGGAGCCAAACCTGAGAGTGTTGATCGCCAACGGCTACTACGACCTGGCCACTCCGTTCTTCGCCACTGAATATACGGTGAATCATCTTGGCCTGGATCCGTCACTCAGCGGTCACATCAGCCTGACTTATTGCGGAGCCGGCCACATGCTCTACACCAAGAAGAGCTGCTTGGACGGGCTGAGCAAGTCGATGACGGATTTCTACCAGCAAGCTGTGGGTACGCCGTAGGGCAAGTCTCCGACTTGCCAGGGACAAGCCGGAGGCTTGTCCTACTGGCCTAGATATTTCACAATCACCGATACGCGACGATTGCGGCTGTCGGCAGGATTAGCGGGGATGAGTGTGTGGTGATCGGCGTAGCCACGAATCTCTGTTACCTGCTCGCCACGTAGACCGGCTGCAAGCATGATGCGGCGCGCGGCGTTAGCGCGGTCGCAGGAGAGTTCCCAGTTGCCATACGCCTCCAGGTTTTGAGAGCGGAACCCTTGCGAATCGGTGTGGCCTTCAATCGCGATGGTGTTCGGCAGGCCGGAGATCTGTTCCGCCAGTAAGTTGAAAAGCCGTTGACCGTTCTCGGTGGGCTTAGAGTTTCCGGTTTCAAAAAATAGCCCCTTGTCCTTCTCCATGAGCTCGATGCGGAGCCCTTCCCCGGTCACTGTAAATTGCACATTTTGCGCGAAACTCTTAAATCCCGGCAGCCTTCGCATGGCCTCTTCCAAGCTTTGCTTGAGCCTGTCAATGTTGTTCTTGCTCACCTCCAGGGCTTCTCCGGAACCGGCCTGCGCCGATCCGCTCAATTTTTGATAGCCCTTGGGATCCTTGAAATAGCCTGCCACCGCTTCCCGCACTTCACGTCCGGAGCTCATCAGCCATAGCACGATGAATAGCGCCATGAGAGCGGTGACGAAATCGGCATAAGCCACTTTCCACGCTCCGCTGCGGTGCCCGATGTCGTCCTCGCGGGAGTTGAAGGAATCCATTTCTTTAATCTGCCGCCGAGCCTTCTGCTGTGCCGCCTGACTGCATGGCCATGGCTTGAATTTGATCGTGGGAGAGCGGAATGCGCTCGCGCCGCAATTCCGTTTCCATTTCCTCCAGAGTTGGCCTCAGGTCCAGCGGTATGGAGCGCCGTGCGGATTCCGCGGACACCAACGGGGATGCGCCATGGAAGTAGGACGCAATGGCCACGCGCAGCACCTGCAGATATTCTGTGCGCGCCTTGCCCAGAGACTCCAGACGGCTGGAAAGCGGGCTCACCACCCCATAGCACGCCAGGATGCCGAAGAAGGTGCCCACTAGTGCGGCGGCAACCTTCTGGCCGATGGCCTGTGCCGGGCCTCCCAGCGCTTGCATGGTTACCACCACGCCCAGAACCGCAGCGATGATCCCCAGCCCGGGCAGGGAATCCGCTACGTTCATGATTACTCGTAAGGGTTGCTGCCGGCCAGAGCGTTGAACTTCCATATCCAGCACCATCAAGCGCTCCACTTCCTGCTCGCCGAGCCCGGCAGAGATGGCCATACGCAACGAGTCACAAATGAAACTAGTGGCTTCGGCGTCGGAAAGCACGCTGGAATGCGCCTGGAATACATCACTCTCGTAGGGGTCCTCGACGTGCTTTTCCAGGTCAAGTCTTCCCGTGCCCCGTCCGAGACTGAACAGCACGTAAAGAAGTTTGAGAGCGTCGAGGTAACTGTCCCGGCTGTATGAGCGATGTACGCAAACGGAGAATACCGCCCGGCAGAGAATCCGTAGATTCCGGGCAGGACTCGAGACCAGGATGATGCCGGCCGCGCCTCCGGCGATGATAATCAGTTCGGCTGGCTGCATCAGGACCAGCAGATTTCCCTGTTCGAGCAGGTAGCCGACGACGACCGATCCTATTACCACCACCAGACCGGCGAAAATTAACAGCACGGGGACCTTTCTTTCCTTATCGGCACGCATCATCAGGATGATAGTTTTCATTTGACGCATTCGCGCTACGCTTTGACGTGTCTACCGCTTGGCGGACCGGCTTGGTTCGGCGATACTTTCTCATGACTACGCGCCATCGGACGCTCGCCGCACTGGCTACTCTATGGGTTGGAGGGGGTATGGCTACCTTGGAAGGACAAGTAGATTCCGTGCTCGGTTCTCAAAAGTTGACGGCGTTCGTCAGCACGCATAATCCGGCCCGCGCCAAGTTGTTCTATGGTGACACTCTCGGCCTTCACCTGCTCAGCGAAGATTCTTTTGCATTGGTATTTGACGCGAACGGAACCAAGCTGCGCGTCTCGATCGTTGCCGAGGTGGTGGTGGCCAAGTACCGGATGGGAACGTCCTGAGCATCGCGCAGCATTAACAAACGTTTCTCGTTTCTCGTTTCTCGTTGGGTGCAATGCCTAAATATTGAACAGGTGTAACCGCGACTGAGAGCGATTCCACGAGAGTCTCCCAGTTCCCGGCACAGTTCTTCGGATGCACCCAACGAGAAACGAGAAACGAGAAACGGGCATCGCCGGGCCCGCGCTATAATGATCTCGTCTCCACGTAAGCCTGGGTGGTCCTGGCGTAAATCATGTTTGATAATCTATCCGATAAACTGCAACGTGTTTTCAAGAACCTGCGCGGCGAAGGGAAATTGACGGCCGAGAACATGGAGGCTGCGTTGCGCGAAATTCGCGTGGCGTTGCTCGAGGCCGACGTGCATTTCCGCGTGGTCAAGCAGTTCATTGAGAACATCAAGCAAAAGGCCATGGGCGAAGAAGTGCTGTCGGCACTGTCGCCGACCCAGCAAGTGGTCAAGATCGTTCGCGACGAGTTGATCAAGACCCTCGGCACGCATCAATCCAAACTACGGATGGCCAATGAGCCTCCCACCGCGATCATGATCGTGGGACTGCAGGGCTCTGGAAAAACCACCACCACGGGAAAGCTGGCGCGCTGGCTCTCGAAAAACGGGCACAGTCCTCTCATGGTTTCCGTCGACATCTATCGTCCCGCCGCACGGCACCAGTTGAGTGTAATCGCGCGGGACATCAAGCTGCCCATCTATGAGGGCACTCCGGAAGAAACCAAGCCGGCCGAACTGGCTCGTTCGGCGCGGCGGGAATCCGCGCAGACTGGCCGCGACGTTCTGTTGGTGGACACGGCCGGCCGCTTGCATATCGACGATCAGTTGATGCAGGAACTGCAGGAGCTGAAAGAGCAGCTTGCGCCATCGGAAGTTCTGTTTGTGGCTGACGCCATGACCGGACAGGATGCGGTGAAATCCGCGGACGAATTCCACAAGCGGCTGGGAATCACCGGAGTGATTCTCACTAAGATGGATGGCGATGCGCGTGGAGGCGCGGCCCTGTCTATACGCGCCATCACCAATCAGCCGCTCAAGTTCGTGGGTGTGGGCGAAAAATTCGACGCCCTGGAGCAGTTTCATCCCGACCGCGTGGCCGAACGCATCCTCGGCATGGGCGACGTGCTGTCCCTCATCGAGAAGGTGCAGGAGACTGTCGATCAGAAGCAGGCCGAGGAGATGCAGCGCAAGCTCATCGACAATGAGTTTACGCTCGAAGACTTCCGCGATCAGTTGAAGCAGATCCGCAAGCTTGGTCCGCTCGAATCCCTGCTGGGGATGATGCCCCAATTGGGGCCGATCAAGAACCTGAAAGACATGAAGGTGGACGAGAACGAAATAACGCGCGTGGTGGCCATCGTGGATTCGATGACGCCGCGCGAGCGCGCCAACCACATGATTATTAACGGCGCTCGCCGCCGCCGCATCGCCAAAGGCAGCGGAACCACGGTTCAGGAAGTGAACTCGCTGTTGAAACAGTACGCTCAGGCCCGAAAAATGATGAAGAGCCTTTCGGGAGGCGGGTTCCTGGGCAAGCGACTGGCGAAACTCAAGCTGCCGATGCTACAGTAGATAGAGTATGTTAATGATTCGACTGGCGCGATTCGGCGCCAAGAAAAAGCCGTCCTACCGCGTGGTAGTGATCGACAAAGAACGCGCTCGCAACAGCCGCTCGGTGGAAGTGGTTGGCTTTTACAACCCAGTTAGCCAGCCGCACGTGGTCAGTCTAAAGCACGATCGTGTTGAGTATTGGATAAAGCAAGGCGCGCAGCCGTCTGACACCGTTACTAGATTGTTGAAAAACAATCCCGCACCGACAACAGCTCCCGCCGCCGTATAAGATCGCTCCTCCAGCCCCCAGACCCGAGCCCCCAGCCCCGAGCGAGGGCTTACAATCGAGTCATATGCTGATGAGAACCTCGATCGTTCTGCTTCTCGTAGCCGCAGGTATGGCCGCGCAAAAAGCGCCTTTTGACGTGCAGGCCATGCTCAAGATTGCGCGCATCAGCGAGCCTCAGCTTTCGCCCGACGGAAAAGCAGTGGCCTTCACTGTGCAGACGGTCGATCTCGACCTGAACACCAAGCCCAAACAGATTTACCTGGTTCCAACCGACGGCGGAACACCGCGTCAGATCACCTCACAGGGAACGGACAACGAGCGACCGGAGTGGGCACCCGATTCGAAGACCATCGCTTTCATCTCCAATCGCAGCGGCTCGGCTCAGGTGTGGATCATGAAGCCCGACGGATCAGACGCGCGGCAGGTCACAAATCTTTCTACCGAAGCCGGTGGTGTTCTGTTTTCCCCGGACGGGAAGAAGCTCCTGTTTACCAGCCAGGTTTATCCGGATTGCCCGGACGACAACTGTAACAAGAGCAGGCTGGACGTGGAGAAGAACAGCAAGGTGAAGGCGCGCAGCTACACGACGTTGCTCTTCCGGCACTGGACGGAGTGGCAATCGAAGAGACGCTCGCATCTGATGGTGGTGGATTCGACTGGCGGCCCGGTTCGGGATTTGACCCCTGGCGACCGGGACGTTCCTCCGTTTTCGCTCGGCGGTCCCGACCATTACGCCGTTTCTCCCGATTCGAAGGAAGTTTGCTACGCGATGAACGCGGACCCGCAGCTCGCCACCAGCACCAACGCGGATCTGTTCGTGGTCCCGATGGACTCGGGCGATGCGAAAAAGATCACGATGAATCCGGGCGCGGATCTGAGCCCGCAGTATTCACCGGATGGGAAATCGCTGGCCTATCGCAGCCAGCCGCGGGCCGGCTATGAGGCTGACCGTTGGCGGCTGATGGTGCTCGACCGCGCGACCGGCAGCGTAAATCCAGTGACGGATGCGCTGGACCGTCCGGTTCAAAGTTTCGCGTGGTCGCACGATTCCAAACAGTTGTTCTTTACCGTGCTCGACCGGGGACGCCAGAACATCCAGATGATCCCAGCAGCCGGAGGTGCGACGCGCGTGATCGTGAGCGGACCCGCCACCGCCGACGACATGCAGCTAACCAGCGACGGCAAAACGATGATCTATACCACGCAAAGCGGGTCTGCTCCCACTGAGATCTTCCGGGCCGCGTCCGCCGGCGGCGCACCTGTCGCCCTAACGCATCTTAACGACGCGCTGCTGAGCCAATACTCTCTCCCGCCGCTCGAAGAGTTCTGGGTGGATGGAGCCGAAAAGGCGCGTGTGCAGAGCTTCGTAGTNNGGTCCCGAGGGCGAGTGGGGCGAGAGCTGGAGCTATCGTTGGAACCCGCAGGTGATGGCTGCCGCTGGCTATTTGGTCGTAATGCCAAACCCAAGAGGGTCTATGGGATACGGGCAGAAGTTCACCGAAGAAATTAGGGACGATTGGGGCGGCAAGCCGTATGAGGACATCATGGCTTCCGTGGATCACGTGGCCGCCTTGCCCTACGCCGATTCGGATCGTATGGCGGCCGCCGGCGGTTCCTACGGCGGGTACATGATCGACTGGATGCTGGGCCATACGCAGCGCTTCAAGGTCCTGGTTTCGCACGCCGGCGTATACGATTTGCGCAGCATGTTCGGCGCCACCGAAGAACTGTGGTTTCCCATCTGGGAATTCAACGGTACGCCTTGGGACAATCCCGAGAGCTACGCGAAATGGTCGCCCAGTAACTTTGTGAAGGATTTCCACACGCCGACGCTCGTAATCGGCGGCGAACTGGATTTTCGCGTTCCCTACACGCAGAGCCTGCAGCTTTTCACCGCGTTGCAGCTCCAAAAGGTCCCGTCGAAACTGCTGGAGTACCCGGATGAAGGACACTGGATACTGAAGCCGCAGAACAGCGTGCTGTGGTACAACACGTTCCTGGAATGGATCGGCGAATGGACTAAGACCCCCTCGGCATCGAGCACGGGTCATTAAGGATTAGGCCGCGAATGAACGCGAATGAACGCAAATCTCTTATTCGCGTTTATTTGCGTTCATTCGCGGCCACAATCTTCTCTGGCCTTTCGCTCACAAGCGCTCAGACCATCGAGATTGTTCCCCAGCGCGTAATGATAGATTAATCTGCTTCCATCCGCGCCACCGGACTCCAGCCCAACCAGCGTGTCACCATCCGCGCTGAGCTGGTAGATGGAGCAGATGAGCGTTGGACATTCGAGGCCGAATTGGTTGCCGACGACCAGGGCAGCATCGATACTTCGAAGCACCCCGCGCTCGCGGGTTCGTACAAAGGAGTCTCGGCTAGCGGGCTGATTTGGTCCATGACGCCGTCTTCAAAGAAGGCCGCCAGATACCAGGCACCTCGGGATTTCGGGATTCAGGTTATCGACTTTCACTTGATGGATGGAAAGGTGGAAATCAGCAGTGCGCGACGGGAACAAGCTAGCATCGCCGAAGGCGTTCAACGCGTGATTATTCACTGGAGGGCGTCGAAATCCCATGCGAATCGCTCCTAGCGTGTCGGCTTTTCTGCTGATCGGAACCGGCCTCGCGACCCCAGTTGCAGCGCGAGCTCGGCGCCACGCGATACTCCCACAACCGCGATCCGATCGGCCGCAATCTCGGGACGATTCGCCATCCACGTCAAGGCGCGCCCGAAGTATTCCAGTGGAATACCCGCCAGCTCTGTGGGCAGATCGTCAAAACGAAAATACGCCACTGCCAATGCCGCGAATCCATGCGACGCCAGCCACGCCGCACCAGCGTTGTCAGGGCATCAATCTCGCGCAGTCCTGCTTGCACGGCGACACCCATGTCTCCGCGCGTGCCCAGAGGATACTGAGGCGAAGACCCGTCGGCATTCCCCTCGGCGGCGCCGTTGCCCCCGATGATGGTCGGCCCATTCACTCCGTTCAACGCAGCCGCGCTAAGCGTCAGTCCATTCAGCATGGAGACGGTGCTCTGGGCGAGGGTGGGTAGTTGGTTGACTGCGGCCAGCTCGAAGGCTTTTATTAGATGCTCTCGATTGTTCGAAAACGGAGACACTGGTCTGATGCCGGTGGAATCTAAGCTGAATACGCCAATGAAGGTGTCCGGCCGCAGTTCCTTGTCTACAAATTTCTTCGCGGCGTCGAAGGCGAAGGCGCGGGTGTCCGGAGTCAAATCGTTCAGGATCAGGCACACGACATTGACGGTTCGCAGCGGATTGAACGGAGGGCGTGGAGTGATTCCGGGCGTCGGCTGCGCTACAGGCGCTGCTTAGGCCATCTGCTTTTCGTCCTCCGCGCGCACCTTGCTGCCTTGAACCAGGCGGAACGATCGGATCTGCTGGCGGACGCCGTCCTCGAATATCGAAACTTGCTCGGGATCAATTTTCTTGACTAGGCGTCCACGTGCGTCGCGCACGATAACTTCCAGAAGCACCTCACGCGTGGAGCTAACACTGCAAACTCGCATAATATCTCGACGTTCCAACTATCTATACAACGCGGGTGCCATCGCTAGACGCGCGATAAGTGTTAGTTCACCGTAACGAGAATCACTTCGTAACCTTTTCGCCGTAATTTCCGGGCCAGAGCCTTTTCCGTCGCCGGCCACCAGGATCGGCGCACGCCGATTACGACTAGCGCGTCGGGCTTTAAGGCCTGGCAAAGTGCGTCGGAGCGGTCGCGACACAACCACACCTCAACGCGTGTATCGATGGAACCCTGAGACGCGAGCGTTTGAAGCCGCCTTCGGCTAAACTCCGCCGAGACTGCTGGTCTTTCGAGAGGCAGAGGATACGGCACTACTTGAGGAACCAGCAGCCGAATCCGGCCATTGAGATTGTGCGCCAGCTCCGCTGCCATCTTCAAGGCTCGTAATGTTGCGGGCACTTTCGTGAAGACGACCGTCACCTCAAGTGTGGATCGCCGCTCAGAGAGCTGAACACACTCACGCTGTCTGATCATTGTTGCACCGTCCTCAGATTATTCCCGAATGCGTGAGGAAGTAATAACAAAGGCGTAAGGACTTCATAAAGATTGGCTGGAAATGTCTTCACGAAAGCCTTATCGCAACTTTATGACTTCCTTATGACTCTAGCCGTATCTTGAGACTGGATGCCGGTGGACTTGGATCTCCCGCACTTCCGTTCTCCGTTGGCCCTCCGGGCCTTGAAAGGATCACTCTGTTTATGATTGTCATGAAATTTGGCGGTTCCTCGGTGGAATCAGGCGATGCGATCTTGCGCTTAGCCGGAACCGTAAAATCGCATCTTGCGCGGCAACCGGTTGTTGTTGTATCCGCGATGGGCAAGACGACAAACAAGCTGTTGGAGTTTGCCGAACACGCCCGCCGGGGCGACCGCTACCTGGGGTCTAGGTGCCTCGATGAAGTGCAAGATCATCACTTCGAGGTAGCCGGTCAAGTCGCGAACGGCGATGCTCTTCAACGCATCGAGACATTGTTGCAACGCTCTTTTCGCGACTTGCGCGTGATCCTGTTTGAGGTGGCTGACGAAGGCCGCGAAGTTACTCCAGCGCTGCTAGACACGATCGCGAGTTTCGGCGAGCAAATGTCGAGCGAGATCGTGGCGGCGGCCCTTGAGAGCGCAGGCATACCGTCGGTTCACCTGGATGCGCGGCAAGTGATTCTTACGGACAATCGCCACACCGAGGCCAAGCCGCTCTATTGGGAGAGCTACGCCCGGTTACGCCGGGTAATTCCTTATCTCGGAGACGGTCGAGTCGTAGTGATGGGTGGCTTTATAGGCGCCACGGAAGACGGTGTCACAACCACGCTGGGCCGCGGCGGTTCCGACTTGACGGCCTCCATTGTGGGCGCGGGCATTTCCGCCGATGAGATCCAAATCTGGACGGATGTGGATGGGATGCTGACCTCGGATCCGCGTGTACTTCAGGGAGTCTATTGCCTGCGGTCGCTGTCCTATGGAGAGGCTGCTGCACTGGCAGTGTCCGGCGCGAAGGTGCTGCATCCTGACACGGTGACACCTGCTGTCCGGCAACGGATTCCGCTGCTGATAAGAAACTCTCGCAGGCCTGAAGTCGAGGGCACTCGCATCACTCAGGCGGCGCCCCGGTGTTTCAACCCTGTCAAGGCGATCGCCTGCAAACCGGATCTGACCGTTTTGGAGATTCGGCCCCAGGATGAACGTGACCCCGAGGTACTGGCGGCGGCGTTGGCCGAGATGAGCGCACGGTACGGCATGCCCGCCGAATTTGTGTGCCAGAACAACGGAACCATTTTCCTGGCACTGAAGAGTGCGATGCGCTACCAGAATCTTCCAATTGAACTGGGCGGATGCGTGGAGGTGCGTTTGCATCCCCGATCGGCGATTATCACGTTAGTGGGAGAAGGGATTGACGGAACATCGGACATTGCCACTCGCACACTAGCCGCTCTGAGGCAAATACCGGTGACGATTCTGTCCAGCGGCCGTTCAAAATTGGCGATGAGTCTCATCGTACCGTCGTCGGAGATGCACAGAAGCGTGGAGATGTTGCACCGCGAATTCTTCCAGCAGATTGATCCGGCTGTTTTCGCCGAATGCCAAGAGTCCGGATTCCAGAGTCCGCAGCCTTTCGCGAACTTGACCGAGTCAGGCGACAGTACTGGCGGCGCCCGAAGACGGTTTCGCCCTCTCACACCCGTCAGCCAGAACTGAGTAGGACAAGCCTCTGGCTTGTCCCCGGGGCAAGCCGGAGGCTTGCCTTACGCCGTCGCGGGCAAGGCTATGGAGAATTCTGTTCCTTCCGCCTTGCTCTCAAACCACACCCGTCCGTGATGAGCCTCCACAATTCTCTTGACAATGGATAGCCCTAATCCGGTACCGGCCGGTCCCTGGTCCGTTAAGCTTCCGCGATAGAACCGTTCAAAGATGCGCTCTCGATCGTCCGGTTTAATCACCAAGCCCTGGTCCCGTACGGTGACGCTGGCCTCTGCTTCGTTCACTCCGAACCAGATATCGATCGGCGATTCTGGAACCGAGTACTTGATGGCGTTGTCCAAAAGCTGCGTTAGGGCAACCACAATGAGTCTGTGGTCGGCTAGCACCGGAATCTCATGGGTTGCTGCCGCAATTCGAAATCGATTTCTATGTTGTTCCGGCAGAACTTGGATGACCGTATTCACCTGCTTGGAAAGGAGCAAGGGACGGCGGCGCGGCTCGAAACTGGCGCTGTCCAGTTTCGCGGTGGACAAGAGCCGTGAGGCAAGGTCGTTCAGCTCCTTGGCCTGTTCATCGATTACGGTGAGCAGTTCCGTCTGGATTTCGGACAACCCGCCCACCTCCAGGAGTCCGGAACTAGCCGTCCATATCGTGGTCACCGGCGTTTTGAACTGGTGCCCGAGCGCGTCCAGAACCGCGGCCCTTAACTGCTCGCTCTGGCGCGCGGCCTCGGACCGGTATTCTCTCTCGAAGGATCGCGCTCGCTCCAGAGCCGTGGCGCACAACGAGGCTAACGCCGTTGCTACCGGGGCGGCCATCCTGGTGCCACGGAGCGACAGGGAGCCCACCGGCCGGGCCCCCATTCGAAGGACGCAGAACCAAGTCGCAGTATCTGGGTCGAACTCATCGTGGTCACGGCTGTAGGCGGCACGGAGTCGCTCATCCGCACCAGTCGGGTTGCCGACTTTGTACGTCTTGGCGGTTACCGCGTCAAACAGCACTATCTCGTCGAGCTTGAAAACAGTCTGAATCAGTGACGTGAGCAGCGAGCCTGGTTCGTGCGACCGGTCAAACAACATTGAACTAAGCCGCGAGCGG
>PMUN01000380.1:10360-26519 GCA_003166875.1 Bryobacterales bacterium | reverse complement strand
CATCACCGGCTCCAGTTCGCTGCGGCTGGCGTAGGTGAATGAGGCGTCCACCATAATCCAGAGCGCCGCGCATGAAGATGCCAACATCATCTTCGGCGCCGTGCTCGACGAGAAGATGAAGGACGAAGTGAAGATCACGGTAATCGCCACCGGATTCCAGCGCGATAACCTTCCGCAATTGGCCCGCCGCGTCACTGTCGGCGCCGAAGCCATAATGCCTGAGCCGGCCTCCCCGCCTCCAGTTCCCATCCTGGAACCAGTCCTCGCCAGCGGACCGCTCTTCCGCGACATGACCCCGCCGCCTCCGCCAGCGCCGGTCATTGAGGAACCTCCGCCCGTACCAGTGGATGATCTCGAAGTCCCGGCCTTCCTGCGCCGCGAACGCAGGCTCTATCAATAACTCCCCGTAGGGCAAGTCTCCGACTTGCCTTTTATCAATAACTGGCGCCCGGTCCACGCAGGACTTGCCAGACATCGTGTCAGTTTATTTTCATCAAGCCCTTTAGCTATTGGTGCGTTTTAACACAAATACCGCCCCCGTCGAACGACCATGCGCCTACCAGATTCACGGTTAAATTGGAGTATTGATTGTCCGCATTACACGGCGGTGCTGCCGCGGGAACCGGAGGAACCGTAAAGTTCACCTGGTAGAGACCAACCAAACCAGGTACCAGCCCGATGTAGTTTGCAGCAACCAGGACTGGCGCCACATACCGTGACGGACGGCTCGGCGGCGCATTGGGCCTAAAATCGAAGAACAATCCAATCCCGCTTTGGGTGAGCGCCAAATTTGGGTCAAACCGCACTGCGCTCGCCGGCGACGATTGCCCGGTTTTGACAGATGGATCGGTCAGCCCCAGGCCGAACACGTATGTGACCAGTTCTTCGCCAGGCGTTGCCGGATGAGTCGAATCCACGCATGTGCCGTCGCCATGTAGGATCACCTTTTCCGACAGCTGCGGCTGAGTACCACTTTGGAACGGCTGCGAGGTCGAGTCTCGAGGGTCAATTATGTGAATGTTATCGCCTGGCACATCGACAGCAACGGTAGCTTTCACTTGGCCCATATCTGAAACCAGGAAAAATCGGGCGCCCTCTAGAATCCCACAGACGAGGCAATCGGGCAGGCTCTCGTACGGGACTTGAATAACGATGTTGGTTAGTGCGGAACACGGACCGATCGAAGCGGAGAAACAAGCCGTCTGCTGAATTCCGAGAATCGGGACCGGAATAGTTGTCTGAAACTGCTGGAAGTCGACGGAGAATCCCGCCAACGACTTGGGCAGCGGCGTACCTGGGGCTTGCACGGGTTGAGTGAGGCGGTACTCAAGTCCGTAGACCATCAACGAAACCACCTGCCCCGGTGCGACTTGAAATGCGGTATTTGGGACAGTGTATGCCACACCGACAACGGCGCCCGCTGAAGCAGACGGCTGCTGCGCCCAGCTACTGTCCGCGCATAAAACGGAGCAAAAAATACAGAGAATCTCCAATTTACGCATGCTGTCCGACCTCCTCGGAAGACTCGCTTTATCCTATCAGCATGCAATTGCCGAGAACGAAATCGGATGATGGCTGATCCAAGCTTCATCCGCCTCCCTCTTGACCGTAGCGGGGTTGACCTACTGTTCTTGGACCGAGCCGATTCGTTTCGTGAATCCCTTCCCGCCAACGGCTTCCCGGTAGTGGGTCTATTTGAAATTCCCACAGCGCTTTCGCACTTGACAAGCGGCAGCGCTTTCGCATCTGGTAGGATTCTGTTAGAGTTGGGACCATGCGGAAGCTATCGCTTGAACTCCTGTTGGCGGTCGGCGGAATCGTTCTTACAATCCTCTTGGTCGTGCTCGACAAGGCGGAAAAGTTGAAAGGCGGGATTCTATTCTGGCTTTTGATGCTAGCCGCCGCCTTAACGGTACCACTCGCGCTAGGCAATTCTGTAGTCGCGGATACACCAGCCCCGTGGAGGCTCTGGCTACGGGGAATAGCGTTGGCGGTTGTGGGCTTTTCATATTGGGCACTTGCGATATGGATTAGGTTGCCGAACGAATCCGCCGAAAATAAGACAAGGGCGCCCCAACCGCCCCAAACAACTTCCTCTCCATCCCCAGTCAAAGACTCTTCCAAGGAGCCGCATGGCAGCGCCACTAAGGCGATGCCGCCACAGCAACCGAAACCCTCAATGATCGAGGAGAACGCACTCTTAGTGCCATCTGGAAAACCGGAGCCGCAGTTACGTATTGATCCTATTCCGCAGGATGCTACGGATCGCCTCAAAGGTTCAGGAATTAATCCGGAAGACTTAAGCCTACAGGGGCAGGCTTTTCTGAAAAGTGCGCTCGGTCGTATTCCCACCAACGCATTGAAGGTCTACTTGGGCAACTCCAGTTTAGGTTATACAACCAAACACGAGCAGGTTGTGTTCTCTATTGCCGGGCGCGATGTTTTAACCATCCACAAAGCAACAGACGGGAGCATCTCGGTGGATGCGGAAATCTTCGGAAAGGATAACAGAATCATAGCCGGAATATCCAAGAATGCATTTCACCTGAATAAAGGACACTCTGACTATTGGAGGCTAGAGCGACCGAGCGCGTCCACTCTTATCGTTTACGATCAGTTTGGAGACAAGGCGCTTTTCATTGACTACTTACGACCCAATGTCGTTAAGATTCTAGGGAAATTCCAGTACTCGGGAGTGATCATTCTTGTATCAGAAGACGAGTTGACGCTAAATGGAAGGCCCTGGTTCGTCGGTGGTATATCTGGCGATAACGGAGGGGCCTTATTTTCGGCAAAGTAAACCCGTTAATCCTAAGCAGCAATCGTCCGTATTTCTGGTGTAATGAGACGATTTCAGTAATGGACCAAACATGAGAACTCAAGCCAGCTTCCATCGCCGGAGTAAACCCGCAACGTCTGATGCACGCGCGCAAAATTGTAGTGCATGTGGAACAGCGCAATCATTGCGATGTGATTGTCGAGCTTCTTGCTGAAGGCATTCGTCAGGCGAGTGAAGCGCCGCATGTTCATCCGCATGTTGAGGTTCTGACGTTCCACGAAGCTGGTAGAGATGTGCTTCTGATCGGGGTTGCCGATGACTTCGATGCGTTGGGTGCCAAGACATTGCGCGGGGCTGTAGCGTTTCTGTCCCTCAGGATCGTTGCCGAAAACCTTCACCAGTTGCGCGTAGTCGATCTGATTTCCAAACGCATCAGGAACGGCAACCAAATACATCTTATGGCCGTCCGTGGTCAACTGGATTCGATCCGACAACCTACCGGCTACATCCTGAAGGAGGTCCGCCGCACACCCCGCGTCCCTCCCGCCTACGGCCCAACTGATGACCAGCTTCGTATCCGCGTCAATCGCGGTGAAGGTCCAAGCGTCCCCAGCGTAACCGGCGCGGTCCCACACGGCAGGCGTCACGTTCTTTTGCTCGGCGTAGCAAAAGCTCCAAATCTCATCGACTTGGACGCGCTTCGCCGGTACGTTGCGAATGGTCACGTCAAGATACTCCTGGCAAGCCTTACCGATGCTCACCAGCAACCGAAGGACAGCGCCCTTCGACACGCCAGTCAGCCGAACGGTAGAGCGAACCGAGCACCCTTCGACCAGCGCCGAGATGACCGCGATTTTCTTCGCCGTGCTGATTACGTTGGCCATGACTCAACTATACGACACCGCTTTCGCATAGTCAAGGGGAAAGCAGTTACAGAGCCGGTTTTATTGGCCGTTCTTCGCTTTTGCCCAACGCGCTTTTGCGGCCTTACGTGCGCTACGTTTGCGCTGTTCGTCGGTCATGGTTTCAAGCCTGCGCTTGCCGCCGATCTTCCCGCCCTTGGCTCCCATTTGGCGCATGACTTGCTGAACGACGGTAAGTTCTACGGTTTCTGTGGCTTCCAGGAAAACACGGCGTGCGTTCTGGACCGTATCAAGTTTTGGAGTATTGCGTGTCCGCTTTGGCATACACCTAAGCGTTGCATGGATTGCGAAAACGGTCAAGAGGGGTCGATTTCAAATAGACCCACTACCGAATGGGGGTAACATGATATTCGCTAGAACGTCTACGCTCTCTTCGCTAATTGTATTGTTCGGGGCTTTCTGCTGTTGGGCGCAAACAGGAATCACACTCGTTGGAGCCGGCTACTTCGATCCGAGGCTCATTCTGCGCATCGCACCCGGGCAGGTCATGACATTTCTCTTTAGCGGGGCAAAGACCATTCTTCCTCCTGGCGCGTTAGCCCAACGTGCCACTCAGGTGCCCTTGCCCACTGCGCTGGCTGGCTTCTCCGCCACGATATCTCAGGTACCACCGAGTAAGGTCGAACCATTGCCCATTTTTTCCGTGCAGCAGGTAAACAACTGTCTTCCCGCCGACGTCTCTTCGCCCGATTGCGTGGTGACTGCACTAACGGTACAGATTCCTTTCGGCCTTTTTTCGGACTATGGTCGCGGCAGTCCATTTGTGCACGTCACGACGGTTGTGATCTCGGATGGCACTGACGCTAGCAAGTCCTTCATCGTTTTGGTGCTACCTCAGAATTTTCACATTTTGACGATGTGTGATACTACTATGGCGAATCCCCTTCAGCCCGATTTCCTAGTCGCGTGTTCGAGCGTCGTTACACACGGCGACGGCACGCTTGTATCCGCATTTAAGCCGGCTCAGATTGGGGAAGAACTTGTGATGTACGCCCTCGGTTTGGGGGCTACGTCGTCGATGGTTGCCGCCGGCGTCCCGTCGCCGACACCCGCTCTTAAAGTCCTAGGCCACTTCGCTGTTACGTTCGCGTACAGCGGGGGAACCGTCCCTGCACTGAAGAGTACCCCCCTCCAAGCACCGAATCCCGTTTTTGTTGGCCTCACACCAGGACAGGTTGGTCTATATCAGGTGAATTTCATCGTGGAAGCGCCTGCGGGGCCGATTGCTGATTGCACTGGCCCTGACCAGGCAAATCTAACAGTCAGCTTGACCAACGATCAGTCGCCGTCAATCGACGCGGCACGAATTTGCGTTGATGCCACTGCGCCTGTCATGAGCACTTCCTCATCTTCTGCCGCCGAAACCTTCCGCCCTTATCCCGACTGGGGCCTCGGCGAACACGGTCTGGTATGCGATGGGTTCAGACCTCACCTCTCAAGGCAAACCCGCTCCCCACAAGGCGGGTATCCCCTGGCCAGGTAGACTTTAGTGGGGCCGATACAAGCACAACCTGAGAATATTTCACCTGACCTTGAACGACGACGTTGGTTAGTGCCGAACACGAACCGATCGAGGCAGAGAACTAACTAAGCCGTTTGCTGAATTCCGAGAATCGCGACTGGGATGATTGTCTGAAGCTCCTCTTGCGGAGAAATCGTTTCAGCATGTCATTCGCGCGCAGCAGTTGTCTTGCTTGAGCCGGCTGCCCAATGCGCTGGCGGGATTCTCCCGTGATATACGCGTGCTGTCAGCCCCAGACGCCGCGAGCGGCTGCTTTATCAATAGCTAACGCACGAAGCCCGGCCCGCGCAGCACTCTTCCCGGCAACGCGTTGGTTTGTTTGCCGTTCTCGATCACGGAGACGCCATTCACCAAGACGTACTGGATTCCCTCGGATAACTGATTGGGATTTTCAAACGTCGCCTTATCGCGAATCGTGGCGGGATCGAAGATCACAATGTCGGCCCACATGCCCTTCTTCAAAACTCCGCGATCGGTCAGCCGCATCCGCTGAGCCGGCAGCGCGCTGAATTTCCGGATAGCGTCTTCGAGTGAAAGCTTGTGTTCCTCGCGCACATACTTGCGCAGAATGTGCGGGAACGTACCGTACGCGCGTGGATGCGGATGTTCGCCTCCCAGCACACCGTCCGGAGCCGTCCCCTGCGAGTCGTTGCACACCGATACCCATGGTTGCTCCAAAGCCAGCGCGACATCCGGCTCCGACATTCCGAATACTGCTACGTAAGTGTACGCGTCGTCGGCGATCAGCAGATCGAAGATGGTGTCGATTGGATCCTTGTTCCAGAGCTTTGCAATCTCGGCGATAGTCTTGCCTTGGAGAGGCAGCAGCTTCGGGTTGTGCACCACGCTCACCAGGATCGCCTCCGGTCCGTCGATCTCCTGCCACTCGTTGTCCCAGGCGGTGCTTGGCGCCACCATTTCCTTGCGGATGCGAGCTCGCATGGCCGGATCCTTCAACCGTTCAATCAGTTTGGCATCGCCGCCATCGTGCGCCCAGGGCGCGATGAACGCCGAAAAAGTATTGAACCAAGCCGTGTACGCATAAGTGTCCGCGGTAATGTCCACACCGGACTCGCGCGCCTTGTCGATCTTCGCAACAATCTCCGGCATGCGCCCCCAGTTGCTCTTGCCCGCCACTTTCAAATGCCAGATCTCGGCCGGAATCTTCGCTTCGCGGCTGATCCGGATCACTTCATCAATCGCAGCCGTAATCGCATCGCCTTCACTGCGCATGTGCGTCGCATAAGTTCCACCCAGCTTCGCGGCTTCCGTCGCGAGCGCGATCAGCTCTTCCGTACTCGCGTAAGGAGCCGGCGCATACTGCAGCGCTGTGGAGAGCCCAACGGCGCCATCCCGCATGGCGTCTCTCACCAATCCCTTCATGCGCTCCAGCTCGCTCGCGCTCGGCGCTCGGTCCGCGTCCCCCAGCACCATCCGCCGAACTTGCGTCGCGCCCACGTAGCTCGCAAGATTGATGCCCATGCCTTGCTTTTCCAGCCGCGCGAAGTACTCGCGGAAAGTCCTCCAGTCCGGACTGATGTGAAAATGATCGTAGCCAGCACGATCGGCGCCGATCATCATGTCATTCTGCGGTGCAACCGAGCCGCCCTCGCCCGTGATCTCGGTGGTGATGCCCTGGAAGATCTTCGACGGCAAATGCGGATTCACCAGGATCGTAAGCTCGGACTGCCCCAACATGTCAATGAACCCCGGCGCAACCACCATGCCGTGAGCGTCGATGGTTCCCTTAGTTTCCGCCTGCGCAAGCTGCCCAATGGCGGCGATTTTCCCGCCCTGAATCGCGATATCGCCCGAATACCACGGCGACCCCGTGCCATCCACTATCCGGCCATTGCGTATCACAACATCATAAGGCTGAGCGTCGGCCAAGCTAGCCATCGCGAACAGGAGAAAGGTGAAGCTCTTCATTTATAAGGCATTATACCGCTCCGGAGCCTAGCAGATCGTTGTTTATTACCTCCATTACCACATCATATTGACATCCCACCAAAAACCCCATATAATCATTACCAGAGGCCACACCATGCCCAGCCACGCCACCAAAATAACTCAGACGATGCTAGTAGCGGACGAAGCCTGGTGCGCTCTCGCCCTGCTGCACCGGGAACAGGAAAGCCGGGAATCCTTCTCAGCCAAAGAAATCTTGGATCGCGTCAAAGCCGAGCGCGCCAGCCCCGTCCTTCGCCCTGGCATCCAAGCGCACATTTACCTGCACAACGTTGCCAACCTCGAACCCAACTCTGCCCGGTATCGCATGTTCTACAAGCTTCCCAACGATACCTACAGACTCTTCCGGCCCAACACCGATTTAGCCCATGCGTCCCGCAAGGGAAAAATGAAACCGTCCCGCGAGGAACTGCCCGTTCAATACCACTACCTCCTGGACTGGTACGTACAGGAATTCTGCACCAAGGAGTCAGCCATGAAAGAAGAAGACGATCCAATCCTCCAAATGCGCGGCGTAGGCAAAGAAATGTGGGCCTCGACTGACGCGGACGAATACGTTCGAGATCTGCGCTCCAACTGGTACCCTGATCAACCCGACACCAAGTGAAGAGCATTTTCTGGGATACCAACCTGTTCATCTACTTGCTGGAGGACAGCCCCAAGTTCGGACAAGCGGTCGCTGACCTGCGCCGCAGAATGTTGCGCCGTAACGACCGGCTTTTCACCAGCGCCATGACCGTCGGAGAGGTTCTGGTGAAGCCGCTCTCCACCGGCAACGCCGCCTTGACGGAGCGCTATCGAACCCTATTCAGCGGTCCTCATGTCACCATATCGTCATTCGACTTCGGCGCCGCTGAAGCCTACGCGAACATCCGTCAAGACCGCGCCATCCGTCCCGCGGACGCAATCCAATTAGCTTGCGCCGAATCCGCCAAAGCCGATCTCTTCATCACCAATGACGACCGCCTCAGCCAGAAGAACATCCCCGGCGTCAGTTTCTTCATCGCCAGTTTGACCCGCGCCCCAGTTTAACTCCGTGTACTACTGGACCTGAAAATCTTCGCAGGCCGTGACACTTTGTACTACTAGAGCTGAAAATCTTTGCAACCTTCGACGTTTTGTGGGGCGGACCCCCTGGTCCGCTGCCGACGCCCTCGTCGGCCCGGTTTTGGTTGCGGCCATGCTGCTCTGTGGGGCAGGATGCCATCCTGCGCGCCGATTGCCAATCGGCGCTTTACAATAAGGGATACACGATGCACGCCATCATCCCATTTCTGCTACGCCATGGGTACTGGGTTCTGGTCGCGAACGTGTTCGCGGAGGGAATCGGCTTGCCGATCCCGGCGCTCCCGGTTTTGCTCGGCATGGGCGCGCTCGCGGGATTGGGTAATTTCTCCATCTGGACATCTCTGGCGCTCGCCGTCGCCGCGTCTTTGACGAGCGACGTGATCTGGTTCCGGCTCGGACGCGTCCGCGGCACCTCCATTCTCAACCTGCTCTGCCGTATGTCGCTCGAGCCGGATTCCTGCGTCAGCAACACCAAAAGCCTCTTCGGCAGACTGGGCGCGCGAGCTTTGTTGATCGCGAAATTCATTCCCGGCCTCGGAGCCACCGCCGCCCCACTTGCCGGACTCACCCGCATGAATCCCTGGAAGTTCATCGCGGCCGACGCCACTGGCGCAGTTGTCTGGAGCGCAACCTATCTCGCGATCGGCTACATGTTCCGCAATCAACTGGAGCTCGCAGCCGAACAGGCTGGACGCATGGGCTCTCTCCTGGTGCTGGTGATTGGCGCCGCGCTAACCGGCTACATCAGTTGGAAATATTATCAGCGCCGTCGCTTCATTCGCGGCCTGCGCGTGGCGCGCATCACGCCCGAAGATCTCATGAAGATGATCACCGCAGGCGACCCCATCGCTGTCGTGGATCTTCGCCACGAACTCGAAGTAGAGAACGACAGAGTCAAGCTACCTGGCGCAATCTGGATGACCCTGGACGAAATCGAAATCCGCCACGAAGAGATCCCCCGCGATCGCGAGGTGATCCTCTATTGTTCTTGACCAAACGAAGCCTCCAGCGCCCGTGCGGCGCTGCAATTATTCCGCAAAGGAGTAATCAACGTGAACCCGCTCCTAGGCGGCCTGGAAGCCTGGCGCAAACACGGCTTCCCCTTAGAACCCGTAAACTAAATATCCGTGTCCATCCGCGGCGCCTTTCCGAACCGCGACCGTGAGGGAGTCGGTGCCTTTTTTCCGAACCGCGACCGTGAGGGAGTCGGTGCCTCTACTGCATCACCGGCTCAACCCTCGTCCCACTCTTCATCGCCTTCTCCGTCGGCAACGCCACCGCATCGCCTTCCTGAAGCCCGGATAGCACCTGCGACTTCGTATAGCTCGATGCTCCCAGACCCACCTTCCTCCACGCCACTCGATCGCCCTGCAAGAGAAAAACACCGGTCTCCGAACCCTGTCTTCGAAGAGCTTCCTTAGGCAGAACCAGCGCACCCGGAATCACCGCCGCTTGAATGTCCGCGTTGATATTTGCGTTGGGCAGCAGATCGCGCTCCGGATTCTCGATCACACAACTCACCTCGCCCACTTGCCGCGTTCCGAGCGGAACCACCTGCGTCGGCAGCCTGTCTACTTCACCTTTCCATTGGTGCCCCGGCAACGCGTCCCAGGTGATGTTCACCGCTTCGCCCTTGTGCACCTTCCCCATGTCCGGCTCATCCACGTAAACAGTCACCCGCACGCGATCCAGCTTCCCCACCCTTGCCACCAGATCGCCTGGATTTAAAAACGCACCCACCTTCAGATCGAAATCGTAGACCGTGCCATCCATCGGAGCGCGGATCACGCTGAGATCAAGATTGACGTGCGCGACGGCCGCGGCCGCTTCGGCTTCCTGCAGTTTGGCCTTGGCAATCTCCTTGTCGCTGCCGGTCACCAGCGCCGCCTTGTGCTGCTCCAGCGCGCGAATTCTCAATTGCAATTGATCCACGGTTTGCCGCATGTTGTCCAACTCCACCTGCGTGGCAGCTTGCTTCGCCACCAACCGTTCCAGCGCGGTCTGCTGCTTCTGCGCAACGTCCAGATCCAGCCGCGCCCGCGCCAGATCCGCATCCACCTGCTGACGCTCCGCGATCCGGCCGCCCTGGTCCAGCACTTGTTCCTGCGTCTGCGCTTCTTGGATAGCAGCCTGCGCCTTGCCAATTTCAGCATTGACCACACGCGTATCCAGCTCCACCAGCGGCGCGTCTTTCCTAACCTGTTGCCCGCGCGCCACCAACACTCGCGTGACTGTGCCGGCCCGTTCCGCCCGCGCCGCCAGCCACTCAATCGGTTCCACTTTGCCATTGGTGCCAAGCGAACTGACGATGGTCTCGCGCGTCACTTTCACGAAGTCCACTTCAGGCGGTGCAGTCTTCCGGGAAAGAATCCAGACCGCAACGGCGGTGACGGCGATCAGTACAATGGTCAGCCAGCTTCGGGCACGGCTCAAGATCGGGGCCTCGCGCAGTAATCAAACAGAAGCTGCCATTCCGCCCGTTGTATCTCCAGCGCCGCAGCTTCGGTCGCCGATCCCGGCTCGCCGCGCGCCCGCCCGCAAAATTCGATAAAGAACAACGGGTCCCACTTGCCGCCACCACGAAACTTGGCCGCAGGATACTTCGCCGCTATCTCTTCCGCGCTGCGCGCCAGCTCCTCGAATACGGGATGCGTCTTCGTTTGTCGAAACCAGTAAGAAGCATTCGCCGCGTCAGGCTCTTGCCGGTGCAGAATCGCATGCCAGAAGTCACCCTCGGAAGAATTCATGTTCTGAACCAATTCGTGGCATTCCGCCGCGCAGGAAAAATACAGAAACAACCCGCCCAGCGCCGCTTTGGGAGCGCGCGAGTGCAAAAACAAATCCGACGGTTTCCGTTTCTTCAAAAGCGCGCGCGCTTCTTCGGACGCGCACACCCCGGACACCAGAGGAATCAAACGCTGGCCGTTCTGATCCAGCGTCAATATTGCGGCCACGTCCGGTCCGTAAGCCTTTGAGTCAAATGGCAAATACCATTTTCGCACTTGTGGGGCAGCGCCATGCGCTGCCAGTCAACCCAACACCACCAGCACATCCCCAGCAGTCACCGTATCACCATCTCGAACCCGCACTTCCACAACGTGCCCGCTCCGCAAGGCCTTCATCTCGTTTTGCATCTTCATCGCCTCCACCACCACCAGACCTTGCCCAATCTCCACCCCATCCCCTTCGCGCACCAGTACTCGAATCACTTTGCCCGGCATAGGCGCAACGATGTTCTGTCGACCCGTCCCAAGCGCCGCATTGGACCTCTGGCCCCGATCTCGCGGATCGTACACCTCAGCCGTGAGGCGCCGACCGTCCAACTCCAGCCGCAAGCCCTCCCGCGACGCGATAGCCCGCACTTCAAAGCTCCGCCCGTCCAGCAACACGGAATAAACGCCCGGCTCAACCTGCGCCACCTGATCCAGTTGCTCCGTGTCCACTGCCACCGGATGCCCATTCACCAGAATCTGTAGCTTCATCGGAGCATCTCGCTCCGTCCTTCTGAAAGCCAGCGGCTCGTCTCTCGTTTCTCGTTTCTCGTTTCTCGTTTCTCGTTACCCGAATGCGCCGCGGCCGCAAGCGCGGCAACCAACTCCATTTCTTGCGAAGGCTCTAGCGCAACCACTCTTCTGCTGAAAAAATCGGCAACGAAACGCGTATCCAAACGCCCCTCCCGAAACTGCGCGTCATTCAGGATCTCGATAAAGAACGCCAAATTCGTCTCCACGCCCACGATCGAGTACTCATCGAGAGCCCGCAACATGCGCCGTATCGCCGTCATCCGATCCGGTGCCCACGCCACCAATTTGGCCAGCAGCGGGTCGTACTCCAGCGGAACGGTCCACCCTGGATAAACTCCGGAATCCAGCCGGATGCCCGATCCCGCAGGCTCGCGAAGCTGCTCGATTTTGCCCGGGGAAGGGAAGAAGTGCTGCTCCGGATCCTCGGCGCATACGCGGCATTCCATCGCCCATCCGCGCCACTCCACATCTTCCTGCGCGAACGGAATCGCCTCTCCAGCCGCGATGCGCAATTGCAGATGCACCAGGTCAAGCCCCGTCACCAGCTCGGTCACCGGATGCTCCACCTGCAGCCGCGTGTTCACTTCCAGAAAATAGAAATTGCCTTCGCCGTCCGCGAGAAATTCCACCGTGCCCAGATTGTGATACCCAACAGCCCGCGCAATTCTTAGCGCCGCCTCTCCCATCTCCGCCCGCATCTCAGGATTCGCCGCCACCAGCGGCGATGGACACTCCTCGATAATCTTCTGATGCCGCCGCTGCACCGAGCATTCCCGCTCGCCCAGATGGATCAGGTGGCCATAGAAATCCCCCGCGATCTGGATCTCGATGTGGCGCGGTTGCTCGATCACCTTCTCGATATAAACCTCGCTCGAATGGAAAGCTCGTTCAGCCTCGCTGGTGGCATCGCGAATCGCCGCCTCAAGCTCACCCTCCGCGTCCACCCGCCGCATCCCCTTGCCGCCCCCACCCGCCGCGGCCTTTAGCAGCACCGGATATCCGAGTTGGCGAGCCAGCTCGCGCGCGTGCTCCAGATGCGCGGCCGGCTCTTCGCTGCCCGGCACCACCGGTACATTCATCTGCTTCGCCAAAATCCGCGCCGCCGTTTTCGATCCCAACCGCCGTATGGAATCGGCCGACGGACCAATGAAGACAATGCCCGCCGCCTCGCACGCCGCCGCAAACCCCGCATTCTCGCTCAGGAATCCATAGCCGGGATGTACAGCTTCAGCCCCGTGCTTCCTCGCAGCTTCCAAAATGCCATCAATATTCAGATAACTTTCCACGCGCTCAGCTTCATCCGCAAGCCGAACATGCTGCGCAGCACGATCCACATCCGAAAAAACCGCGATGCTAGTAATATCCAACTCGCGCAGCGCCCGAACAACGCGCACCGCGATCTCCCCCCGATTAGCAACCAAAACCTTCCGGAACATGCACGCCGATTGTAACCTAAGTGCAGCCGTGGGGCAGGCGCTTCCGCCTGCAAACTCACCGCCCAACCATCCACCGCCCAACCGAACCGCGACCCGTAAGGGAGTCGGTGCCTTTAAACAATGCCAAAATGATCCACATGCGGCCCCTCCTAACCATCACCCTCCTCTCCACACTCACCGCCGCCACTCGCACCCCAGTCCCCGCGGTCGAAGAGAAGCCCCACGCCTGCACGATCCCCGGCTTAACCAAACCCGCCCTCTGCGCCACCTACCCAGTCTGGGAAGATCGCGACCGCAAATCCGGCCGTAAAATCGGCCTAAACATCGTCATCCTCCCGGCCCTCAATCCCGAAAAAGCCGAGCCAGTTTTCGCATTCGGCGGTGGCCCCGGTGAGGGCATTACCGAGTCCGCTCCGAGCTTTGCATTCTTTCAGGCCATCCGCGCGCATCACGACATAGTTATGATCGATCAGCGCGGCACCGGCCGATCGAATCCGCTGGACTGCGATTTCTACGGCAATCCACCCGACCTCCAGAGAGTGGTGAACACTTCATTCCCCGTGGATGCGGTCCGCGCCTGCCGCCAGCGTCTCGAGAAGATCGCCGACCTCAAGCTCTACACCACCGCCATCGGGATGGACGACATCGACGAAGTGCGCGAGTGGTTGGGCTACGAAAAGATCAACCTAGAGGGAGGTTCCTACGGCTCGCTAGCCGCGCAGGTTTACCTGCGTCGCCACGGCCAGCATGTTCGCGCGGCCGCCCTGAGCGGTATCGTGCCTCCCGACGAGCTTCACCCGTTGCACGTGGCCTGGGCCGGCCAGCGCGCCGTCGACATCATTTTCGACAAATGCCGTGCCGACGCCGCATGCCAAGCCGCCTATCCAAATCTCCAGGAGGATTTCAAATCCATCTTCGATCACGTCAGAAAAGGCGTGGAGGTTGAGGTTCGCGCCCCCGACGGCCGCACCGCGCGCGTCCATCCAGGCGTCGAAGCCCTGGCCGAGGGCATCCGCCATTATCTGTATTCAACTGACGGAGCAGTCTTCCCGCAGCTCATCCATCGCGCGGCCACTGGCGACCTCGCGCCGCTGATCCAACGGGCCGTCTCCGCCGAAATCGAAATCAATAGCATCCTAGCCATGGGAATGCTGCTCTCGGTAACCTGCGCCGAACAAATTCCCTATATCGACGATGCGACCCTAGCCCACGAAACCGCGAACACCTTCCTGGGCGACCTCCGCGTCCAGGAGCAACGTGCAGCCTGCCGCGAATGGGTGCGCGCCCCAGTACCAAAAGACGTCCACGATTTAGTCCACTCCCAAGTCCCCGTGCTCCTAATCTCCGGAGCCCGCGACGCAGTAACTCCGCCAGACTTCGGCGATCGCGTAGCAAAGCAACTCCCCGCGAGCCGCCACATAATATTCCCCGAATCAAGCCACGGCAACACGGGCTTCTGCGGCATAAAACTAATGTCCGACTTCCTAGAAAAAGGTTCCGCCGACGCCCTAGACATATCCTGCGTCGCCCAACAAAAGCCCCCAAAATTCAAAATCGACCCCTGAAATTCTTCTGCCTTTGAACATTGCACAGAATTCCTACCCTTGAGCACTGCACAAAATTTCTGCCTTCGAACACTGCACAAAATCCCCGCCTTTAACGACTGCACAGAATTCCTACCTTCGAACACTGCACAGAATCCCCGCCTTTAACGACTGCACAGAATCCCTGCCTTTGAGCACTGCACAAGATTGATGTGGCGCACGCACTCCTGCGTNNCACACTCGTGTGAACGCCTTGGATTGCTTCCTTACGTTTGTGAAAAAATGAACTCATGACGCGCCCCTTCACAGCAACCGTTCAGCGAGACGGAAACTGGTACGTCTCCCAGTGCCTGGAAATCGACATCGCAAGCCAGGGCGAGACCGAAGAAGAAGCTCTAGTCAATCTGAAGGAAGCGCTCGAACTCCACTTCGAACCGCCGCACGCGACGCTCCGAATCGGGCTTAAGATGTGATTGTCCACTCGACAACGTGTGGGAGCTTGACACGCCACATGCAGTGACAGGCCGGTCGGGCAAGGCATACACCGTTCGTTCCGGTCGGGATTGGAGAGAGTTGTGTCACGTAAACGGGGCGGCCGCAACAGCCGAAGGAACAGCAGCCGCCCCTCGGCTTGGATTCTCGACACAACATTGCGAGGATCATTCGAATAGTGATCGTGGCCGTTGGCTTCCCCCTGTTGCTCAACGTGACGGCCAACCACATTGGGTCGCCGGCCTCTACGGCGTGTTTCTTCGGATTGGGTGGTGGGGCTTCGCAGCGTACCTCGCCTGGGAGATCGTCAGAACGGTTTGGCGCCACGGGCTTGTTCGTTGGGGCATGCTTGTCCTATTTTCCTTAGCAATGACGCCGGTGATCAGAATTTACCTGCCATCCCATCGAAGACTTACGCATTCGTAAAGCTCGGCCCGCTTCTGAACCCCGACTCCCCGCAAGCATTTTGGGACTTCCTTGTCGTTCTTCGAGGGGCAGACCCGCTTTATCACGTCTCGATCACATTTCAGGACATGGATGCCGTTGCAGCATTTCAGAAGAACCCTTCAGATGTCGGACTGATACAGCGAAGCATGAAGACGTATCAATTCCCAGAATTGGATCCGACTGGTGACCCGAAGCTGCCCGACAGGGAAGTGCAGCAAATATACTGGGCCCCCACAGCACTACGCGACGGCCACTATAGCGTCGTCATCGATGATCGCACTGGAAGCGTAGCGGAAAACCTATATGTTAAGGAAGTCGATGGCAAATGGTCTGTGGCTATGAACGTACGGGACAGAGTAACGACCAGGAGCTCATAAGACTCGCCCCCAGCGCAAGCTCGGGGGGCCTTCAGGGCTGAAGAGACTCTCCCAATCATAACCCCCACCAACCTATATC